>CAZIPZ010000037.1:0-2400 GCA_964541075.1 uncultured Solibacteraceae bacterium | reverse complement strand
CCCAGGAAGCGCTTGAACATCTCAGTAACTACTTGAGACTCGTTCGGGAAAGACCAACTTCGCTTCCCTTAATCGAGCGGGCCAGAGCGCTTATTAGAGAAACCCGACGCTAAGTATTCAGGGAGCAGGTATCGACTACCGACACGCCTATACAAGACTCACACCTAAAGTCACACTCCGAGAATCAGCTTGACAGCGTTTCCAGAGAACGGTAGAAGTTTTGCCAAGTATTAGAAACAAAAAGCGGTGCACCCCCTATAGCGCCGAGATAGAGTTCGAACTAGAGGAGTGCTCGACGCGCTTCTTGAACTTAAGCCGTCAGGACGACGACGTTTCTGCACCACTTCATCAGGAGGAAACTATGAGTTGGACCAGAGTGTGGCTATTGCTCCCCTTAATCCTGGTCCTAAACGTCAGGCCTGCGCAAAGCCAGATCAGCGCGGCCGCCGTTGTAGGGACCGTCACGGATGCTTCGGGAGCCATGATACCGGGAGTTGAAATAACGGCTACAAATCAAGGAACAAATCAAGCGCGACAAGCCGTTACAAATGAAACAGGAAGTTATCGAATAGAGCCTTTGACGCCGGGTGAATACACCGTAAGCGCCGAATTGGCAGGATTCCGCAAGGAGATTCAGAAAGGCATCAAAGTCGATGTGGCGGCGAGAGTCCGCATTGATTTCAAACTGGAAGTGGGTGCAGTGAGCGAGGTCGTTGAAGTCACTGGAGCGGCGCCCATTGTCCAAACGGACAGTTCCCAGGTGGGCCAGGTTATCGAACTGAGAAAGATCGCCGAACTACCTTTAAATGGTCGTAACTTCTCAAACCTTGCCTACATCACTCCGGGAACCTTCGCCCCGCGTCCTGGGTCACACCTTTCGAATCGGGGCGGATTCATTTCATTGGGCCTTGAAGAGAAGTCCAACGAATACCTGCTGGACAGCGTGAACAACAACGGCTCAATCACGATGGAGATCGCTGCGAGAGTCAATATCGACGCGGTAGGCGAGTTCAAGATCGAGACTCAAAACTACAACGCGCAGTACGGACGCTACGCCGGAGCTCACGTCGACGCGATCACAAAATCGGGCACCAATGAATTTCATGGCAACGGATTCCTGTTCGAACGAAACAGCGCGTTCGACGCGCGAAACTTCTTCGACCCGTGGCCGCTCGAAAAGAAACCGGTTTTGCGACAGCATCAATTCGGCGGAACTCTCGGTGGACCGATCATCCGGGACAAGATGTTTTTCTTCGGCGCTCTGCAGGTGCAAAGAAATGTACAGGTGAGAACTGCCAATCCGACCGTCCCGTTGCCCGCGTTCTGGTCTGGCGACCTTTCACGTTTGGGCAAAGTGATTCGCGATCCTCTCACGGGAACTCCTTTCCCGAATTCTCAGATTCCCGCCAATCGCATCAATCCCATCGCACTCCGATGGCGGCACGTGTTCGATCGAGCTCAGTTGACCTCGGATACGATTACGCGAAACGCAACCTCGAACCTCCGAACGTTCGACAATTTTTATCAAACCAACCTGAAGGTCAACTACAGCGTGTCCAATAACCACCAGATCATGGGATCGCACACGCTTTACGACGACACCTTCTTAGACTGGACGGCATCGAAGCCGGAAATTCCGGGCTTCCTGACCGGCGTGAAGATTCGCAGCCAGTTATTCGCACTGCAAGATGTCCTTACGATTACTCCAGCCGTCATCAATGAGTTCCGAATCGGATGGAACCGTCAACATCGGCCACGCGCGCCGGAAGCCAACCTTTGGGACGGCAAACCGGTCCCTGGCGCCCGTGATTATGCACTGGAACTCGGAATCCAGGGCTTGAGTCACGATCCTGCATTGTGGCGATACCCTGTTCTCAACATCCAGGGGTACTCCAGCGTCGGCGGCGGTCAAAGCGATTGGAGAGCGGCCGAAGGCAATTGGATGGCGACCGATATCATTTCGATCCAGAGAGGAAACCATGCGATCAAAATGGGAGCGGACATCTATCGTCAATATGTGACACGTGAACGATTCATGTCCGGCACGGGAACCTTCAACTTCAACGGGTCGACAAGCGGTGATGCTTTCGCCGACTTCTTGCTGGGCTATCCGGACAGCACCGTGCGGCAGGTCGAAGCGCCGGGCGCCGCCATCACCAGCTATCCGGGCCAGTGGTCTTCCTCCGCGTTCATTCAGGATGACTGGAAGAAAAGCCAGAATCTGACCCTGAATATCGGCTTCAGATACGAATTGTTCTTCCCGCAGGACGAGAAGTACGGGAAGCTGTCCTCCTTTGATCCCCAAATCGACGGCGGACGCGGTGGAGTGCGTGTGCTCGAAAACACGCGATTCCAACCCGCGCTCGACTTTTACAAAAGTCTGTACCCGACACTCGTTTT
>CAZIPZ010000036.1:0-24150 GCA_964541075.1 uncultured Solibacteraceae bacterium | reverse complement strand
TCTTAGTGGATCTTAATAAGAGGCCATGAGCTCAACGTTGAATGGCGGGAAGACTAAAACTCATCTTTGGCGACACGATTCGTTCATTACAGCGCCTCGCCTTGGAAGTGATGGCGATGTTCTTCATAGCGCTCGCGGTGATTGGCATCACCAGTGTGATTGACGAGTATCGCAAGTATTCGAATGCGCCTGAAAATGGAATCGTTCGTTTGTCTATGAGCGTTTTATTTTCTTCCGTAATGCTTGTCTCCGCTCTTCACACATTCTGGAGGGCAAGGAAAATCCGTTAGTGATTTCTTTGAAATATAGAACACTCTCGGACCCGGAGCTGGTGACGCTGTGTTTGAACGGCGACGGAGGCGCGTGGGAAGCCCTCATCACCCGCTATCGCCGTCTCATCTACTCCATTCCCGTTCGATTCAGCTTTTCCTCCGCCGATGCTTCAGATGTTTTTCAGGGTGTCTGTCTAAAACTTCTGGAGCATTTACACGAGCTTAAAGACGAAAGCAAAGTAAGCGCTTGGCTGATTACGACCACTACGCGCCAATGCATTCATTTGAAAGCCGTCAAGTCACGGGAAACCGGCGCTTCGGAGGATCTTGAGGAGCCAGCGGATCCGGCTGACAACCTGGAGGAAATCCGGATTCAAACGGAACAGCAACAGGCGGTTCGCGACGCTGTCGATCAGCTTCCGGACCGTTGCCGTACGCTGCTTGAAATGCTTTACTTTGATCAGCGCGCACTTAGCTATGAAGAGGTCGGCCAAATGATGAAGATGCCTGTCCCCAGTATCGGACCTACTCGGGCCCGGTGTCTTGAAAAGCTCAGAGCCCTTTTAAGGCGTCGAGGAATCAAGTAAGACGCCAAACTTTGTGTATTTTTTGAAACTTACATTCCCTCTTAAGGGTAGAAGATCGAGAAGATTCGAAGCGAGAAAGCCAGGAGCGACGGAATGCGACACTTAACTGTAGAGAACTTAATTAGTTACATTGACGGACAGCTTTCGGACACTGAAAGAATGGCAGTGGACAACCATATGTCTGCGTGCCCGGAATGCGTCGAAATAAGGCAGGAGCTGGAAAGCCTCGTTCTAACCATGAGAGGAGACGCATCCAATGAACCTCCTTCGGATCTGGTTCAGTGGGGTGTTAACTTGTTCCAGCCCGTTCTGCAGCCGTCGGTTCCCGGAACGCTGCGCAAAATTATCGCAGCGCTCGTCTTCGATACATACGATCAGCCGATGCTGGCCGGGGTTCGTCGAGTTGGTGCACCGCCGCGCCAGTTGCTCTTTAGAGCGGGTGATGTGGACGTTGATGTCAAGATCGAGTCTATGGAAACCAATGATCGTATTACATTAGTTGGGCAAGTCTTGTCGAGCGCGGCCAAATTCTTTGATAATACTCCGGTTAAACTGGAGTCCCACGGCATCGTCCGTTATCGGACCAGAACAAACGTTGTTGGTGAGTTCTCGTTCGATGAGGTTCCTAAAGACACGTATCACCTTTCGGTCGACTTACCGGAAGGACAGATCACGCTGTTTTGCGTACACCGCGGCAACTCCTAGGTAGAAGTCTGGCTTAGAATACGCGCAGGACGCGATATCCCACGTAGGAAACGTTGGAGTTGTGACCGTTTCGAATCCCGAGGAGTATCTGGCCTCTCTGGCTCAGATTCGGGATGCTGCCCAGCAACGGGCTTTCATCTCGAACACTCGGAGTGCGCCCGATCAATCCCTCATTGAAAATCTATCTGCCAGAATCCGCGAACTCCTTCCCCGTGACCTAGATCTGGCCGAAATCTTTGCCGAAACAAACCTCTTCATTGCGTCGCTGGTTGATACTCCTGCGGCATGGGCCTATGCAACACGAGCGCACGCCCATGTACTCTACACTAAGCGAAAATGCCTTGAAGCCGAGCCTTTCTACACTCGATCCATCCAGTTGTTCGAGCAGGCCGGCCTCGAAGGAGAAGTGGGCCGGACGCTGATCGGCCAGATGGAAAACCTGATGTATCTGAGCCGCTATGATGAGGCTCTCGCTCTCGGAGAACGAGCTCGTGCGGCCCTGATCAAAGCCAACGACCTGCCGTATCTTTCGACGTTGGAAATCGCCCTCGGCAATGTCTACTACCGCTTGAATCGATACGCCGAGTCCCTTGCACACTATGACCTCGCGCACTCCGCGCTGGAGAACACCGAAAACTATCTTTCCATTGCTGCAATCGGACTCAATCGCGCCCACGTTCTGACCGACATGAATCGATTCGACGAAGCGGTTCAGTCGTTCGAAGTAACGAAGCAACACTGCGAGCGCCACGGCATGGCGCTTTGGGCGGCAATAGCGGACCGCGGCGTCTCGCACATGAACTTCCTTCGTGGAAACTACTCGACCGCGCTGCGTATCCTGGAACAGGTCCGACGTAAGCATGAAGAACTCCTCGACGATCGTCGAGTTGGGCTTTGTGATCTCGATCGAGCTGAGATTTATCTGCAGCTGAACCTGTTTGATGACGCTGCAACTTTATCGAAACGCGCGTTCGAGATCTTCAACCGGCTCAACAACCGCTACGAAGCGGCAAAATGCCTGACGTTTCAAGGCATCGCGGAGTTCAAGCTCTTGAATGACAAGGATGCGGAAAAAGCATTCCTTGCCGCCCGCGACATGTTTGTGGCTGAGGGAAATGACGTGTGGGTTGCGGTTGTCGATTTGTGGCGCGCGCAATTGCTCATTCGCCAGCAGGAGTTCACGACCGCACAGGACCTGGCTCGGAGGTCCGCGGAGATCTTCGAAAAACAACAAGCGCCTGTGCGAGCTGCCAATGCCCGCGTTCTATCTGCGCAAAGCTGGCAGGAACTGGATGACACCGCTTCCGCCTTGCAAGAAGCCCAACGAGCTCTCGATGAGATCGAGGGCTTTCACGCACCATGGGTCTCCTATCAATGCTACAACACGCTCGGCCGCCTCAAGGAAATCGAAGGATCGTGGCGCGAGGCCGAAAGCTTCTATCTCAAAGCCATCGATGACATGGAATCGTTGCGTGGAAACATTCGGCTGGACGAGCTGCGGATGTCCTTTGGGCGCGACAAGTACCAGGTCTATGAAAATATCGTGAATTTGAAACTCGCCAAGAACGAGTTTCATTCCGCATTCGAGTTTGTCGAACGATCGAAGTCCCGAACCCTGATCGACCTCCTCGAAAGGAATCTGGAAACAGTCTGGGACGCCGGAGCGGAGGAGTCGCCGCGGCTGCAAAGGATTCGAAAGATTCGAGAGGAGCTGAACATCTTCTATAGCCGCCTGAATGAAGTCGGCGCAACTGCGCGCACAACCGAGGCGGATTCCAGCTCAAAGCAGGAAATCGCCAGCCGGGAACGCGAGTTGATGGAATTGTTACGCGAAGTTGGTTCAGAGAAATCAGGCTGGGCCGCTCTCCAAAGCATGCCCTTGCCCGGCGTGGAACAGGTTCAACAGCTGCTGCAGCCCAACGAGGCATTGGTCGAATACTACGCCATTGGCGAAAAATTTGTGGCTTTCGTAATACTTAAGAACGAATTTCACGTCGTACAGGATATAACGACCACCAAGGCTCTCCGCGCTTCTCTCAAGGGTCTTACCTTCCAACTCTCGAAGTTTCATCTTCAATCGGCCTATTTGCAGTCACATGCCGATCTGCTGCTGAAAGCCACACAATTTCACCTGAGAGAACTTTACAGGCAATTGATCGAGCCTATCGCTTCTTTTGTAAAAAACCGTTCGTTGATCATCGTCCCCCATCATGTCCTGCACTACGTTCCATTTCAGGCTTTATACGACGGAACAGACTATTTGATTGACGAGCACGATATCGTTTATGCGGCTAGTGCGTCTGTTCTGAAGATCTGCCGCGATCGGAAGGTTCAGAGGACCGAAGAAGACCTCGTGTTAGCCGTTTCAGACGAATTGACGCCTTACATCAATGACGAGGTGGAGACGCTGCGAACATTGCTGCCTAAAGCGCGCATTTTTGTCGGAAGTGAAGCGCGCGAAGATAAGTTGCGGCAATACGGGCCGACAGCGGGAAAGATTCATATAGCGGCGCACGGCGTTTTTCGGGCGGACAATCCGATGTTTTCGTCTCTGAAACTTGGCGACAGCTGGCTGAATCTTTTTGACATTTTCAACCTCCAGTTAGGCGCCGAATTGACGACGCTGAGCGCCTGTGAAACAGGTATGAGCGCGGTGTGGGAAGGAGACGAATTGTTAGGCTTGGCTCGCGGATTTCTGTACGCGGGCACGCCTTCATTAGTCGTTAGTCTCTGGACAGTCAACGACAAGTCCACAGCTCAATTGATGAAGCGGTTTTACGAAGGGCTGCAGAGAAACCTTTCTAAGCCGCACGCCCTGCGCGAAGCTATTCTCGAAGTCAAAACTGTATTCGCGCATCCCTACTACTGGGCTCCGTTCGTCCTGATGGGCAAATCCTGAAATCATCCCTGTGCTAATCTACGTCTTATGGTCCCCGATCCGGACGTCGTCTCCACGCAAAAGCCTCATCTTCAGACTGATTCTGGCATTGTCCTCAAGCAGGTTTATAGACCCGGCGATGTAAGCGAAATCAACATCGGGGAACCGGGACAATTCCCATTCACTCGCGGTATTCGGCCGACCATGTACCGGGGGCGGCTCTGGACAATGCGTCAATATGCCGGCTTTGGATCCGCCGTTGAGACCAATGCCCGATTCAAATACCTGCTTTCCCAGGGGCAAACCGGGCTCAGCGTCGCCTTCGACCTGCCGACGCAAATGGGTTTGGATTCCGACCATCCTTTGTCCGCCGGCGAAGTCGGAAAGGTGGGAGTTGCGATCGACACCCTTCAGGACATGGAAAACCTCTTTGACGGCATCCCCCTTGACAACGTGTCGACTTCGATGACGATCAATGCGACTGCTGCAATTCTGCTCGCGATGTACATTGCCGTTGCAAAAAGACAAGGCGTCCAGGCCTCAAGGATCGAGGGGACTATACAGAACGATATCTTGAAGGAGTACATCGCCAGGGGCGCCTACATCTATCCCCCCAGATTTTCCCTCCGCTTGATTACAGACGTATTCGACTATTGCCGGCATGATGCGCCGAACTGGAACACGATATCGATCAGCGGGTATCACATCCGTGAAGCCGGTTCAACGGCAGTCCAGGAACTGGCGTTCACATTCGGGAATGCAATCGCATACGTTCAGGCCGCGATTGAGCGTGGAATGAATATCGATGCCTTTGCACCGCGCTTGTCATTTTTCTTCAACGTGCACAACCATTTTTTGGAAGAGATCGCCAAATTCCGTGCAGCCCGTCGAATTTGGGCGAAGATTGCGCGCGTGCGCTTCGGTGCAAAGGATCCTCGTTCGTGGACGTTGCGTTTCCATGCACAAACGGCAGGGTCGACCCTAACAGCCCAGCAGCCTGATAACAACGTCGTTCGCGTTACATTGCAGGCTCTTGCTGCAATTTTGGGCGGCGCACAGTCCCTGCATACGAATTCAAAAGATGAAGCTTTAGCGCTTCCAACCGCGGATGCCGCACGACTGGCTCTTCGCACTCAACAAATCATCGCTCACGAGTCAGGAGTGGCGAATACTGTTGATGCCGTCGGCGGGTCTTATGCCATCGAGTCTTTAACAAACGAGATTGAAGATCGGGTTATGCAGTACCTCGACAAACTTGACGCGATGGGAGGAATGCTGCCGGCGATCGAAAGAGGCTGGGTGCAGCAGGAGATTCAGGAAGCCGCATACAAACATCAGCGCTCCGTCGAAAAGAACGAGCGGGTCGTCGTTGGACTCAATGACTTTCGAACCAACGAGGACCAATCGATTCCGATGCACATCGCTGATGCAACCTCGGAATCGGTTCAGATTGATGCGCTAGTGAAGGTTCGTGATAAGAGGGATAGCGCCGCCGTTCAGGCGGCTCTGTCGCGCCTGAAAGCAGCCTCCCAGGGCCTGGATAATCTCATGCCCTTCATCTTGGAATGTGTTGAAGCATATGCATCCGTCGGCGAGATCTCGGACGTGTTTCGCGAGATTCACGGCGAGTACCGGGAGGCTCCCACCGCTTGACTGCTGTACTCCGAGTACGGAATCTCAAAACGCACTTCTTTACGGACGAAGGCATTATCAGGGCTGTGGATGATGTATCGTTTGAGGTTGAAGAGGGCCGGACGCTGGGGTTGGTCGGAGAGAGCGGCTGCGGCAAAAGCGTCACTGCCATGTCCATTACGCGACTAGTGAGTCATCCCGGAAGAATTGTCAGCGGACAGGTTTTTCTGAAGGGAAGAGACCTGATTCCGCTCGATGATTCCGAAATGCGCCGGATTCGCGGCTCTCAAATATCGATGATCTTTCAAGAGCCGATGACCGCCCTCAATCCCGTTCTTGAGGTTGGTTTTCAGATCGCCGAAGCGGTGCTTGCTCACGAAGATGTTTCAAGAAAGGAGGCTTGGAGCCGCGCCGTCGATGCGATGAAAGCGGTTTCAATTCCCGATCCGGAAAAGAGAGCGACGGACTATCCCCACCAGCTGTCGGGCGGAATGCGGCAACGCATAATGATAGCCATGGCTGTAGTATGCAACCCGGCGTTGTTAATAGCAGACGAACCCACGACGGCGCTCGACGTGACGATACAGGCTCAGATCCTGGAACTTCTCGACTCTTTGCGTCAGCGATACAACCTTTCGATGATCCTGATTTCGCATGATCTGGGAGTGATAGCAGAGGTAGCCGATACCGTCGCCATCATGTATGCAGGAAAGATCGTGGAAGTCGGCAGCGCAAACGACGTGTTCCACAATCCGAAACATCCATATACCCAAGGGCTTCTTCAATCCGTGCCTCGACTCGGAGCGAGCCGTGGAAGGAAGAAGCGACTCGATGTGGTCGAAGGAATGGTGCCCAATCTGCTTCATTTGCCGCAGGGATGCTCGTTTGCGCCGCGGTGCGGCAAAAAAACCGTCGAATGTACGGAAGGCGAGATACGGCTGGAACCCGTCCGTAATGGTCAGGAGGTTCGCTGCATCCATGCCTGATGCTCCTCCGCTGCTTAAAGTTCAAAATCTTAAGAAATACTTTCCCATTCGACGAGGCGTTCTTTCCAAGGTCGTGGCCCACGTAAAAGCCGTAGATGACATTAGCTTCAAAATCAATCGAGGTGAAACCTTCGGCCTTGTTGGAGAGTCCGGTTGTGGAAAAACGACGGCGGGTCGGGCAGTTCTGCGGCTGATCGAACCGGACGCAGGAAAAATTGAGTTCGAAAGCGTGGACCTCCTGTCTCTAAGCCAGCACGAAATGAGACGCCGCCGCCGAGAAATGCAAATTATCTTCCAAGATCCTTACGCCTCTTTGAACCCGCGAATGACGATTCGCGCCATCATCGGAGAGCCGTTCGCCATTCACGGTATTGCCGCCGGTGCAGAAAGAGATGACAGGGTGGCGCAGTTGCTGAAAACCGTTGGCCTTGATCCGACCGTGATGAACCGGTACCCACATGAGTTCAGCGGCGGTCAGCGCCAGCGTATCGGGATCGCACGCGCTTTGGCGCTGAAACCGCGATTGATTGTCGCCGATGAGCCCGTTTCCGCGCTGGATGTGTCGATTCAGGCCCAGATCATTAATCTTCTTGCGGATCTTCAGGAAGAATTTGGACTGACATACCTTTTTATTTCGCACGCAATTCCAGTGATCGAACATATTTCGACACGAATCGGTGTGATGTACCTGGGAAAGCTTGTGGAGGTCGGCGACAGCGAGCAGATCTGTCTCGAACCCAGGCACCCTTATACTCAGGCTCTTCTCAGCGCGGTTCCTCTTCCGGATCCGTCCGTAAAGAAACAGAGGGTTGTGCTGAAAGGAGATCTACCCACGCCAATTAACCCGCCAAGCGGATGCCGTTTTCACACCCGATGTCCAGTAGCTGTGGACAGGTGCAAGGTTGAAGAACCGATTCTGCGTGAGATTGAAGGCGCCCGAGAAGTGGCTTGTCACCTGGTCTGACCGCCCATCGTCCAGAATGAAATTCGAACTCCTCAACAAGGATCCGGGAACGCGTGCTAGGCGCGGCCGCATTCATACGGCGCATGGCACGATAGAGACTCCAATTTTCATGCCCGTCGGAACGCAGGCCACGGTGAAGTCCATGACGGTGGAACAGCTGCGAGATTTGCAGGTCGAAATTCTGTTATGCAATTCCTATCACCTGTTCCTGAGACCGGGTCACGAAACCATCGCGCGGCTTGGAGGATTGCACAAGTTCATGGGTTGGAACAGGCCGATCCTTACGGATAGCGGAGGTTATCAGGTTTTCAGCCTGAGTACTCTTCGCAAGATCAGCGATGACGGCGTTCAGTTTCAATCGCATTTGGACGGCAGCAAGTGTTTCCTCGGCCCGGAGACCGCGATAGACATCCAGGCGGCGCTCGGTTCTGACATCATGATGATACTGGATGATTGCCTGGCCCATCCGGCTAGCCGATTCGAATCGAACAAGTCGATGGAGCGGTCGTTGGCATGGGCGGAACGGTGCAAACGGCGTTTTGAAGAATCACGGCTGAGTCTTCAGGCGCTCTTTGGCATCGTGCAGGGCGGAGTTTTTCACGATCTTCGCGAATTGAGCGCGAATCGGTTGCGGCAGATGGATTTTCCGGGTTATGCGATCGGGGGATTAGCCGTCGGGGAACCCAAGCCGATGATGTACGAAGTCATCGATCGCGTGGAGACCCATCTGCCGCCGGACAAACCAAGATATCTAATGGGTGTAGGAACCCCGGCTGATCTCGTCGAATGTGTGGCGCTGGGCGTCGACATGTTCGATTGTGTGATGCCCACGCGGCATGCCCGCAACGGCTGGCTCTTCACGCGCGACGGCCACATCGTTATTAAACACGCCAAGTATAAGGAGGATTTTGGGCCTATTGACGCGCAGTGCCGCTGTCCGGTCTGCCGGACCTATTCGCGGGCGTATCTCAGACACCTTTTCATTGCCAATGAGATCCTGTCTTCAGTCCTAAACACCATACATAACTTGCACTTCTACCTTGACACCATACGCAGAATCAGGCAGTTTATCGAGCTTCATCGCTTCGAGGAATTGCGGACGGAGATGCGTAAGACGACATCGTAGCTCGTGGCATCTGGTGTTGCGGAAGTGAGCTGCGAGGACACGGAGAACAATAGAAAGTGTTGCTTCAACAGGCCCAGCAACCCGGTGGTTTGGTTTCCATACTGCCCCTGCTTTTTATCCTCGCTATTTTCTATCTAATTGTTTTTCTTCCAGCCCGCCGCAAACAAAAAAAAGTTCAGCAGATGATCGATAACTTGAAGATCGGCGATAAGGTCGTCACGTCGGGCGGGATTTACGGTACGATTGTGGGATTCAAAGCAGATCGAATCCAACTTAGAGTTGCAGAAAACGTGAAAATCGAGATGTCTCGCAACGCTGTAACTGCGTTGCAGACACCGGAAGAAGAGTAGTTATGACACAGAGAATACGCACTCGCATGTTAATCATCTTTGGCGTCACCGCCCTGTCGGTGTACCTGTTCGCCGGGTTTCCTCCCAGCCTGCCAAAAATTCGCGAGCGAATTCGATTAGGCCTCGATTTGAGAGGTGGAACGCACCTGGTTTTGCAGGTGGTGACGGACGATGCCATTCGGGCTGAGACCGATCAAGCGATCGAGAGCGTCCGGCAGCTCCTCCAAACCGACAATATTGTGTTTCGGCAACTTTCACGCACTGCGAACAACACGTTCACGGCGGCAGGAGTAGATCCTTCAAAAGATCAAGATTTCCGCCGGGTCATTAATGAGCGATTCCCTGATTGGGAAATCGTATCCACAACTGGCGACGTTCCAAACACCTACACCATGCGCCTGAAGACGCCGCAGGAACAGGCGTATCGAGAGCAATCGGTCGATCAGGCGATCAACACGATACGAAATCGAATCGACGATATCGGCGTGGCCGAGGTCAACATACAGAAGCATGGCGGTCCAGGCGAAAACGAAATTCTCGTCCAGCTTCCAGGTCTTGACGATCCCGCCCGGGTGAAGGGAATTATTCAATCCACAGCGCTGCTCGAGTTAAAGCTCGTGGAAGCGGGTCCCTTTTCGGATCAGGCGTCTGCGGCTCAAGCCTACGGTGGAGCGATTCCTTCCAACTTGGAGCTCCTTGCGTCTCGCGACCGAGAGCCGGGCGCGACGGGCAATTCACTATATCTGATTCAGCGGATTGCATCCGTAACGGGAAGGGATTTGAAAGGCGCTTTCCCGTCGCGAGATGAGAACGGCCGCCCGGCAGTCAGTTTCAACCTTACAGCCGATGGCGCGCAACGCTTCGGCCGCGTGACTGAGCAGAATGTGGGCAAGCAGTTGGCGATCGTCCTCGACGGTCGAATCCAGTCCGCGCCGAGAATCAACAGCCGTATCACAGACTCCGGAATCATCACGGGTGGCGTCGGAGGATTCGCTCCGCAGGAAGCGCAGGATCTCGCACTCGTTCTACGATCCGGCGCACTCCCAGCCTCCATTGTGTATTTGCAGGAGCAGGTTGTTGGTCCTTCGCTGGGAGCGGACTCCATTCGACAGGGCATTCTGGCCTCTGTCATCGCGCTGACGGCAGTCGTGCTTTTTGTCCTTTTTTACTATCGGCTGTCCGGTGTCAACGCGACGATTGCGATGCTTTTGAACTTGATCATTCTGTTTGGCGCGATGGCGTACTTCGGGGCGACTCTGACTCTCCCGGGAATCGCGGGAGTCATTCTGACTATCGGCGTCGGCATTGATTCGAACGTATTGATCTTCGAGCGCATCCGTGAGGAGCTTCGGGCGGGCAAAACGGCTGTCAGCGCAGTCGTCACGAGTTTCCAGCGCGTGTTCATTACATTGATCGATACTCACTTGGCGGCTCTGATTTCCGCGACGTTTCTTTTCTTGTTTGGAACGGGGCCCGTCAAGGGTTTTGCGGTGACTCTGGTCATCGGTCTTGTCTCTAATATGTTTACCGCGGTTTTCGTTTCCCGAACTCTCTTTGAATGGGTTCTGTCGCGAAAGCGTGCGGAGACGCTCAGCATCTGAAATTTTTTTGGGAACAAACAGAAATCATTTGGTGTCTATAACTAGGTAACATTCGATGGTTGAATTATTTGGCAACATAAATGTGGACTGGCTTGGTAAACGAAGGCTTTTCTTCGTGATATCAGGCCTTCTGCTTTTGGTTGGTCTGGTTTCGCTTGTCGTTAAGGGCTCCTTCAAATACGGCGTTGATTTTAAAGGCGGAACGATCGTTTATGTAAGATTTCAAGAGGCTCCGCAGATCGATCAAATTCGAAGTCTCTTACGGGAAAACGGGGCGCCCAACAGTCAAATTCAGGAATTGCGCGGTTCAAACGCCCGGAACGACGTCATGATCGAGTTCGAGGGTGCGACAGAGCAGGCGGATGCCAGCCAAGGCCGCGAAACGATCACGAAGGCGCTAAATTCAGGTTTTCAAGGAAAGTTCGAGATTCTGAATGCCGAATCGGTTGGGCCGAAAGTGGGTTCGGATCTCAGAAGGCAGGCTGTTTTCGCGACGCTGTACGCGCTGGCGGGGATTTTGATCTACATCGCATTTCGTTTCGAGTGGATCTATGGCGCGGCCGCTGTGTTTGCGGTGTTTCACGACACGATGGTGACCCTTGGATTGTTTTCACTGTTCGATCGGGAGATCAATCTGACTGTTATAGCGGCGCTGCTCACTCTGGTGGGTTATTCGGTCAATGACACGATTGTAGTTTTCGACCGTGTGCGCGAGAACCTGAAAGTTCGGCGAAGAGACAGTCTGGAAGCGGTTCTTAACGACAGCATCAACCAGACGCTGAGTAGAACGATTCTGACATCGGGTTTGACGTTCTTGACGGTTTTGGCTTTGTTTTTATTTGGCGGCGAAATCATTAACAATTTCGCATTCGCCATGGTGATTGGAATCATCGTGGGAACATATTCGTCCATAGCGATGGCAGCCCCTTTGGTGTTGATTTACGGGAATCTTCGGGGCAGGACGATGGCGGCGGTTCCGGCTCCGCGTCCCGCGGCTGCAAAGGTTCCGCGTCAAGTGAAGGCAAAATAGATTTGCTCGGTCAACGGTGACTCGCCGGTTGACAATCGAGGCTAGGCATTGATATAAGTTCCGATCCTGTTACAATGCCTGCCCGAGCAACAGTACAAGCAAAGAATAGTTGGTATTGACGGTTCTCTTGTTCATTACCATAGTTGGCGGTTACGCCGCCGGAAGTGGTAGCGCGTTTCGGAGTTCCGAAGAGATTAGGATTGTTCGGATGCCAGGAAGGAGGCAAAAGACGGTATGTTTGAGGATTCTTTAATTGAGTCCGCCCCCGGGGTGAAGACTAAGAAAGGCGCGACCGTGTTTATTTCGACGGTCGTACACGCGGTTTTGATCGTGGTCCTTATCTTGATCCCGTTGATCTATACGGAGGCGTTGCCAAGGCAGCAGCTGCTTACGTTTCTAGCGGCGCCGCCGCCGCCGCCACCGCCACCACCGCCGCCGCCAACAGAGGTGGCTCCCGCGCCTGTGGTTGTGAAGCAGGTCATTATTGACCCCGGTACGATGGTCGCTCCTACGGAAATTCCGAAAGAGATTGCTCGCATCGTGGATGAGGGTCCACCGCCGTCCGCAGTTGGAGTCGTTGGAGGAACCGCTCGCTCGGGCGTTTTGTCCGGCGTTCTCGGAGGCGTGCTGAAGGCCCAGGAAGATGCAGCGCCACCGCCACCGCCACGGCCGCCGCCGCCGCCGCCGGTGCAACGTATTCGACAGGGCGGAAACGTCCAGCAGGCGAATTTGATTTCGCAGACGAAACCTGTTTATCCCCCGTTGGCTAAGCAAGCGCGAATTCAAGGCGTCGTCGTTCTGGAAGCGGTCATCAGTAAAGAAGGAACCGTGGACAACCTGAAGGTTATCACCGGTCACCCGCTCCTGATTCAGGCGGCTATTGATGCCGTGAGCCAATGGCGCTACAAACCGACAATGTTGAACGGCGAACCCGTTGAAGTCGTCACGACGGTTACTGTGAACTTTTCGTTCGCTCAATAGTTATCGGCTGCTGAGCACGAATTAGAAAACTACGAATTTAAAATTTAGCCTGCTTAGACAGGCGCAGGAGGATTGTGTTCTATGCTTCTCTTTAAGCTCAATTTCTTTGCAATGCTGATTCTGCAGGAAGCCGTCGGCTTCGACCTTCGGTCCATGTGGACTCAGATGGGTTTTACAGCCAAGGCCGTGGTCATTCTTCTTGCGGTCATGTCAGCCTGGTCCATCGGCGTGATGATCGATCGCTATCTCGCATTCAGTTCAGCCAGAAAGCAATCGCGTGAGTTTGCTCCCGCGGTCGCCGGTTGCCTGAAAGAGGGAAAGATTGAAGAAGCGATCAGCGTTGCAGAGCAGAACAAGAAGAGCCATCTGGCGAAAGTAGTTGAGGCCGGTCTTCATGAATTCCGCGCACACACTGTTTCGCATGAAATCGCGGGCGAAACCATCGAGTCTTCTCGCCGCGCATGCGAGCGCGCTGAAGCGATCGTCAACGCGGAACTGAAGCGCGGACTTTCCGGTCTTGCTACGATCGGAGCCACCGCGCCGTTCGTCGGTCTGTTTGGAACGACGGTCGGAATCATCAACGCATTCCAGGGTATGTCGTCTGAAAAGACCGCCGGTTTGTCGGCTGTTGCAGGCGGTATTTCCGAAGCTCTCGTCACCACCGCGTTCGGTCTGTTCGTCGCCGTGCCTGCGGTTTGGGCATACAACTGGTTTACTAACAAGGTTGAAGCTTTCGGCATCGAGATGACGAATTCTTCTTCCGAGCTGATTGATTACTTCATCAAGCAGCAGCAAAAAGGAAAGAGGTAAGCGCCATGGGAATGGGAGGCGGCGGCGAAAGAGGCCAAATCAGTGCTGAGATTAACGTCACGCCGATGGCGGACGTGATGCTCGTGCTTCTCATCATTTTCATAGTCGTTACCCCGATGTTGCAGAAGGGTGTCAGCGTTGAACTGTCGAAGACTCGGAATCCCGTCAACATGACTGAGGCGGATCGAGACGACGCGGTTCTGGTTGCTGTCACCCGCGATGGTAAGTTCTTTCTTGGCCAGTCCCGCGTGGGCATAGATGATCTCGCGGGCAAGGTCAACGACCTTCTTTCCACCAAGTTGGACAGAACCGTTTATGTAAAGAGCGACTTCCGTGCTAAGTACGGCGACGTCGTTCAGGTTGTGGACAACATCAGGAACGCTGGCGTGGACAAGATCGGCTTACTGACAGAACGTCTGGACGACCAGGTGCGCAGGTAGGAGGTGCGGCATGTCCAAAAAGGGTAGGAAACATGGTTCGGGGAAGTCGAAGTCCGATCTGAATGTGACTCCGTTCATCGACATTCTGCTCGTCCTCCTCGTTATCTTCATGACAATTACACCATTGACGCCGAATGGCCTCGAGGCGGCGGTGCCCCAACCGCCGCCGCCGGGAACACCGCCACCGCCACCAGATGAGGTAAACAAGACGGTGGTTGTGACGGTTGATAGAGCCGGCGGGATCAAGATCAATCAGGATGACGTCGAAATGCGGTATCTTGGGGACAGGCTCCAGGAAATCTTCAAGACCCGCAATGACCGAACAATCTTTGTTAACGCGGACCACGATCTGCTTTTCAATGATGTGGTTCAGGTTATCGACGTTGCTAAGGGCGCGGGCGTCGACAAAGTCGGTCTTATGACCGAACAGATTAGCGCGCAGTAAAGGAGGAGGACACACATGCGTAGAACTAAGTTGATGTTCGCCTTCCTGGGGTTTTTTGCGCTGGCCTCGGCCGGTTGCGCCAAGCTCCAGGCGCGAGACAATCTGAATAAGGGAGTCCGCGCTTTCCGTAACGCAAAATATGAGGAAGCGGTCGTCTTTTTTCAGGAAGCTGTAAAGCTCGATCCGGAGTTGACGAACGCTGAACTCTATCTCGCCACCGCGTACTCGCAACAGTTCATTCCCGGAGCGATGTCCGAGGATAATCAGAAGTACGCGGACATGGCCATCAAAACGTTCGGGGACGTCATACAACGAGAGCCCGATAACGTCAGCGCCATCGCTGGTTTGGCGAGCATCTACCAGAACACAAATCAGTTCCAGAAGGCTCGGGAGTTCTATCTAAAGAACAGTCAGCTCGATCCCACGAACCCCATTCCCTTCTATGCCGTCGGCAGCGTGAACTGGATCGTCGTTTTCGACAAGAACGCTCCTCCTCCTCCTGAAGAACAAAGCAAACTGGTTGACGAAGGTTTGCAGAGTCTGGACAAGGCTCTTCAGCTCGATCCCGAATACGAAGACGCGATGACATACAAGAACCTGCTGTTCCGTGAAAAGGCGCGTCTGGCAGAAACAGAGGAAGAACGGACACAGTTGGTTGCACAGGCTGACGAATGGTTCACCAAGGCTCTTGAGACCCGCAAGAGAAAAGCGGAAAAACAAGCTAGCCCTGGCGGAATCGTAATGGATAGCAAGTAACAGCACCGAAATCCTGGCCTTCGGCCTTCCAAGAGCGGCCAAGGTTGGGCCCAAACCAAAGTCTCCACTTTGGCTGGCCCCCAACCGTGACGCTCTTCGAGGTCCGAAGGCCTTTTTTCATATAATTGGGTTACATGATCCGGTTGGAGGAGATTCTTGAACGCGTCGAGAAGAACCGTCCCGGCGACAACCTTGAGCTTATTCGTCGGGCCTACATCTTTTCCGCGAAGGAACATAAAGGACAACTACGCGCTTCCGGTGAGCCGTATCTGACACATCCCTTGGAGGTTGCCAACCTCCTGGCGGAAATGAAAATGGATGCCGTCACCGTCAGCGTCGGCCTCCTCCACGATGTCGTCGAAGACACTCTGGTTTCTCTTGAGAAACTCGAAGAACTCTTCGGAGCAGAGATCACCCACCTCGTCGACGGCGTAACCAAGATCAGTCAAATTCAGTTCACCTCAAAAGAAGAAAAGCAGGCTGAAAACTTCCGGAAGATGCTCTTGGCGATGACTGACGACATCCGCGTCATCATGGTCAAGTTCGCCGACCGCCTGCACAACATGCGTACTCTCGCATACCTTCCGCCCGACCGTCGTGAAGCGATTGCCCGAGAGACGATGGACATCTATGCTCCGCTGGCCAACCGCCTTGGTATGGGGAAGATTCGCAGTGAGTTGGAAGACCTTGCCTTCAGCTATCTGGACCCAAAGGCTTATCAGGAACTAAAAGACGTTGTTGAGCGCAAGCGGCGCAGTCACGAAGCGTTTCTCTCTGAAGTGACCAAGATCGTCGAAGAAAAAATGAGGGAACACGACATTCCCTGCGCTACCGAATCCCGGGTCAAACGCCTCTACTCCATTCATCAAAAGCTCAAAAAACAGCACATCTCAATCGACCAGGTCTATGACCTGCTTGCGTTGCGGATCATTACTGACAGTGTGAAAAACTGCTATGCCGCGCTTGGCGTCATTCATAACACGTGGCGCCCCGTACCAGGGCGAATCAAGGATTTCATCGCAATGCCACGCCCGAACATGTATCAGTCCTTGCACACGTCCGTGATCGCCGGCGGTCAGCCGTTCGAAGTACAGATTCGCACATCGGAAATGCATCAGATCGCCGAAGAAGGCATTGCCGCCCATTGGAAATATAAAGACGGGAAGCTTGTTGCAAACGATCGTGAAGATCATCGCATCGCCTGGTTGCGCCATCTCGTGGAATGGCAGCAAGACATGAAGGACCCGGAGGATTTTCTCAGCACCCTCAAGATCGATCTTTACCCCGAGGAAGTCTACACATTCACTCCTAAGGGGAAAGTTATCTCGCTTCCGCGCGATGCAACTCCTGTGGACTTCGCTTACGCCATCCACACGCAAGTCGGACACAATTGTGTCGGCGCTAAAATCAACGGCCGCATGGCGCCTCTCAAAACGAAGTTGAAGAATGGCGACATTATCGAGATCGTCACCCAGCCTGGTCACAACCCAAGCCGAGATTGGCTTTCATTGGTCAAGACGTCGAGAGCCAGGAACAAGATTCGCCATTGGCTCACAGTTCAGGAAAGCGAAAAAGCGATTGAACTCGGTCGAAAGATGCTGGAAAAGGAAGCTCGTAAGTACAAGCAGAATCTCAAGGAGCTTCTCGAAAACGAGAAGCTTGCTGCAGCGCTTCCCGATTACAGCGCCAGTAAGATCGACGACCTCCTGTCCGCGATCGGGTACGGAAAGGTTTCTGCAAAGCAGATTCTGGCGCGTATCTCACCTGACCCGCTGAAGGAAGCGCCGTCCGAAGAAGAGTCCCGAATCACCTCGGCCGTGAAACGCGTGCTAGGCTTCGGCAGCGATGCCAAGTTGAAGGTGAAAGGCTTCGATGATCTTTTGGTCTATCGCGCGAAATGCTGCAACCCCATCCGCGGTGAAGAAGTCATCGGATACATCACCCGCGGCAAGGGCGTCGCCGTGCATGCCAAGAACTGTCCGAATGTCCAGAACCTGCTTTATGATGCGGACCGAAAGATCGAGGTGGAGTGGGCTACGGCCACACCGACCGCCGAAGCCTATGCTGTTCCTTTAACGATTCTCACAGAAGATCGGCCCGGAATTCTGGCGGAGATTGCCGCCGCGATCTCCGAAGTGAAATCCAACATCTTGAACGTGGAAGCCCGGACTGCAGATGCCCGCGGCATTATTGACATCACTGTTGAGATTCCGGATATGAAACATCTGGAGCGCGTTATCGCTTCGCTTAAGAAAATCGACGGTGTGTACGACATCACTCGCTCAACCCGTACTGCCAATACGACCAGGTGAACAACGACATGGGGAAAACGGTTATTAGCACGCCCCTCGGTCCGACAGCCATTGGACCGTACTCACAGGCGATCCGCATTGGAAATCTTCTTTTTGTCTCCGGACAGATTCCGGTGGATCCTCTAACCGGCGCTCTCATCGAAGACAAGCATATTCGAGCGCAGACGCGTCGCGTTCTTATGAATCTTCAGGCGATTGTCACCGCTGCCGGGTTTTCCATGGACGACATCGTTAAAACGACCGTGTACCTGAAGAGTATGGATGAGTTTTCGGAAATGAATGCGGAGTATGCGGAGTTCTTTCGATCGTCGCCGCCGGCACGCGCAACCGTTGAAGCCGCGCGCTTACCCAGAGACGTATCCGTCGAAATCGACTGTGTAGCCGCCCTTTCTACTTGAACCGCTTTCGAAAACGAACGTCCAGACCAAGATTACCGAATTCGTCACGCGAGGCAACCACCGACGTGTCGGTCGTGATGAAGTATTCAATGAGGATGACTTGCTGGCGGTTCGATGAAAGGTCCTGTGAATAGGTGATTGAAAGATCTTTAGTGACCTGCTCGGAAAGTGTAATGCGGGCGACCGGATTATTCTCCGCTCCAACGAGAAATGGGTCGATGCGGACCCGATCGAGACCAAAGAGCCCAAGCCGACCTCCCACTCGAGATTGCAGCAGGTCGAACAGGATGGAAGCCGCCCCTCCCTGAAAGAGTTTTTCACTTGAAGGTACATTCCTGTCGGGCGAAACACCGCCATCAGGCTGTGAAGCGATTTCCTGCCGAATTTCCTCCCTCGTCCGTCCACCCGCTATCAAGCTTACAATTTCGAGTTCAGGCAAAGGTGGATCTGAGCGCAGATCCAGGCGTAGCCTGTTGCCGCGCCCGCTGATGGCGAGAATGACGCGATAATTTCGGACTTCGGATTCCGCCTGCACATCCACGACCGGTTCGATCTGAAGCGGGTTAATGAAATCGATATTTCCGCGCGTGATTCTGTAGCGCTTACCCTGGAAGAGCAGAGTTCCACCGCTTGCTTCAATGTGTCCGGTGAGTCTGGGATCGTCAACGCCGCCCTTGATGTCTACATCAATTCGAGCCTCGACATCAGCCAGCTGATTCTGAATGGTGATATTGCGGCTTCCTTCAACGTGTAGAGCCAAGGCCAATCGACCAAACGGCGATTCCTGGCGGTTCAATTGCGGCTCGCCGATAAGCGCGAGAAACTCTTCGAAGCTGCTGCGATAGGAGAGACTCTGGATTTGAAGATTGCCTTCAAGTAGGGGCGCCGTCCACGAACCTCGAAGGACCATCGATCCATTGACGACGGTTCGCAGGCCTTCCGGATAGCGCAGTCGGACCTGATCGGTTTGAATTCGGACATTCATGGCTTCTACACTGCGTTGAGCCAGCAAGGCTGTGCCTTGCGCCCGGATAGTTCCGCCTCCGACTCGACCGGAGATGTTGTTGATGGTCACCCGGTTTTCGTCGAAAAACAGTTCTCCATTTACTCCGGTCAACGTTGTAAACAATCCACGCCGCGCCAGCGAGGCGTTCGAAAGACGCGCAACCCCTCGCAAATCCGGGTTTTGAATATTTCCACCAACGCGGCCTTCAACACTCAAAATGCCGGTCGGTACATATTCCGGATATGCTGCTGACAGCAATCCGAGATCAACACGTCCACTAACGTCCAGATTCAGCGGCGCCTTGTCACGAAGACCTATCGTTCCGGCGAAGTTGATTTGGGTCGCCTGACCTGTGAGCACGACGCCCGAAACCGTCAATCTTTCCGGATTGAAGGTAAACGTGAATGACCGCGTCGTTCGTAGCACCTGCCCTTGAATGACGCCTTCGGCGCTTTCAACAGTCCCCTCTCCTTGCAGTCTGTCGCGGTCGGTCAAAAAGCCATTTAGGTTCGCCGTTCCGGTCAGCACCAAACTGGCTTCCGGCACGCCTCCAACGTTCCGAATAAGGTAGCGGTTGAACGATGCCTTTGCGTCAAAAGGATATTTCTTATCGGCGGTGTCAATGCGCGCACTCACCGATAGGTCTCGTGATGCGTTCAGCGCAATATCAAGACGCGTCCCCGCAGAGGTTATTTGAATGACTGCGCGTTCGAATTGCTCCCCCAGCAATGAGAGGTTTTCCACAACTGCGTTGCCGCGCAAGTTTGGCTGTGAAAGCGTACCGCTCCCCTGAAGATCCGCCTGCCGAATTGTTCCTCCAATCGAGGGAGGAACGCCCATGTCCTGGAAACTGTTCAGATCAACCGAAGTCATCCTGACACCAAACTGAATCGCATCGGTAGAGCGATTGAGTGTTAACGAACCCGAAATCCTCGCACCGTTTCGGTTTATCGCGAACTCATCCAGATCCACCTCCGGATCAAAATATCGTCCCCGGCCTTGTGCGGCGCCGATTGCGTGGCCGTCCACGACAAGATTGTTTGCGTGGACGGTTCCTTCGGCTTTGAGCGGGTTGAATGATGTCAGCCGAACATCACCCGAAAAGACGCCTTCAATGTTTCGATCGATGAATGGGCGTAGGTCGTGGCTTGATATGTGGTCGGACTGAATTCGAAGATCTGCTGAAGATCCGTCCAGTGTTGTGCGTCCGTTGATGACCAACCGTGACTCGCCCTGTGTAATCCGAACGCTGTGCAGGTTTGTGGTCTTCGCGTCAATATCGAGGCGCACCCCCCCAGCGGCTCGCTCGATGGTCCACTGTCCATACTTGTGTCCAGCCAGATCGAAGTCTCCGCTCAATTCCGGCGCCCCGACAGGCCCTCTAAGCACTCCACCAAAGGCGCCGCTGCCATTTGCCGCCGAATAGATAAACGTAAGATCGCGAAGATCCGATGAAGTCACTTTGAGCTTGAGGTCGGAGCGCTTTCTGTCAATCAGACCATCCGCCTCCACCGCGGTCGAAAGGAAGTTCACGTTTCCATTACGGACCCGGGCCTGACCCGGGCTTAGTTCAAAATGAGTATGGCCATCGAGCGGCAGAACGACCACACCGCCAGCACCGTCACGTGCATATGGCTTCAAGTCAACTTCTCCGCTAAACGCAAAGCGCTTCAGCTTTCCCTCGAACCACCCATCCAGCGTGCCGTTCAACCGAGAGAATATTCGATACTTGGGATCCCATGGATAGGCCCTTGCCAGAGCGCCGCCGTCGATTCCGGCATAGGTGAGATCAAGATTCACGCGTGAGGCTCCCGGCAGTTCATCCACAACCACCGCTCCGGCAACCGATCCGCCAACCAGTTCGGTGTGCATGTTTCGGAAAGACAGCCTCTTCTCGGGGTAGTGATACGCGTAGTCTCCGCGCAGTTTCGTGGCATGCCAATCGTCAAGCTCGAACGTATCTGCAGCGGCGTTTCCATTGGTGAAGAAATATCCTCGGGCAAACTCAAGCAGCCCCGCGACATCACTCCGGCCGGCAAATTCTTCATCCGGGAAAAAATAATTCAGGAATGGACCATAGAGATTTCCCGTGTACTCGAATTTTCCCGCGATATTCCGATTGAAAAGATCGTTGACCTTGCCTTGCAGTTTTACGCTGGTGTCACCCGCAGTGATGTTGACCTGGTGGGCCAAAAGAGTTCCGCGGGTGTAATCCATTTGTCCAGACAGCGAATAAGGAATGTTGAGCTTTCCTTCCGCCGATCGATTCAGTACTCCGTCATATCTGAGGCGCATCCCGAGCACTTCTCTGATACTGCTGTAATCCAGAATTCCTTCGAGGTTGGCGAGCGAAAAATCCATAGCAATGCGCCGTTCATTTAAGACGGCTGAGCCGTTGCGAAGACTGAAATCTGCGATCGCAATCTCGAAATTAAATGGTCCGAGATCCCGGCGTTCGGGCGGCGTGGGAACATTGGTCTTTCCGTCGGAGGAAATCATCACGTGGAAATCAGGCGCGATCAGAGTGAGTCCGTAAAGATCGATCTTCCTCTGAAAGAGGGTTCTGAAGTTCAAGCCGATATCAATGTAATCGAAGTGCGCCAGGGGCTTCTCGCTTGCCGGTTCGAGTCCACGCACTGTCAAATCGTCCAGGCGAAAATGCTGTCGCCAAATATTCACATCGAAATGTTTCAGGGAGACCGTCGTCGCCGTTCTGCGTTCAATCTCGCGAACAATGTATTTTCGAGCCTGTTCTTCAAAAGCAGGAGAATTCAAATAGAAAATGACTGCGCCAATGAGGGCGAGTGTAAACAGAGCAGCAATTCCGATAAGCGCGAGCAAACGTCGCTTATTCAAAAATCTCAACTTCACTCCTTCGCCGCACAGTCTCCAACCAGACGCTTAGGTCCCGGTCCACCTTCTCCTCAATCACATTTTTGCGTATCCCCTCTGTGACATCCTCGATAGAAGGAATGGGATTCATGCCGCGCGCAGCGGCTTCAGGTGCGAAGACGTCTCGATAGTATCGGCGGACATCTTCATCGGACACTTGAACGAACTGCCGAAATCGAACATCGAGATACGCTGCTATTTGCATCCGCGTGTGGATTGCTTCAACGAGAGCATCTCTTGGCAAGCCTTGGCGATCTTTGATCTCCTCTACGCGTCTTTCAATTTCGACGGATGAAGCCTCCACACCACGAAACTCAGACAATTGGCTTATGATTATTTTCCTTTCGACTAACTCCGCGAGCAGTTCCTTGTCCGACGTTGGCGCGTCTTCTTCCAACACGGCCCTGGCGGCGCGTTCCTGTTTTAAGTCACTCTGAGTGATAATTTTTCCATCGACTACGGCAACGATCTTGTCGACGACTTCCGAATGCACCCAGAGAGGGAGCATGCACAGCAACGCTGCGGCGAGCAACAACCACGATTTCGTAAGGGCCCTCGGCATCCTGTCGCTCATTAAACACATAATCAAAACGGTTGTCCCAACGTAAAAAACACCTGGAGACGCTCGTCTCGGCTTCCGTCCGGTCGAATTTTAGGCCGCAAATTGGATCCAATATCCAAGCGAACGGGTCCAAGGGGCGTCTGGTATCGAAGACCAAACCCTGCGGTGTGAGTGAAATCATTGAGCCTGATATCGTGAATCGTTGGGAATGCATTCCCAATGTCGTAAAACACGACCCCTTCTATGCCCTTGATGGGAAGCCTGGATATCGGAACTCGATACTCCAGGTTTCCGATCAGCATCACATTCCCGCCGTTAGGCTGTGCCTCATCAAGATCGAAGCCTCTAAGCGTTGTGGACCCTCCGGCAAAATATCTTTCTGTGAGTGGCAGTCGGTCGGTCTTTCCAAAGGGCTGGTTCCAGCCGACCCGAACAGAGCTGGCAATGACTCCATGCGTTGTCGGCGTGTAGGCGCTGGTCTGATTGAAGAAAGATGTGAAGTTCACCTCGGAGCCGAGGGCCTTGGCGGCCAGCTGAAACGTTGTTGTGCTGAATGAGCCACTTGTTGGATTGATGGGATCGTCTCGTTTTTCCTGAATTAATGATCCGCCGATACGAGAAATCTGAATGACTCCACGCTCGTCCGGAAAACTCGATGCACGGGGATTCACCCGTATATCCCTCAAGTTGACAGTTTGGTAGCTGGCGGTAATCAGTAGGTTTCTTTGGGTTGTGAGCTGTTTCAGGGTTTGCAATGAGAAATCCACACGGTTGGCATCGAAGAATGGCCGCTCCGCCCGTTCGATAAACAAAGACGCAAATCCATCCACGTCGCGATTGAACAGTCGGGGTTCGCGAAAAGTGGACTGAAAGCGTTGTTCCCGTCTGCTGCCCCGCAGTCTGAGGCTGATAGAGCGATTCAATCCGAAAAGATTGTTATGCGATACCTCGATGGTTCCACGTGCTCCCTCAAATTCCTGGTAGCCCGCGCCGTAGGTGACCAGAATCGGCTTGGCATCTTCCACCTGAATCAAAAGGTTGCGGGTGTTCGTTGAGTCTTCGTTCAGCGTCACAATTTCCACTCGATCGAACAAGCCCGTAGCGTAGAGCCTTTGCTGCCCCTGAAGAATTCCTTCCGGGTTGAAGGGCGTATGGGGATAAAGATTGGTGTAACGATGGATGATCTTTTCTTTCGTGATGGTGTTGCCGCTTACGAGAATGTCGCCGATTTTGTAGCTGTTTCCCTCCGTGATTTGAAACGTAACACGGACTCCATGAGTATTCTGCACCTCCTCGACGGCCGGCTCTACACGCACGTCCGAATACCCTCGCGAATAGTAGATCCCAGTGAGATCGTTCCGAGCTCGATTCAAGCTTGCCGGCGTGTAAATACCTCCTTCTTTCAGAAAGATCCCCT
>CAZIPZ010000035.1:0-24726 GCA_964541075.1 uncultured Solibacteraceae bacterium | reverse complement strand
GACCGGCCGACGTACAACATAAATGCCCGCGCGATTGAGTCCAGAATTACCAACCGGACGCGCGCGATCATTCCGGTTCATCTTTTCGGCCAAACAGCGCAAATGGATGCGATTTTGGACGTTGCGGAGCGTCACAAGATTCACGTCATCGAAGACGCCGCCCAGGCCCTTGGCGCAGAATTTCAGGGCAACCGTGCAGGGGCGATGGGCCACGTGGGTTGTTTCAGTTTCTTTCCCACGAAGAACCTTGGAGGTTTTGGCGACGGCGGCATGGTGACGACGAGCGATCCGTCATTGGCAGAACGCATACGGCGGCTTCGCGTGCATGGCTTTCGGTCGAAGTACGACAACGAGAGTCTGGGTGGAAACTTTCGCCTGGATGAGATTCAGGCAGCCGTTCTTCGTGTGAAGCTTCAGCGGTTGGACCAGTGGACTGAAGCACGGAAGCGAAACGCCGCCCTCTATCGTGAAGCGCTTGCAGACGCAAGGTCGGTAGAGCTGCCTCAGGAAATTCTACATTCTCGACATGTCTACAACCAGTTCGTCATTCGAACATCACGCAGGGATGCGCTGCTGGAACACTTGCGGCGGGAGGGCATTGGTTGCGAGATTTATTATCCTCGGCCTCTCCATTTGCAGGATTGCTTCAAGGACCTGGGTGGGAAAGTCGGAGATTTTCCCATCAGCGAGTCTGCGGCCCGGGAGAGCATCGCCTTGCCGATCTATCCGGAATTGACGCCGGAAATGATTCGCAGGGTGGCGCGTTCGATTTTGGATTTCACGACTCGGCCGTGATCCGTCCGTAATTTTATGCGACAGACCTCGGGTATTCTTTGGATCGCCGCGGGCGCAGCACTTTGGGGTACGGATACCGTGCTGCGGCGGCCACTGACGGCGTCGCTAAGCCCGATACACATTGTCTTTTTTGAACACCTAATCCTGTCCCCGGTGGTTCTTCCATTGCTGCTTCGAGAGCGAAAGCACCTTGCAAAGCTGAGCCTCAAATCATGGGCGGCAGTTGGATTTGTAAGCTGGATCGGTTCGTTCATTGCGACCGTCCTGTTCACATATGCGATTCGATCGGGGAGTCCCACCACCGCGGTCCTGCTGCAGAAAGCCCAACCCCTTTTTGCCATCGCGCTGGCGAAAGGAGTGCTCGGGGAACGCTGGCGCCGGCTGTTTCCCGCTGTTGTATTCGTCGCTCTGATTGGGACGTACTTGATTTCGTTCGGCAACCAGAGCCTTGACGCTCCATGGTCCTCACTAGCGGTTGGACCCTCGATGCTCGCCTTAGGTGCGGCTGCAGGGTGGGGAGCCTCGACCGTGTTTGGAAGATACCTATCCGCCGAAACACCCTTTGAACTCATAACCACGCTTCGAATTGTTTGTGCGCTTCCACTTCTGTTCGCCGCGGCCGCCTTCGAAGGGCTTCAGCTTCCTCCGTCCGGCCAGGTTCTGCCGTTAGTTCTCCTGGCCCTGTTGCCTGGTTTCGCTGGTCTTATGCTGTATTACCGCGGTCTACGGTCCACGGCCGCGTCGCATGCCACGATTGCGGAGCTTGCATTCCCCGCTTGCGCGGCCCTTTTGAACTGGATGGTTCTTGGTTTCGCGGCCACGCCCTTGCAAATTCTCGGCTTTATGCTGATTTGGTCGGTTATCTTTTTAATGAGGGCCTTCCCTTCATCTCATCCGTTGCCGAAGGGTGAGCCGGTTAGTAGCTAAGTGCTCTTCTGAGTATGTTATCGTCACGCGGCATGTATTTTGGCGACCTCCAGGAATTCGTTAGACGTCTCGAAAAGCAAGGCCAGTTAAAGCGAATACGTATGGAAGTGGATCCGGAACTGGAAGTCACGGAGATCACTCAGCGTGTTTTACGTGAAGGCGGGCCTGCCCTGTTGTTTGAAAGGCCGAAGGGTTCGACGGTTCCTCTGCTCATGAACCTGTTCGGAACGATGGAGCGTGTTCGCACCGCGCTCGGCCGTGATCCTGCTGAGATTGGTCGCGAACTGCTAAACACTGTGCAAAACCTGAACCCTCCATCCTTGGCGCGGTTGTGGGATTCAAGGGAGGTTCTAAAGCGGCTGGCCTTCATGCATCCGAGAGCCGCCACGTCAGCGATAAGCCAGGAAGTCGTCGAGGAGGCGGATCTGACGCGCCTGCCGGTTCTCAAATGCTGGCCACGAGACGCGGGCAGATTCATCACCTACGGCATGGTGCTGACACAGCATCCGAGGACTTCTCGTCGAAATCTTGGTCTTTATCGGCTTCAGGTCTTCAGTCGCAATCAAACCGGCATGCATTGGCAAAGCATGAAAGGAGGCCGGGGACACTACTGGGAGGCCGAGCAGCACGGCGAGGATCTGGAGGTCGCCGTAGTTGTGGGGGCAGATCCGATCCTGATGATGTCCGCAATTCTTCCGCTTCCTGAAGATGTCGACGAGATCGCCTTTGCAGGATTTCTCCGCGGGCACAGCGTTCCGATGATCCGCGGGAAAACGGTCAAGCTCATGGTCCCTGCGAATGCCGAATTCATCCTGGAAGGCGTGGTGCCTGCGCGCCAACGCCGCTTGGAAGGACCATTCGGCGATCATTTCGGACACTATTCCGAGGCCGCGGACTTTCCCGTCTTTCACGTCCGCCGCATCACGCGCCGCCGCAACCCGATTTATGCTGCGACCGTCGTCGGCAAACCGCCGCAGGAAGACAAATTCCTTGGGATCGCCGCCGGCGAAATGGTGGGTCCTTTGATACGCATTGTGAATCCCAATGTTATGGATATGTGCGCCTACGTCGGTGCGGGATTTCACAACCTGTTGGCAGTTTCCTTGAAAGAGCGGCATCCTAAGGAAGTATTGAAGACCGCGATGGCGTTGCTTGGAACGGGGCAGCTATCTTTGACGAAAGTTATGGTGCTCGTCGGTCCGGACAGGGATCCCAATAACTTTCGCCAGGTATTGAGAGACATGTGCCGTCGCTTCGAACCGGAGAATCATATGTGGCTTCTCCCGTTCGCTCCGCTCGACACTCTTGACTTTACGTCTTTCACGATGCATGTCGGAAGCAAGCTGGTGATTGACGCAACGGGCGAGGAGTCATTCACTCCTGCTGCCGATCCGGATCCTAGGCGATTCGATTCCCGCATTCAGACTTGGAAGCTTTTCGAGCATGGGTTTCTCGTAGTCACCGTACGCAACAATGTGCGCGAGGTGATACAGAACCTCGTCAAAGCTCCGCTTGGCGTGCGTTTTGTAGTGGCTGTGAGTCCGGACGTAAGCCTGGACGATGATGAGAACCTGCAATGGGGGATCTTCACACGCTTCGATCCGGTGCGAGACATGTTTTTCAGCGAGCAACAGTTTGTTGGTGCAAGACCCATCTACAAAGGCATCGTCGGAATCGACGCAACGTGGAAGGAAGGCTATCCGGCGCCGCTCGAGATGGATGAATCGGTTGTAAGGCTTGTGGACAGGCGTTGGCCGCAATACTGGAAGTAGCGGATGTTGCTCGTGGTTTGTCCGAACCTGGCCATCGATCGGATTCTGGAGGTGGATGGCTTTCAATCCGGCGTCGTCCAGCGCAGCAAGTCCGTTTTGACGCAGCCAGGCGGGAAGGGGAGCAATGTCGCGCGGGTCTTTAGACAGCTAGGTGGAGAAGTCTCTCTGGTCGGATTCGCTGGCCGCGCGAACGCAAGGTGCATCACTGAGCCCCTATCCGATATCGGGATTCGAGTGACGGCAATTCCCGCGTACGATCAGGACACTCGGACTGCCACGATCATCTGTGATCGTGAAACGAAAACACATCCTACCGTTATCAACGAGGAGAGCCCGGAAATCGAGAGAGGCGCAGCTGGGAAGCTGCTGGCGACGGTCGAAAGGTTGCTTCCTCGAATGAGCGCCGTCCTCGTAACGGGCAGTCTTTCCACAGGCTTACCCCTGTATTTCTACACTCAGATCCTGCTGCAAGCGCGAACGAAGCTCACCGCCATCGATGCATCCGGCGCCGTATTAAGGGCCGGACTGGAAGCTCGTCCCACTTTTATGAAGCCGAACGCCGAAGAATTTACAAAAATGATGGACTGCACCTCCCTTGTTTTCTTGCCGCAACATTCCGTTGTGACCTTTGGAGAAAAAGGCGCAGGAGTGATTAATGCCGGCAGTTACATGCAAGCGGCGCCACCGTACATCCAACATGTCAATCCGATAGGTGCAGGTGATGCGTTCACAGCAGCGTACCTCAAAATCCTGCTCGGGGGCGGTTCCGCCGCAGACGCCTTGAAGTGGGCTGTCGCGGCGGCGTTCAGCGACGCAGGGACTCTGCGGCCAGGCATGGTGAACAGAGAAGAAGTCGAAGCGCTTCACTCCGGAGTGGAAGTGCGATTCACATTATGACGTCCTGAGTTTCGACAAGCCTAAAGAACCCTTCACATATTCCGCGAATTCGCAACGGCGCCCTAATTGCACTCATCGTTGCAGACATATAGGCAGCGAGGAGCGTTGTGCGATTCCCCAAAAGAGTCATCTTCCTTATAACTCTGATTGCTATGGTCGCAGAAGCACGTCTGGGCTTCGGCGCTGCAGGCGACCAGACGATTTCTGGCAGTGTTGTTTTTGAAGACGGAGGAGGATGCGCGCGATGCCGTGTCACTCTGGAGTTCATGGGGCTCAATCCTGTAGCCACCACTTTCACGGACTCTGATGGTCGGTTTAACTTTCTTGGCATTCGCCGGGGATCGTACGTTCTGTACGTCGAGGGCGACAATATTGAAGATACGCGCTACAACCTGGAAACCGATACTGGACTGCAATTTCCTCCCGACACTATGGTTTTCGTGAAGCGTCTGAGAATTACCCGTGCGCCCAACGATTCATCCACCATCGACGTTTCTCAGTTTCTTAGCGCATATCCCAAGAAAGCGGTTTCTTTGTTCAACAGGGCGGTCGACAGAAGAAGGAAAAAGGATGAGGTGAAGGCCGCCCGGCTGCTGGAGCAATCCTTGGAGATTGCACCAGACTTCTACGCGGCGCACAACGAACTTGGGTTGTCCTATAAGGCCTTGGGTCGTTATGAAGATGCTGAACGTGAATTCATGCGCGCTCACACGCTCAATGGAAACAGCGCGGATCCGCTGGTGAATCTGACCAGTCTCTACATCGACACCGACAGGCCGGATCAGGCGGTCACCACCGGTGAGGAAGCGGTGAAGGCGAATGGTCGATCCGCATTTGCGTTTTTCAATCTGGGAATCGCTCTCTACCGCATTTCAAACTTGGACAAAGCAGAAGCTGCGCTGAAGAAGGCTCTCGAGCTCGCTCCGAAAATGTTTCAAGTTCGGCTGATGTTGGCCAATGTTTACGGGAAGCTTCGCCGCTACGATAGCCTCATGGAGCAGCTTAACGGCTATTTGGATGAAAACCCCGACGCGAGCGATAGGCCCGCCGTGGAAGCGATGCGCGCAAAGGTCATGAGGGCGCAAATAGAGCAGAAGTAATATACTGTCCACATATGGACAAGAGGGAGACCCGGGTTAAGGTGCAGTGCACCTGCTGCGAGGCCGTGCTCACCATCGATGCGACTACCGGCGAAGTCATCTTCACGGAGAAATCAAAAAAGAAGTCTCTGTCCTTTGAAGACGCCCTTTTGAAGGTGAAGGAAGAGCAGGAAAACGCTGACGATCGATTCAAGGAAGCGTTTCAGCGCGAGGCGGGCCGGATGAAACTCGTGGATCAAAAATTTGAAGAGGCTTTGAAGCGCAAGGACGAATTGGAAGATCCAATTCGTCCTCTGGATTTGGATTAGCAGGTCAGCGACAACCGTTCACTTGTTACTTCTGTTCCTGCTTTTGTTTTTGATCTCGCAGCACAGCTCGGCGAGACAACTTGATCTTGTTGCCCTCCATGCCGACCACTTTGACCATCACCTGGTCCCCTTCGCGGAGCACGTCTCGAACATTCCGGATGCGATTTTCATCGATTTCGGAGATGTGCAAAAGGCCGTCCGTTCCAGGAAAGATTTCGACAAACGCGCCAAACTCCGCAATACGAACGACCTTTCCAAGGTACGTTTTCCCAACTTCGGCCGTCGCAGTCAGATCCTGAATGATCTGAATCGCCTTATTTGCCGACGGACCGTCCGAGGACGCAATATTCACTCGGCCGTCATCGGACACATCGATCTTCACTCCCGTCTGATCGATGATGGAACGAATCATCTTGCCTCCAGGACCGATGACGTCGCGAATTTTGTCCGTAGGAATCTTCATGGAGTAGATTCGCGGTGCGAAAGGCGAGATTTCGGTGCGAACATCCGCCAGCGATTCGAGCATCTTTTCAAGAATGTGAAGACGTCCTTCCTTCGCCTGCGCGAGAGCTTCGGACATGATATTCGATGTGACGCCTGGGATCTTGATATCCATCTGAAGCGCCGTGATTCCTTCACGCGTTCCGGCAACCTTGAAATCCATGTCGCCGTAATGATCTTCCGCGCCTGCGATATCCGTAAGCACGGCGTAGTTGTCACCTTCCTTCACCAGCCCCATGGCGACTCCGGCTACAGGAGCTTTGATTGGAATGCCTGCATCCATGAGCGCCAGTGTTCCACCACAAACGCTGGCCATGGAGGAGGAGCCGTTGGATTCCAGAATGTCGGAGACAACTCGGATCGTGTAGGGAAACTGATCGTCACCTGGTATGACGGGCAGCAATGCGCGCTCAGCCAGAGCGCCGTGTCCGACCTCGCGGCGACCAGGACCTCGCAAGGGGGAAACCTCCCCGACGGAAAAAGGCGGGAAGTTGTAGTGAAGTAGAAAACGTTTAAAGGATTCGCCTTCAAGCCAATCCATCCGCTGCACATCGTCGGCGGTTCCAAGGGTCGCCGTGACCAAGGCTTGAGTTTCGCCGCGAGTAAAGACAGCCGAGCCGTGAGTTCGCGGCAGCACACTGGTTTCAATCCAGATGGGTCGCACAGTGTTGAACTGACGTTTGTCGGGCCGTTCGCGCTTATGCAGAATCTGATCGCGGAAAATGCGTTCCTTCAATGTATTGAAGAGTTGTTTGGCCGCGCTTAGCGTCTCGTCGTCCGCCTCTGGAAACAGGTCCAAGGCCTTTTTCTTTGCAGCATCGACCAACGAATAGCTTTCAAGCTTGTCGTGCTTGTGCGTGTCCAGAGCGTCTTCGAGATCCGCTCGAATGGCCTGTTCAATCTTCTTCGCCATCGCCTGATCGACTTGAGCGACTTCAAGGCGGCGCTTGACCGGTTGGATCAGACCGTAAAGCTCCTTTTGCAGACCGATGATCTGCTTGATCGCCTGATGACCAAAGTTAAGCGCTTCGACCATTACTTCTTCAGAAACTTCATTGGCGCCTGCTTCGACCATTACTATGCCGTCTTCCATGCCGGCCACGGCCAAATTCAACCGGCTGTTTTTCAATTCCGCGTAGGTGGGATTCAGGTAATACCGGCCATCGATCAAGCCGACGCGAACCGCAGCGACAGGCTGCGTAAATGGAATATTTGAAACGAAGAGCGCTGTGGAAGCCCCGACAATGGCGTGCATGGACGGATCGATGTCCGGATCCGACGACAAAACCAATGCAACAACCTGGGTGTCGTTTCTATAACCCTCAGGGAACAAGGGGCGAATCGGACGGTCGATCATGCGGCTATTGAGCACTTCTCGCTCGGATGGCTTGCCTTCACGTTTGAAAAAACCGCCCGGAATCTTCCCTGCCGCATAAAAATTTTCGCGGTAATCCACTGTCAGAGGAAAGAAATCCAGTCCTTCTCTGGGTTCTTTGTTGGAGCACGCCGTTACCAGCACAACCGTGTCTCCATAGCGAACCAGCGCCGAACCGTCGGCTTGCTTGGCCAGCTTACCGACCTCGATCGAGAGCTCCCGCTCTCCGAGCATCGTGCTGACTTTATGAACCTTCATGACGATTTTTTATCTCCTTCCTGCATAGAGTCTCCCCCGGGTGGCGGGTCAATGTGACGTCAACCCTGAGATACTGAGGGAAGACTGCGTGCGGATCCTAAAGATGCCGCAATACAAAAACGACCCAGAATCGATACCCGGGTCGTTCTTCATCGTTTACCTAATGTTCTGGAGCGTTTACATTGCACCTTCGACGCTCTATTTTCGTATTCCCAGCTTAGAAATTACTTCGCGATAACGGTCGGTATTGTACGTTCTCAGATAGTCGAGCAGGCGCCGGCGTTTACCGACGATTTTCAATAACCCGCGGCGTGAAGAATGATCTTTCTTGTGGGTCTTGAAGTGTTCGGTGAGATACGTTATCCGTTCGCTAAGAATTGCGATTTGAACTTCCGGGGACCCGGTATCTGAAGCGTGAATGCGATACTGGGTGATGATATTTCCTTTATTTTCCTTAGTCAGACTCATTGTTTGGTCTTTGCTTTTCTCTCTGTTCTACAGACTGACACACCGCATTAATTAGAAGTCATTGAGGTTAGCACAAGTCTAGGACTCGCCCAACCATTTTCTACGGACGCGACGGCTATGAACTCGCCTTTTTTGTTAAAGATGCGGGCAAACTTCGAGGCGGCCTCGCCGGGTATAGGATTACCGTGAGCCACTCTCACCTCCTCTGCGCCCGATACGTCGATGCGGGGCCACGACAAGAGGAGTTGCTCGATCGGAATGAGGTTTTCGGGCGAGGCTTCATCCAGACAAACTGCGTTGGCGAGCAGGAATTCTCCGGATTGAGTTCGGCTAAGGGCCGTCAAGTGGGCGCCGCACCCGATGTGCGTTCCGAGATCGTGGGCTAGGCTGCGAACATACACACCGGGGGAGCACACAACATGGAAACGAATCGACGGCGGATCAAAGGCGGTCATCTCGAATCGCTCAATCGTCACCCGTGATGGAGGTATCTCAACCTGCTTTCCACGTCGCGCGAATTTATGCGATGAAACGCCCCCGATCTTTTTGGCTGAAAACGCCGGCGGCGCCTGCTCGATGGCGCCGGTCAGGCTGCGCATGGCTTCTTCAATCTCGGATCGGGTTGAAGTCAATGGGCGCTCGTCGCTTGTTCTGGCGCCTTCGCGGTCGTACGTCGTCGTGGAAAAACCAAACCGAATGCAACCGGAGTATTCCTTTGGAGAACTCGTGATGAACTGGCTCATGCGAGTCGCCTTGCCGACGCAAACAGGAAGGACGCCGGTAGCCATTGGATCGAGAGTTCCCAAATGGCCGACCTTGGATATTGAAAAAGTGGATCGAATGCGGTGGACGACGTCATGCGACGTCATACCTGCAGGCTTATTGATGATCCAAATTCCATTCATGTTCGACCGAAACAATCATTCTTCCGTCGGCTTGAGCTGATCAAAAAGTTTCTCGATGCGAATGCCCTGCTCGATGGATTCATCGTAGTCGAATGTCAATTCCGGGATCCGGCGCAAGTGGTGCAATCGCTTACTCAGAGATCGTCGTGCATAGCTTGCCGCCGACCTTAGGCCTTCCAGACTTTTTTTCCGTTGGTCGTCAGAACCGAGAACGGTAACGAAGATCCGGGCGTGGCGAAGGTCCGCAGAAACTTTCACCGCCGTCACCGTGACGAGGCCGACTCTCGGGTCATTGATCTCGCGTTCGATGATCTCGCTGAGCTCGATTCGAATTTGTTCTTCAATACGGTCAATTCTTCGGCCCTGCATACGAACGATCTTTCCTGGTAGAACACTACGATTGTCGCGGTGTGCTACACAATCTCAACGTTGCTCTGGATCGTACATTCCGGAAGAATTCGCTCGGCCTCTTCCGCAGCCTCACGCAGCACCTTCTCAAGGAAGCCTTCATCGGGACCAACAATGACAACGCTCACCTGAGACCGCTGCCAGAGATCCTGATGATCAACTTCCGCGACGGAGACGTTGAACTTGGATCTCAGGCGATCTTTCAGCCGCCTGACCACCATTCGCTTTTCTTTGAGAGACTGAGCGTGAGGTATATGTATGTCGAGGGTGAGCAGCGCAATGACAACCATTGGGCGTTATGCCCCGACGTCCGCCATAACCTTTTCGGTGACGAATGCCTCGATGGTGTCGCCGATTTTAACGTCGTTATAGTTCTGGATGCCGATGCCGCATTCGTAACCGCGAGCCACCTCGGAGGCGTCTTCCTTGAATCGCTTCAGCGAGGCGATCTTGCCTTCGAATATCACAACATTATCGCGCAGCAAACGCACTTGAGCGCTTCGCGTAACCTTGCCGTCGGTGACGTAGCAACCGGCGATCGTGCCAACTTTTGGCACTCTGAAGGTATTTCGAACTTCCGCCGCCCCGAGATAGGTTTCTTTAATGACAGGCTCCAGCACGCCTTGCATCGCCTGCTTAATTTCGTCAACCACATTGTAAATAATCGTATGCAGTCGAATGTCCACTTTCTCACGGTTGGCAAGCTCGGCGGCTTTTCGCTCCGGTCGGACGTTGAACCCGATGATAATCGCGTTGGAAGTCGTAGCGTGCAGGACGTCGGTTTCAGTGATTGCACCGACGCTCGAATGAATAATCCGAACTTTCACTTTGTCGGTGCTGAGCCTGTTCAACATTTCCGTTAGGGCTTCCTGCGATCCTTGAACGTCGCACTTTAAGATGAGCGGCACTTCCTTGATCTCACCCTCGGTGAGTTGTTTATGCAGCTGATCGAGTGTGAGGCGTGCAGTCTTCGTCATGGCGGTGTCGCGGAGCTTTTCCTGACGGTACGACGCGATCTGTCGGGCCTTGTTGTCGTCCGCAATTGCCTGGAACGAGTCTCCCGCCATTGGAAGTCCTTGTAGCCCAAGAACTTCAACAGGAGTGGACGGTCCGGCCTCTTTCACAAGCTGCGCATGCTCATCAAACATCGCTCGAACTTTGCCGAAGATTGCGCCAGCAATAAAGTTTTCGCCGACTTTCAATGTTCCGTTTTGCACCAGCACCGTGGCGACGCTGCCGCGTCCTTTATCGATCTTTGCTTCTAGGACGGTGCCCATGGCCGGAAGGCCGGGATCCGCCTTCAGCGCCTGGATGTCGGCGACCAAAAGAATCATTTCGAGAAGAAGTTCGAGGTTCTGTCCAGTCTTCGCGGAAACCTCAACCATGACAGTGTCGCCGCCCCAATCTTCTGCAAGTAAGCCCTGCTCCGCCAGTTCCCGCTTCACCCGTTCGGGATTGACGCCGGGCTTGTCGACCTTGTTGATTGCGACGACAAAGGGAACCTTGGCCGACCGCGTGTGATTAATGGACTCGATGGTTTGAGGCATGACGCCATCGTCGGCGGCAACGACGAGCACCACGATGTCGGTGACGCGTGCTCCGCGAGCCCGCATCATCGTGAATGCCTCATGGCCGGGTGTATCCAGGAAAGTGATCTTGCGGCCTTCCTTGACGGTCACCTGATAGGCGCCGATGTGCTGCGTGATTCCGCCCGCTTCCTGCTCTGTTACACGAGTTTTCCGGACAGCGTCCAGAAGGGATGTCTTGCCGTGATCAACGTGTCCCATGATGGTGACCACTGGCGCTCGCGCCTGAAGATTTTCAGGAACGCTGACTTCGACCGCGTCCAGCATGACGCTTTCTTCAAAGGTGACGAAGTCGGCCTCGGCATTGAAGTCCTTCGCAATTTCCTTCGCCATTTCTCTGTCGAGCGTCTGATTGATCGTCGCGAATACACCGCGATCCATGAGTTTCTTGATCATATCCTTGGTGCGAACGTCGAGTTTTTCAGCCAAATCCTTTACGGTAAGGCCTTCCGTTAGTGTGATCTTGCGAAACTCACGCGGAGGTTCAGGTTTGGGCGCTGGGCGGACGAAAGGAGTATCGAGTTTCTTTTCCGCCTGCCGCTCGTATCGCTGCGTGCGATCGACCTCGTGCCGGTGCGTAGGGGGTCTGCGCTGGTCGGTCGGAGTCGGCAAAGGAGGCGCTCCGGGACGGGTCCAAGGCCGCGCTCCAGACGGTGCTGCTGGCGCGGCGCCACGGTTTTGCATTCCCGGCGCAGAAGGGTGTCTCGATTGTCCTGGAACCGGGGGACGTTGTCCCGGCCGTTCAAATGGTGGTCGGCGCTGTCCCGGCGGCGGCGTAGGGGGCAGTCGGTGTTGTTGCCTGAGACGTTCCTGGACAATCTGCTGCATCGTTTTGCGTTCTTCATGCGGAGGCTCGGCCTTGGGAGGAGGCGGCGCCTGCGTAGGCGCGGGCGACGTCGCCTTGGCTGCCGGTGCAGTTGGACGCACGGGCGGCGGCAGAGGGGCTTCGATTTTCGCCGTGGGCTGAGCAGCAACAGTTGGAACTGGTTGCGGTCTCTCTTCGACCTTGGGTTCCGGCTTCGGTTCGACCTTTGGCGCTTCCGCCTCAACACGGGGACGGGGAGGAGGCGCAGGCGGCGCCTCTACCTTGAGAGCTTCAGCTTTAACTTCTTCGACCTCGGGAACTGGCGCGGCGACTTTGGGCTCCGGCTCTACATCACCGAGCTTCTTTCGAAGCTGTTCGGCGAGCCGGTCCTCGACCGTATTCGAATGAGACGTCACCGGCACGCCCATATGCTGCAACTCTCGTATGATTTCGGAGTTGTCGCGGTTTAGCTCGCGGGCTAGCTGGTAAACTCGAAGCTTTGGCATTCGTTCTAATAAACCTCAAACTCAATTCATTTGATGAACCCTCATCGGTAGATGAGAGGGAAGAGTATCATTTATTTTACTCTTCTGGCGCTCGCTCTTCGCTGCTTTCTTTCGAACTTTCCGATGCCTTCTCAACTACGGGCTCGGGCTCATCCTTTGCGAACATCCGTTGCTGTGTCAAACGTTCCATTTCATCCTGATATGCAGGGGACTGCGTGTAATAGTCTGAAAGGACATCGCTGATCTTTTCTATCGTCTTGGCGCCAATGCCCGGGATGTTCTGCAAATCCTCCGGCGAGAGATCGGCGAGCTGTTCCACGGTCGAGATTCCCGCGGCGTTGAGCTTTTGAATCAGATTAGGCGTCAAGCCTGTCATGCTTTCGAGAAGAGTGGGAGTAATTTGCATCTGGTCGATCTGGCTTTCGATTTCTGCGCGTTTTTCTTCTTCACTCTTGATGTCAATGCGCCATCCGATCAGCTTGGATGCGAGCCGGACATTCTGCCCTTTCTTGCCGATCGCGAGGGAAAGCTGGCTGTCTTCGACAACCATTTCCATAATCTTTTCAGTGCTATCGACGACGGAGACTCGGCTGATTTTTGCCGGACTGATTGCGTTTGTCGCAAAGGTCACGATATCGTCGGACCACTGAATAATGTCAATCTTCTCCCCTCGGAGTTCGCGGATGATGGACTGAACTCGTGTTCCTTTCATGCCGACGCACGCCCCAACCGGATCGACATCCTTTTCACGTGACGTCACGGCGATCTTGGTGCGTTCACCGGCCTCTCGAGCGACGCTCTTGATCTGAACCGTTCCGTCGTAGATTTCGGGCACCTCTGTCTGAAACAAATGCTGCACCAGAGCGGGATCCGTGCGCGATACAATTACTTGCGGGCCTTTCGAAGTTTTCTCGACCTTGATGATGATGACCCGAATACGGTCCGACACTGCGAAGTTTTCCAGCTTGGATTGTTCCCGCTTCGGCAGTTTGGCTTCGGTCTTTCCTAATTCCACGATCAGGTCGCCATTCTCGTATCGCTTTACAACGCAATTGACGACCTCGCCCACGTGTTTGTGGTACTCGGCATATACGCTTTCTCGTTCGGCTTCCCGGACCTTCTGGAAGATGACTTGTTTCGCCATTTGGGCGGCGATTCGACCCAGCCCGACAGTGGGCTTAAGAAATTCAATTTCTTCCTCCAGTTGGGCGTCTGCTTTTATGGAACGAGCTTCGTCAAGTGAGAGTTCGCGAACGGGGTTTGTTACATCCTCAACAACTTTCTTCACTGCGTAGACATCGACCTCTCCAGTTTCGCTGTTGATTCGGCCGCGCAATTCCTCATTGGAGCGAAAATACTTTCGGGAGGCGACGACAATCGCATCCTCGATGGCGTGAATCACAATTTGCGGGTCGATGCCTTTCTCCCTGCTGATCTGATCGATCGTCTGAAAGAGCAAATTCGACATCGTCAAACTCCTAAACTAGCGCGATTTTCCAGGCCTCGATTTCTCAGCCGCCCAGTCAAACTCAAGCCTGGCTTCTTGGACGACATCAAGCGGGATCTCCAACAGATCGCCCTTCGGCGATTCCAACCGGATCTTTCCGTCTTGAAGACCCTTTAGACGTCCTCGAAATACTTTCTGGTGATTCAACGGAATCTTGGTCTGAATCCTCGCCAGCTTTCCATCGAAGCGAACATAATCCGCATCCTTGACAAGCTTCCGGTCAAGGCCGGGCGAAGAAACCTCAAGTGTGTAGGAAAACGGAATCAGATCTTCTACATCGAGAACCGTTCCCACCTGTTCGCTGACGAGTGCGCAATCGCTATGGGAAACGCCGGTGGGCCCGTCTATATAGATCCTCAGGATAGAGCTCTTGCCCGGTCCCTTCAGCTGCGCTTCAACTAACTCATATCCCAAGCCTTCAGTGGCCCTTTGTATAAGTTGTTGAATCCGATTCCAATCAACTCCCATGCCATATAACAATAAAAAAGTGGGCGAAACGCCCACTTCAAAAGCTCTCTTGGAGTATAGGTTTGGCCGGCCGTTAAATCAACCTCGTTGTTTGAGAATAAAGACTTTGCGGTTCGGAAATGGCGAGGATTCCAGGAGAATTCTCGACTTAACCGCGCCACCACTTCGCTACAAGTATGCTCATAGCCGCAAGGAAACCGAGCGCCGCGTTGTATTCGCGGTTCGCCATGTATTGCTGAAAAGAAAAAACGAGGCGGACGCGAGCCGGGAATGGAAAAAAACGTGGAACTTTTGATTTGTATTGCCTGAACTGTTCTGGAAACAGTTTTGCCAGGTGCGACTCCTCTCGCAGCACGATCGTTGGGTAAATCAGAATAAATGGCGCCAGCAGAAGAACGGCAGCAATGTTGTTCGCGCTCATGATCGCAAAACCGGCTGCGAGAAGGGAACTGCCCAGATACAGGGGATTGCGCGTAAGTCCGTATATACCGGACGTGGCGAGCTCCGAGTCCTTGTGAATTACTCCGGCCGCAAGGAGCCGGAATAAGGCGCCGAGGAGAGCGATAGGAAGACCTGTGAGAATTGAGATCGTGGTGGGTTCAGCAAAATAGAGAACGAGACCGGCAACGACAAAACCGAGCGGAACCCGTATTCGCTGCAGCATTACTTATCCGGCTGGAGCGGAACGGATTCGCCTGCGAGCGACAACCGTTTTCGGCAGCCTTCATAGACATGGTCGACCGTGATATCGACCATACATTGAAGATGCTCCAACGGACATTTCTCCCGCTCATAGCACGGGCGGCAGGGCAGCCTCCGTTCGATGACGATGTCTTCGCGGCGAAATGGGCCATTCCTATCGCTGCTTGTCGGACCGAAAATAGAAACTATGGGCGCCCCAACGGCCGCCGCCAAATGCATTGGGCCGGTATCGCCTCCAACAAAGAGCCTCGCTTTCTCGCATAGAGCGACAAGCTCTTCCAACGTTGTCGGAATCTGCCGGATGCCTGGGCCTGCTGCGTTAACCAATCTGCGAACCAGTGACTCTTCTCCCGGTCCCCAAGTCACAAGGACTGGAATCCCATCATTCATCAAACGTTGCGCTAATGCCCCGTACCTTTCGGGTTCCCAACACTTCGTGGGCCAGTTTCCACCGGGATTGATAACGACGTAATCCTTCATTCCCTGGAGCTTTTGCTCAACAGATGTGCGAGCTTGTTCCGGCGCGCGCACCGGTACTTCGGTTTCCCAGTTGGGATCGATGTCCAGAGGCTTCAGCAATTCCATTTGCTGGTCGATGATGTGAATACGACGTGGAGTGACAACCTCTGTGTAAAAGAAGCGGCTCACTGATTCTTTGAGGAAGTCGCGCTCCCAACCGATTCGGATAGGAGCACCGGACAGGTAGCCGAAGAAGGCGGATTTGAGCAAACCCTGGAAGTCGATGGTGCAGTCGTAACCGTCTGTTCGAAGCGCCCAAACAAACTCGGCAATTTCTTTCGCGCTGCCGATACCGGGACTGTTCCGCCATTGGTAGGTGTCGACAGGTATCAGTCGGACATCCAGGCCGCTGATGTCCACGACAGTTTTGTTCTTTCGCTCGATCAACCAATCGATTTCGGCATGTGGAAACGCCTTTCTCAGTTGAGCAACAGAAGGAAGGCAATGGACAATATCGCCCAGAGAACTGAATTTTACGACCAGAAACCGATGAAGGCTTTCGCGCTTCGACTTCGCAATCACTTGCCAGACTTCTCCAAAATTGTCTTGATGACGTCGCGTGTCGAATGATTCTTGGCGTCGCCAGTAATTCGAACGATTCCGCCGTACGCCAGGACCTTATCACGTTCGGGAACAGTCTGCTCCGTATAGTCCGTGCCTTTCGCATGGACCGACGGTCTCAATGCGGCTAGCACCTCTGAGACGTCGGGATCATCGAAGAGAACGACATAATCCACAACCTTCAGGGCGGAGATCAACCCAACACGCTCGTTCTCATTCATAATTGGACGGCCCGGCTCCTTGATTTTCTGAACCGAGCGATCGCTATTGACGGCGACCACAAGAACATCTCCGAGTGTTCGGGCTTCGTTCAGGTACCTTAGATGACCAACGTGGAGGATGTCGAAACACCCATTGGCGAGCACAACCTTCTTTCCTTTCACCAGCCTGCAAATTTCTTCGAGCGGACGCAGCTTCATGATGCATCTGCCTCAACCGCTGCAGACAATTCCTCAGAGGTCACCGGTCTTGTTCCATATTTCATCACAACGATCCCGCCGGCGTAGTTCGCCAACCGTGCGGCGTCATAGTAGCTTCCACCGGCGGCGAGGGCCAGGGTGAACGTCGCAATGACCGTGTCGCCTGCGCCGGTGACATCAGCGATCTCATCCGTACCGTGAATGGGGATATGGATCGTTTTCTTCTTGCGCTCAAAGAGAGCCATCCCGTCTTTCCCTCGAGTAATCAGCAACGCTTCATGCTTAAGCTTCCGCAACAGAGTTCTGCCTGCCCATTCAAGTTTCTTAAGATCATCGCCGATCCTGGCGCCAAGGGCAGCCTCGACTTCAGGCTCATTCGGCGTTGCGGCCGTCATTCCCCTGAAGTCGTCGAGCGAAAAACGGGAATCGATCGTCGACGGGATTCCGTCCTTCCGGATCTTTGTGATCCTTTCAGGCGTGATGAGGCCATACCCGTAGTCGGACACCAATAGCGCGTGCGCATTGGAAAAGACCTTCAATCTGGTTCGAATACCGTCGTGCGCCCTGCGGTCCTGGATTGGACCGCCCGAGTCCATTCGAACAATTTGCTGCCGTTGAGAATGGACAGCGCCAGCCAGGATCCGCATTTTAGTGGGAGTCCGGTAGGATTTGGAAACGGTGATTCCACTGATGTCAATGCCGAGATTGGAGAAATAGTCGAGAAGCTGCCGGCCTTCTTCGTCGTCACCAACAACGCCGACCGGTAATGGGTTTGCGCCGAGCGACCAGATGTTGTGGACGGCATTTGCCGCGCCGCCAGGAACAAGCTGTGTTTCGCGGTGATTCAAAATCAAGACGGGAGCCTCCCGTGAGACGCGTGAGATTTCGCCGTAGGAAAACACGTCCGCCACGAGGTCGCCGAACACCACAATCCGCTTACCTTTGAATTTCCGAATCAGATCGCTGAGGCCGCTCATCCGACCTTGCCCTGAAGAATCGCGTCTACGGCGCCAAGGAGGTCTTCGGCAACGAAGTCGGGTTGGATTGCAGCTTCGCGATATTTGTCCAATTCCGCTCGGCCGTTTCCCGTCAGCACCAGCACGGCTCGAGCACCAGCGCCTCGACCGGTTTCGATGTCGAGATAGCGGTCGCCCACCATAAAGGAGCCTTGGAGATCAATATCCAGGTCCTTCTGGGCGCGCAACAACATGCCTGGCCGAGGTTTTCGGCATTCGCAACCGGTTTCCGGCTGATGCGGACAAAAGTAGACCGCATCCAAGGCGGCGTCGTGCCGTGCAAGCTCGGAATGCAGCAAGCCATGAACCTCATGGACCATCGTTTCGGGAAAATAGCCGCGTTCAACGCCCGATTGATTGGTGATTAGAATTGCTTTCATGCCGCTTTCGTTGATGCGTCTGACGGCCGGTCCCGTCCATGGGAACGGTTTATATAGTCCGGCATGATACATATATCCGACTTCTTCGGATACAGTGCCATCGCGGTCCATGAAGATAGCTCTATGCATAAGCAACCAAGAATAGCATCGGAACTGTCCTCCTCAATCAGCAGGCAATACGACCTGTTTCAAGCTTCTCTGGAATCACTGGATAAACCGGAAAAATACTTGAACTATGGATTTACAAAAACTGGCGCTGAAACCTATGAAAAGCGTCAGGAACAGTTATGCCTGGAGGTGTTTCGCGCGTCAGCAATCGAATCGGCGCACACGATTGTCGATGTCGGTTTCGGAAGTGGCGAGCAAGATTTCCTGCTCTTGCGCACTCAAGACTTTTGCCGCCTTCTTGGGTTCAATATCGCCGAATCCCAGGTTCGTTATGCGAGCGCGAGAGCAGAGCGCGAAGGCGTAAGCAGCAAGCTTTCGTTCCGTGTGGGAGAAGCGGAGGTTCTTCCCGGCGTTGAGGAAGAGACCATTGACCGAGTTCTCGCGATCGAATGCGCTTTTTATTTTGATCGCACGCGTTTCTATCGGCGGGCATCGGAAGTTCTAAAGCCGGGCGGCCTATTGGTTGCAGCGGACATTTCTCTTTCCGACAGGTTGGAGTTCCTGACCCGGCGCGATGAAGGATTCCGGCGTTTCGGCACAAGGTCCTCCAACCGAATGGAATGGGAAAAATGGTTCTTCACTCAGTCCCTGCGCGACATCCGAAAGGAAACAAGACCAGGCGCCCAAATGACGGTGCTGAAGATTCTTCGATTTGCGCCATTTTCGCGCGAGACAGCCGAGGCGCGACGCGAATGGTTGAAAATGGCTTTCTATACGCAACTGATCGCCGTTGGCCTGCCGACAGGCCTTGTTCATTACGACTTGCTGGTTCTGGAAAAGAAGCCCGCTAGGTAAGCGGGTTCATCAATTCACGTGCTGCAGCGTATACATCATCGGCGGTGACGCCTTGCATGCAGCGGTGGTCGATAGGGCATTCTCGCAACAGGCAAGGACTGCATTGCACCTGCTTTTTGACAATCCGGAAACTGCCGCTGTAAGGTCCCGTGGCGTGTTCATCGGTCGGCCCGAATATGGCTACGAGAGGCGTTCCAACGGCTGCAGCAATGTGCATGGGACCGGAATCATTGGTGATCATCAATGAGGATTCGGCCAGCACGCCTAGAAGAGTTTCCAGAGAGGTCCTTCCGCTCAGAATCACGCTCCTCGTCTTCATCCGCGATTGAATCTGCTCCGCGATCAAGCGTTCTCCAGTTGATCCAACAATAGCGACGCTCAATGCGGATTCTCGTGCGAGAGCGTCGGCCACAGTCGCGAACCGCTCCTCGTACCAGCGTTTTGCCGACCCGTAGGCGGCGCCTGGGTTCAAAACGAGGAATGAAGAAGTGCGCGGTATGCCCTCGGACGCAAGAAGGTTTCGAGCCGACCGTCGCGCCTCGTCGGTGGCGTCGATTTCTATCGATGGCTGTTCGACCGCAACCGACAAGGGTTTCATGAGATCAAGATAGTAGTGCACCTGATGAGTATGGCTATTCTTCCTGGCGACTGCCTCAGTCAGAAGCCACCGGCGGCCGTCAGCGGCATAGCCGACTCGTCGCGGGACTCTTCCTAGAAGCATCGTCAATGCGGACTCGAAGGAATTGGGAAGGAGAATGCCGAGATCGAAGCGTCTTCTCCGGATATCGCGTGTTATTCGAAACCAATCCCGTAGCCCTTCTGGTCTTGGTTCAATCCAGACATCGTCAATATAGGCGGCAGACTTGAATAAACCGGCCACCCACGGCCGGACCATAAGCGTGATCGCCGAATTAGTGAAGCGACTGCGCAAGGCCTTCAGGGCTGGAACTGCCATGACTGCGTCGCCAACCCAATTCGGGCCGCGAACTAGAATTCTCTCTGGATCCATCAGGTCGTTGAAAGTCGCGGTAGCACAATTTCTAGAAGCCGCTCGAACTCCGAAATGTTAGCAGAGATACGGAGGTGGAAAAACTCACGGGTTCCAAGTCCTTGAAGACGAACAGCATCTTTTTCAGTGGTGATCAGAACGTCTCCTTTGAGGCGTTCGATGTCCTGCTTGGAAAAAGGATGATGATCCCGAAAGACGATGCGCTGTTTGAGCGAAAGGCCCAAAGATTCCAAGGAAGCAAAGAAGCGCTCCGGCCCGGCGATGCCGGCAAAAGCGACGATTTCGCGGCCTCTTAGCTCGTGAGGTGAAACCGCAATCTCGTCCTTATATATGCCTTCGATTCGCGTCTGGACTCTCACCGCGGGTATAGGCAGAGATGGAAGGGAAACACCGGGCATCTCCAGGACGCAAGCCACGTGTGCACGTTGGATTGCTGTTTTAGGTTCGCGCCACGGGCCGGTGGGCAGCAATGCCTCGCCATCGCGCCACTCGGCGGGGTTGATCGTGACAATATCGACTTCTCGGTAAAGACGACGATGTTGAAAACCATCATCAAGAATGAAAAGGTTTCCTAGTTCATTGCGTTCGGCAAGGATACCCGCCTTATGCCTGTCGGCGCCGACGACCACCGACACATCACACAGGCGTCGTTTCATCAGGAAAGGCTCATCTCCGGCTTCTTCCCACGATGATCCGACGATGATCACATCGCGGCTTTTCCTCATGTATCCGCGGGACAAGATGACGGGCTTATAACCAAGAGTTCGAAATTTGTCTGCCAAGGTGATGACGAGTGGAGTTTTTCCGGTTCCACCAACAGTAAGGTTTCCGACGCTGACCACCGGATGGTTCAATCGCCGCGTCGCTAACACTCCCTCGCGATACAACGTTTCCCGAGCGCGTAACAGCAGGCGGAAAGCCATGCTCACCGTTCGGCCTCCAATGGCTGCAGAAAGCGAAGGACCCGGTCAGTGGCGCCAGAATTTTCACTGATGATATTGCGTGCGCGAACGCCAAGACGTGAGGCCAGTTCCGGGCTGGAGAGGACTCTTTCGATGTTCTGCGCCAGCTCCGCAGGTCCACGAATCTGAATTGCGGCATCCGCATCGAGGAATATACGAGCGATGTCACGAAAGTTTTCCATGTGTGGACCGAAGATGATCGGAATCCCATAACGGGCAGGTTCGAGAATATTGTGCCCGCCTCTCGCCACCAGCGTGCCGCCCATAAAGACCACCGTCGCAAACTGAAAGGCGGCGGCCAGTTCGCCGATCGTGTCCAGCAGCAGAACGTCACCATCGGCATCCATTCTCGTTCGCCGGATGCAGGTGAATCCGGAACGCGTAACCAGCTCTTGTACTGCGTCGAATCGTTCTGGATGCCGGGGAGCGATAAGAAGTTTCAGTCCGGGACGCGAGGAGCGCACATGACGAAACGCATCGAGGATGTATTCCTCCTCGCCAGGCATCGTGCTTGCGGCAATCCAGAGTTCTCTGAGGTCTCCTAGACGGACCGCGAAGGTCTTTTCGAGAGGTTTGTGTCCGGCGTCGACGTCATACTTCAGATTGCCAAAGACGGTGACTTTTTGGGGCGCTGCACCTATAGCTTCAATGCGCTGCCGATCCATCTCCGACTGCATTCCCAGCATGGTGTAGTTTTCGAATACATGGCGAAGCCATCGTCTCGCCAGCCTGTATCGGGCGAAAGACTTGTCAGAGATTCTTCCATTGATCATGACCACTGGGACATGATGGCGGCGGCAGGCTCTGAGAAAGTTCGGCCAAATCTCGGTTTCAGCGATGATCATCATTTGAGGATTGATTCGCCTTATGACACGCCGCGCACACCATGGGAGATCCAAAGGGAAGTACAGTGTGTGATCGATGATGTCCCGCCGATTTTTCGCAAGCTGCTGGCCTGTTGGGGTCGCGGTTGACACGACGACCGGACATCCGGGAAATTGCTCGCGAAGGCGTTCCACAAGCTTTTCAACGGCCTTCACTTCGCCGACGGATACTGCATGGAGCCAGATGGCGTTGTGTAGTTGAGGAAGTTTTATGAACCCGAGGCGATCCGGCAAGGTCGGAAGGTATTTTCGAAATCTCACGCAGTAATAGGGAAATGCGATGATGAGTCCCAGCGTCAGAAAAAACGTGTAAATTAGATACATGACTGTCGCAGAGTATACTTTTTTGAGGGTACGCGCACTATTCGGAGACCAGAGAGGAGCAGCATCCAAATGGCGATTAAAGTAGGTATCAATGGTTTTGGGCGGATCGGTCGAAACCTTTTTCGGGTATCGCAGGCTGAAGGAGACCTCGAGATCGTCGCCGTAAATGATATTACCGACCCCAAGACCCTTTCTCACCTCCTGAAATACGATTCGGTGCTGGGAAATCTGAAGTCCGATGTCGGCTTTGGTGAAGACAGCATCACGGTCGATGGTAAAACGATAAAGGTCTTTAAAGAGAAGGATCCTGAAAAAATCGACTGGCCTTCATTGGGCGTCGGCGTGGTCGTCGAGTCAACGGGCCGTTTCACGAAGGCCGAAGATGCCCGCAAGCACATGCGCGGTCCGGTAAAGAAAGTGATTATTTCGGCGCCCGCGAAGAATGAAGACATCACGATTTGCCTCGGTGTGAACGAGAAGAATTACGATTCATCGAAGCACCACATTATTTCCAACGCGTCCTGCACCACGAATTGCCTTGCGCCTGTAGCCAAGGTTCTGCACGAAACCTTTGGCATCGAGGCCGGACTGATGACGACCATTCACTCGTACACCAACGATCAGCGCCTTCTCGACCTTCCTCACGATGATTTGCGCCGGTCGCGTGCGGCCGCCTTGTCCATGATTCCGACTTCGACCGGCGCGGCCAAGGCCATAGGGCTGGTGCTGCCTGATCTGAAAGGCAAACTCGATGGCATCGCGATCCGCGTTCCAACCCCAAACGTCTCCCTTGTTGACCTGACGGCGAAGATTTCGAAGGCTGCAACGGTCGAGAGCGTAAATCAGGCTTTGAAGAACGCTGCAACAGGACCACTTAAAGGCATCCTTCAGTTTTCTGACCAAGAGCTTGTGTCTATCGATTTCATGCACAACTCAAATTCTTCAATCGTAGACGGACCTCTAACCAAGGTCCTCGGCGAGAGGCTCATCAAAGTGTTCTCGTGGTATGACAACGAGTGGGGCTTTAGTTGCCGCCTCAGGGACCTTATCAGGCTGGTGGTTTCCTAACGCGACGCTCAGGCACAGCAAAGGGACATGAACAAGCTTTCGCTTTCCGATTTGGAATTGACCGGTAAACGCGTTTTCATGCGAGTTGATTTCAACGTTCCGCTTTCGGAGGGCAGGATTACGGACGACGCACGGATTGCGGCGTCTCTCCCATCAATCCAATACGTGCTGAAAAATGGCGGGCGTCTGATTCTCGCTTCACACCTGGGCAGGCCAAAGGGCAAGCCGGAGCCAAAGTACAGCCTCAAGCCGGTCGCGCAGCGATTGAGTGAACTACTGGGAAAGACTGTGACGTTCACGCAAGACTGTATCGGAAAAGAGGTTGAGAAAAAAGTTCAAGAATTGGCCAATGGCGACGCCCTTTTGCTCGAGAATCTGAGATTTTACGCGGAAGAAGAGAGAAACGATTCAAACTTCGCGAAAGCATTGGCTTCGTTGTGCGACGTCTACGTGAACGACGCGTTCGGTACGGCGCATCGCGCTCATGCTTCGACTGCTGGAATTGTCTCTTTCGTTAAGCGGGCGGCGGCAGGTTTTTTGATGCAGAAGGAACTTGAGTGTCTGAGCCATGCTTTAACAAAGGCCGAGAAGCCGTACGTTTCCATCGTAGGCGGCGCGAAGATTTCTGACAAAATCGAGCTGATTCAGAGCTTCCTTCACATTGCAGACTATATCTTGATCGGCGGAGCAATGGCCTACACGTTTCTTCGAGCCCAGAACATTGAAACCGGTAAATCGCTCGTGGAGCCGGACAAAATCGAAGTTGCCGCACAGCTCCTTGCCGCCGCCGTAAAGCGAGGAGTATCGCTTGAACTCCCGGTGGACCATGTGGTGGCCTCGTCTTTGGAAAGCAAGGATTCTCGCGTGACTGCGGTTGCCCAAACACCCGCGGACTCAATGGGACTTGATATCGGTCCTGAGACTGTGAAGCGGTACGCTGGCGTGATTGGGAGCGCAAAGACGATTGTGTGGAACGGTCCGATGGGAGTGTTCGAGAATCCCGCGTTTTCGCAAGGCACCTTCGCTATCGCGCGCGCCGTGGCGGACTCCGGCGCGTTTTCAATCGTCGGAGGCGGAGACTCCGCTGCTGCAGTATCTCAATCTGGAGTCGAAGCGAAAATCACACACATCTCAACCGGCGGGGGCGCATCTTTGGAATTCCTATCAGGCCAAAGGCTGCCCGGCGTCGAGGTGCTGAACGATAAATGAGAATGCCGATAATTGCAGGCAACTGGAAGATGTATAAGACGCTCCGTGAGACGAGCGCCTTCTTTGACGCCCTCATTCCCGAACTTCAGAACGTGGAACATTGCGACATTGTGATCGCTCCGCC
>CAZIPZ010000034.1:0-25159 GCA_964541075.1 uncultured Solibacteraceae bacterium | reverse complement strand
GCCCTCACTGAACCCGTCGCTAAAACACCGACCATAAAAGCAGAAACAAAGATTAGAACCCGTATGATTCCCCATACCATATCCACTTCACCTTCCAAATCCTTTGGCCTGATCGAGGGCCGGTGGTTCCTCTTTTCGGATCGCAATGGTAGGGCCACATACTTCATAGCTGATTTAACTCATTGAAAAGGAAATTAGTTCCAGAAGGTGCTCTCTTTGGTGAGTCGCATGCAGCTTTTGTTGCGGTCTTCCATAAAGGGGAAATTTTTCCCCATATAGTCAGTTTTTTGCGTTACATTGAACCCACATCTGAAAGGCAGGGCATGCGCAAAACGAAGGTTCTCATCGTCGATGACGAACCGGCTATTCGCGAAGTACTGGATATGATTCTTCAGGAGTGGGGCTACGACGTGAGATTAGCGTCGGATGGATCGGAAGCCAAGGAACTCATGGAGGCCTATGATCCTGAAATTGTCGTCTCCGACGTCGTGATGCCTCAACTCTCTGGCCTGGATCTTCTTCGATGCCTAAAGGCAGGTAATCCCAACAGACCGGTGATCCTGGTGACCGCTCATGCCAGCATCGACCTGGCGGTTGAAGCGATGAAGCAGGGGGCGCAGGATTTCATCACTAAGCCGATGGATTATCCCAAACTCCGTTCGATTCTGAAGGCTGCCGAGTCGGATATCGAAATGAGGCAAACCTCTCGGAAACTCACTTCACAGCTCGAACGCGGCTCGGGTTTCGGAGAGTTTGTCGGAAGTAGCAAGGCCATGCGAGAGGTCTACGAGCTGATTCAAAGCCTCGCCGCTACCGATGCTTCGGCCATTATCACGGGCGAAAGTGGAACTGGCAAAGAACTCGCGGCTCGTACGATTCATCGTTTGGGTTCACGTGCAAACGGACCCTTCATTGCGGTCAATTCTGCTGCGATTCCGGAGAGCCTCATTGAAAGCGAGGTATTCGGCCACGAAAAGGGCGCCTTCACCGGAGCCATTGGAGTTCGTCCGGGATGTTTTGAATTGGCCAACGGCGGCACGTTGTTCCTGGATGAAATTGGTGAAATGCCCCTTTCGCTGCAACCGAAACTGCTGCGCGTACTGGAGGACGGCAAAGTCCGGCGTCTCGGCGGCAAGCAGGAATTTGCATTCGACGTTCGAATCATTGCCGCAACAAATCAGGAACCGCGCAATGCGATTCAGGACGGCAAGCTACGGGAGGACCTCTACTATCGATTGACGGTTTTCACGGTGCACCTCCCGCCGCTTCGGGATCGTAAGGAAGACATTCCCCTGCTCGCTCAGCATTTCATCGGCGAATTCAATAAGAAGCACAATGCGCACGTTGAGGCGCTTCGCGATGACGCGATGGAAATGATTGCGAACTACTCGTGGCCGGGAAACGTCAGGGAATTCCGAAACGTCATGGAGCGGGCATTGATACTCTCACGCGGCGAGTGGATTGAGACCCAGCATCTGCCCCCTTACCTTCGAAATCCCGCCGCGGAATCCTCGACGAAGATCGTTCTCCCTCTTGGAATCACGGCGGCCGAAGCCGAACGCGAACTCATTTTGAAGACGCTTGAAAAGACTGGTCACAACAAGGCTGAAGCCGCGCGGCAGCTGGGATTGGACGTCAAGACGATCCGAAACAAGCTGAAAACATACAAGATTGAGGACTGAGTGACGCCGATGGGCTTATTTGCGGTACTGGCCATCGGAGCCGGCGTTGTTGTTCAGCTGCTGCACCGAATTTCTCGCCTCAAGAAGGAAAACCAACGTCTGGCCGCTCGATCTCTTGAAGTCGATCAGATGAAAAAAGACTTCATTTCGCACGTATCCCATGAACTCAAGGCTCCGCTTGCGTCCATGCAAGAAACGACTCACCTCATGCTCGAACGCATTCCAGGAGCGCTCACCGAGAAGCAGAAGCGGCTTCTCGAGTTGAACCTTCAAAGCGGGAAGCGTCTGGCTCAGATGATTGGAAATATTCTGGATCTCTCGAGACTCCAGGCAGGTACGGTGGACTACGACATGCAGCCGTGCGACGTCGCTGATCTTATCCACAACGTGGTTCTTGAATTGAACGGCGTTGCACGCGACAAATCGCTGCGGCTCCTCATGGATATTCAGCATGAACCTCTGCTGGTTGAATGCGATCCGAACCGGATGGTGCAGCTTTTTACAAACCTTTTGGAAAATGCACTGAGATTTTCCTGCAAGGGCGGCATCGTGGGAGTGCACGTCCGCAGCCTAAAACAGTTACCTTCCCAAATGCCCGCGGCCGCGAAATCACGCTTTGGACGACGCCAGCCAAAAGAAGGGTTTGCGATCATCACGATCGCCGATTCCGGACCCGGCGTCGACGATGCGCACAAGGAAAGCATCTTTCACACATTCCACCATGGCAGTCACGGAAAGAAGAGCCCAGGCGAAAGTCTCGGCCTGGGTCTCGCAATTTGCCGTGCAGTTGTTGAGGCGCATCGCGGCACGATCTGGGTGGAAGACAATCTGCCTGCTGGCAGCATCTTCGTTGTCTTACTGCCTCGCGCAGCAGCTCACGAAGCATCCTACGCCCAGGCCTCGTAATAACGGGCGCCGAATTTCACACAGAACTTACCTTGGAGTTCAAACTCAGGAATGAAGTTGGGCGCTAGTCCACGCGCCAGGCCCAGAACGCCGTCTGATTGCCAATCGATTCGACGATCTCCAAATCGACGTTCCCCATGCCGCTCAGCTCAGGAAGGATTTTGTCTTCGGCGAGACATAAGATACGCGGTTCGTTTTTTGCAACTGCCGCAAGCTGCTCCGGAGAGAAAAGCGCCTGTGCATGACTGAAGCGATAGTACTCCAGTCCGTACTCCACCCACCGGTCGGGCTTGTACATGAAGATGATCTGATCCTTAGTCGCAATTCTGTTCAACGCCTCGCTCCAAGGCCTCATCGTATCCGCCTGATCGAACCGAGGAAAAACAAAGTTGGTTGCCGTGAGGACGATGACAACCATGACCGCACTGTTGAAAGCGGCGAGAAAGGAAGGATTCAACCACAATGCGGAAATCGCAAGTACAGCGGCGAAACCAAAAGTGATCGCGGCGATGAGCATACCGCTGACGTGCGCATCGACGTTGATCATGTGCCCGAAAAATCCAAACGCGACTCCGATGAAAGCCAGCGTACCTGCCTCGATGAACACCGCCGCCTTGAAAGATTTTGATGCGGGCTGCCATAGCGCCATCGCACAGAGCAGCGCAAAGGGTGCAACCACAGGAAGAATATAGCCGGGCAACTTCGATCCAGAGAGCGAGTAGAAGACCAGAGGGACGACCATCCACCAGACGAGAATCAGCTCATTCTTGCCGAAACGCCGTCGCATCGCAGGAATCAGCATGAAGGTCCATGGGAATGTCAGCAGCAGGAAAACCGGTCCGTAGAAATAGAACGGCCTGTAGTGGCCATGGATTGTGGTCGCGAATCGCTGGAGATTATGATTGATGAAAAAGACGTCGATGAACTCCCACCCGTTCGCGATGGTGCAGAGTACGTACCAAGGCGCCGCCACTGCCGCCGCTATCCAAAGTCCTTTCGGGTTCCACGTGCGCCAGTCCTGCAATCGGCCGCGGGTCAGCAGAAAGAGCGATAGCGAGATTGCAGGCAGCAATATTGCGACTGGACCCTTGGCCAACACACCAAGCCCGATTGATGCGTAGAAAAGGTTGAACCATATCTTACGCCGCGGCGTTTCATCGTTAAAGCCGAACAAAAAGAAAACGAGAGCCGCAGTTAGACATGCAGTAAGAGGCATATCCATGGACGCGGCTCGTGCAAAAGCAAACCATCCGATCGACGTCGCCAGCACGAGGCTCGCGAGAAACCCCACAGCCCTGCTCCACAGCCGGCGGCCGCACCAATAGATCAGAAAGAGCGATATCGTCGCGCCGAGCGCCGAAGGAAATCGAGCACCGTATTCGTTGATGCCACAAATTGTGTAACCGATCACGGCGATCCAGTACATCAGAGGCGGTTTTTCAAACCACGGCGAGCCGTTGAGATGAGGCGTAACGTAATCGCCGCTCATGAGCATCTCGCGTGCTACGGCTGCGTAACGCGGCTCGTCGGGGCCGATTAAGCCAACGCCTCCGAGTTCATGGAAGAACATCGCATAACAGGCGCATGCGAGGACTGCCAGAATAATGTGATCAAGATACGGGCCCAGCCTGGGTTTCATCACAATAGGCGCTCAAAAAGTATGTGAAAATACCACGGATGTACGGTGGTGCGAAAGAACTCATCGAGTACGCACTCGCTTGGGTGCTGCTGAAGACCTTTGGTTTGATGCCTCGCTCAGCAGCGTATCGGGCTGCGAGCGCAGTCGCATGGCTCGGTTATCATCTCGCACGCAGGCAGCGCCTTGCCGGCCTCCAAAATCTCCGAATGGCCTTTCCTGACTTGTCGGAAGCCGAACGGCTTCGCATCCTTCGTGGATCGTTCGGCAACCTCGGGCGGTTGCTCGTTGAATTCGCACACTTCCCGAAGCTGCGCAAAGAGAACATCGCGGACGTGGTGTTTCACGACGGATTGGAGAATTACCTCGAAGGTTTAAGGCGCGGCCGCGGCGTAGTCTATTTGACTGGACACTTCGGTGCGTGGGAGTTGAGTTCATTCGCTCACTCAATCTATGGGCACCCTGTGAAATTTATCGTGCGGCCGATCGACAATCTTCGAGTCGAACAATTGATCATGCATTACCGCACGCTGGGGGGAAACCTTCCAATCTGGCGAAACAGCGCCGGCCGTGAAGTCCTGAAAGCCCTAAGACAGAACGAAGCTGTCGGGATCCTCTTCGATCAGAACACCACCAGCGATGAAGGCGTCTTCGTGGATTTTTTTGGAATTCCCGCAGCTACAACGACGGCAATAGCATCATTCGCGCTCAGGACAGGAGCTGCAGTCGTGCCAGGTTTTCTAATATGGGAGCCCAAAATGAAAAAGCATCGCCTCCGATTCGATCCACCCGTGCAGTTGATCAACACCGGCGACAGCTCCAAAGACGTCATAGAGAACACGAGATTGTTCAATACGATTCTGGAAGGGTACGTGAAAAAGTATCCGGAGCAGTGGTTGTGGATTCACAAGAGGTGGAAAACCCGGCCGGAAGGTGCGCAGCCGCTGTACTAGCTTCCCGACTCGGACGCTAGCTTGGATAGAGGTTGGGATTGCGCCCCGGATCCAGTGTTAACCAGCCGGAGGCGCGATCCCAATAAAGCTTCAATTAGCTGACTGCACGGCCATAAACCATGGCTTCTAGCCGTGCAATGCGATCTTCCATCGGAGGATGGGTGCTGAAAAGGTTCACCAATCCACCGCCGCGAAGCGGATTCACGATAAACATGTGAGCGGTCGCCGGATTGGCGTCCATCGGCATGCGCTGTGCGCCGAGATGAAGCTTGCGCAATGCATTAGCAAGCGACAGTGGGTTGCCGCACACCCGCGCGCCTGTTGCGTCCGCCTGGTATTCTCGGGAGCGGGAAATAGCCATCTGAATCAGCGCGGCCGCAATAGGTGCGACGATGATCATGGCAATCGCCCCAATGGCGCTTCCGTTACCTTCGTCATCGCTGCGTCTTCCACCCCCAAAAATCATCGCCCACTGCGCCATATTAGCCAACATACTGATCGCTCCAGCGATCGTTGCTGCAATAGTTCCAATAAGAATATCGCGATTACGAACATGCGCGAGTTCGTGCGCCATCACGCCCGCCAACTCCTCCCGGCTAAGCATCCGGATAATGCCTTCTGTGGCAGCAACTGCCGCGTGCTTGGGATTACGACCCGTTGCGAAAGCATTCAGCGCTTGCGTCGGGATGACGTAAACCTTAGGCATTGGGATTTCCATCTTCATTGCCAAATCCCGCGTGACCCCATAAAGCACAGGCGCATCCTGCTCCGTGACTTCCCGGGCGCCATACATTCGCAACACGATCTTGTCGCTGAACCAATAGCTGAAAAGGTTCATCGCGCTAGCGAATATGAAGGCCATGATCATTCCATTACGGCCGCCGAACGCACCCCCGATCATGACCAAGAGAACCGTAAGGCCAACCATCAGAACGATTGTTTTTGTCGTGTTCATCAAAACTCCTTAGGGTCAATTCTATGCACGAACGCTTCTATGTCAATCCAGCCCGCAGAAACGAATCAATAGAATCAGCAACTTCGACTGCACAACAGTTTCCTTAGACGACCTAGAACGTCCTGAGACACCAAAAAATCACCCGTGAAAAAACTAATTTTTCAGCTGTTCCTTCAGCTGAACGATCTCCCTCTTCACGATGTCCACATGTTCGTACGTGGGGTTCGTTTCGACAAGTTTCTCCCACGTTTGGAGAGCTCCTTTGGGATTATTCTTGCCATGCAATGTTACAAGGCCCAGGTTGAACAACGCCTGTGGATTGTTCGCGTCCATTTCCAATGCTCTATTGAATTGTTCAATAGAGTCATCGAACCGGCGTCCATAAAACATCGCTGCACCAAGATTGATGCGGAGGTCAATATCTGTAGGCCGAACTTCCAGAGCCTTTTCAAAGAACCCAATCGCGAACTCCATGTTTTTCTGCTGGAAATTGATCGCTCCCAACTCAACCAGTGCATCGAAGTCCTTGGGATTTTTCGTTATCGCCTCTCTGAGCCTTTCCAGGCGTTCTGAATTAATGGAGGGTGGTGGCATCGATGGCGGCGTTGCCGATGATGCGGAAGGAGTCGCAACCGGCATCTGCGGAATAGCTCGAACAATTGCCGGAGCGCGTTGCTTAGTCCATGCATAGACGCCACCGAATCCAATCGTAAAGCCAACCAACAGAACGGCTAAAGAATCCTTGCGCATGGCTTGATGATACCACGTCTTCCGGACCTTTCCTGATCAACGGCGCCGACGGCTATTTTCATATTTCCTTGCGCACATTGAGCCATCACTCGCAGCCTCGGTTTGGCCGCCTACTCTCCGCCAAAAAAGCAGTTCCGATAGACTTCATGAAGCGAAACGCGCCCGGACAAAGCGAGTTCGACAGCTTGTTCGGTGATGCCGACAAAGCCTCCATCCCGAGCGGCTCCACGAAGTTCGTCGTCCACCCCCGAAATGATCTTTTTTCGGAGTGATCTATTGATTTCGAGCAACTCAAACAAACCAAGCCGACCGCTGCTCCCGCTGAAGTTGCAGACCGGGCAGCCCGGGCTTCTCCGCAAATCGAGTTGCCTATCCTCTTGGATGTACAATCGCTTCAAGTAAATCGGGCGCGGGTATTCCGGGGCGCTGCATGTTGAGCAGTTCAACCGCACCAGCCTTTGCGCCACTATTCCGACCACGCTCGTGGCCAGCACTGCCCGATCAACCCCAAGCTCCGCCAGCCGGAAGAATGCGGATATCGCATCGGTGGCGTGAAGCGTGGAAAGGACAAGATGGCCGGTCATTGCGGCGTGAAATGCGGTCTCGGCGGTATCGGAGTCTCGAATCTCACCAACGAGTATGACGTCAGGATCCTGTCGAAGTATGGAGCGCAGCGCTCTTGAAAACGTTAAGCCGGTTCTCTCGTTGACCTGAGTTTGATTGATTCGAGGCATTTCATACTCGATAGGATCCTCGATTGTCACGATATTCAGCGGCTCTTCTTTGATCTCGCCGATGCAGGCATATAGGGTCGTCGTTTTTCCGCTGCCCGTCGGACCGACACAAAGGAGGATCCCCTGGGGCCGGCGGATAAGGGCATGCAAGGATTCCTCAACGGCTGGCTGAAGACCCAGCCCGGAAAGGGCGATCATGGAACGGCCCCGACGCAACGTACGAATCACAATCTTTTCGCCGCACCGGGTCGGGATGACAGAAACGCGAATATCCATTCCGCTGCCTTCGTCTCCCGTGATGTGACCGTCTTGAGGAAGGCGTCGCTCGCTGATGTCCAACCGCGCAAGCACCTTGATCCGCACAACCAGATTGTCGTGCATCCACCGCGGGACCTCGATGCTGTCTCGAAGCACCCCATCCACGCGATATCGGACTTTGGTGGACTCCGGTCCAGGTTCAATGTGGATGTCGCTTGCACCTAGTGTTGTGGCCTCCTGAAAAATCATTTTTTGGATTCGTACGACCGGCGGAGAGTCTTCAGTTGGACGCGGCTTTTCCCGTTGGACCAAGGCTGGCAATTGAGACATGAGATGCACCTATGGAGGGATGGCAAAGAAGCACACTCATGAGAGCACAGCACAGGGACCCGGTCAAAACTTTTGTGATTTGAAAAGAAGGGAGAACTGGAAAACAGGAGTCAGATTACATCTGACTCCTGTTTGAGGAAGAGCTATTTGTCTGCGGATTTCACGCAACGGAATCCGAAAGCATTGCTGACCTGAGATTTCGGGGCGTAGTTGCGATAATGAACACCGAGGACGTTCCGGCCGGCCGTAGCAGAGGCAGGTACACCTTCACCGCTAGACCATCCGCCGCCCCTCAAGATCTTGTATAACCCTGTCTCCGGCCCTTCCGGATTCTTTTCAGGGGAAATGGCATAATAGTCGGCATCGTACCAGTCCGACACCCACTCATACACGTTGCCGGTCATGTCAAAGAGACCGTATCCGTTCGGGGGATACGAACCGACCGGAGCCGGACCATTCGGAAATCCCCACCGTGCAAGTTTCGGGGGAGGAGGAGTTGAACCTTCGCCACCGCGACGACCGCCGCCTTGACCCTTGATGCCGGTCACTTCGTCACCCCAAGGATACAGCTTGCGATCCAAGCCACCACGTGCGGCCTTTTCCCATTCAGCCTCGGTCGGAAGACGTTTTCCCACCCATGCACAATAGGCGGCGGCGTCATCCCAGGTTACGTTGTAGACAGGCCACTTCTCCTGGCCAGCCGTGATTTTTCCGAGGCTGCCACTCCAATGCCACGGTTTGGCGCGCCCCGTCGCGAGGACGAACGCCTCATACTCCGTATTGGTTATCTCGTATTTGTCCATGTAAAACGCATCTAGGAAGACGACATGAGAAGGTCGATCATCCTTGAAGGCGTCAGCCAACCAGTCAATTTGATCGTAAAACCAGGTGTGTGTTCGTCCCATCCAGTATTCGCCAGCGGGAATCTGGACCATCCCACTTGGATCCGCCGTTTGCCCTGAAGCCGGACTCGAACCGCCAGCCTGAGCGCTAGCTTGCACGAGCATCCCGGAAAGGAGCAATCCTAACCATGCACTAATAAACAACCTTTTTCGCACATGCCCTCCAGCCATCACCATAGGATCTTCGACCGGCCGCAAAGCGCGGCCGGTCCCCAAGACTCAGTTACACGAACAACTCGGCAATTTCGTCAGTGCTGATGAACTCAGAGCCACCAACCGGCGCGGACTGCACGTATTCATACGCTCGTTTGGAAGGCGTATTGGCAATCCTCTTGGTCCAATCGATGCCCAGGGCGGAGTACATTGTCGCGACAGTGTTATCCATCCATGGTTGTTCAGCGTGTTTCCATCCGGTCTCAATGGAGTAGGCGCCGATTTCATCTGTCTTTCCGATAGCTCTTCCGCCTTTCACGCCGCCGCCCGCCCACAAAGTCGTGTAGGCGAACCGATAGTGATCGCGACCCTTCGACGGGTTCATCTGAGGCGTGCGGCCGAATTCGCTGGTCGAGACAATGATGGTTTCGTCCAGCAGCGTCTTCCCGGGCTCTTTGCCTGGCATCGCGGAAAGATCTTCAAGGAGACTTGCAAATCCCTTATCCCAGCGGACGCAGTTGGTGTAGTGACTGACCGGTGCACTGTGCTCGAAAATATTGACGTGCTGATCCCAGCGATCGCCGTCGTAGACATAAACAAGACGCGTGCCGGCATCCGCAGCAATCAGGTTGCGGGCCAGAATCAATCCCAATCCATATTCGTCATCACCGTATCGCTTCTTTTCATCGTCGGTCGCCTTGAAGCACTTCGCCCAACGGGGGTCGCCAATGATTCGGTGTGCGTTTTGGTAATAGACGTTGTACTCCTCGCCAAGCGAACCTAAGGACCGGCCATCGGAATCGGGCAACTCGGAATACCTTGTGAGCAGGTTCCAGCGCTCCTCTAGCAACTGATTCACGCCGGAACTATCGCCGCCGAAGGTCTGTAGAACTGTAGCGGTGTCGAAGTCCACCCCGCTAAAGCGAGGTGGAAGGAATCCGGCGCCAATCGAGCCGGCACGCGCTTTTGACAAACCCGTACTGATATACGTTGGAAAAGTGTCCGACTCGCGCCGCCGAGACTCCAACTCCATTGCCATCACGGAGCCCCATGCCGGAATCTCTTTGGCTAGAGCAGCGTTGAGTGCGCGGCCCGTCTGCGTGTGATATTGTCCGTTGAAATGCAACAGACCGATCGCCCTCATCGATCGGACGAGAGCAACGCGATTCATCTGTTCAGACATTCGTGGGAACAGCGTTTTGGATATCGCCACATCCGACGACACCTTTCGGATATCGAAATCCTTCTTTGTAAATCGCGTCTCTTTCAAATCCCAACAGTCCGAGTGACTGATCGCGCCGCCCATTTCAATAAAGATAACGTTTCGAGCGGTTCCCCGAGGATTCACCTTTCCCTGCGCTTCAATCTTGAGCGGCCATACCACTCGATCGATCCAGGTTCCGGCCAGCGCTAAGCCTCCCCATTTCAGAGCGTCTCGTCTGGTGGGCAAAATGTCCATTAAGCGTTTTTCCATAATGACCTCCGAAAATTAATGATTAAGGAGGAACTCTGCGCGGTTCAGCAAAGTCCATTGCAGGTTCTGAAGACCCGTCTTCAGATCTTTCTCCAGATCGACATTTTCCTTAACCCACTGCTTCTCTTGAGCAGTCGGGAAACGCGACAGGGTCGCCAGGTACAGTTCCTCAATTTTCTCGTCGTTGTTCTTGCTGGATTCCGACAACATCTGCAGGAACGTACCGTTTTCCGCCTTCAAACGATCGTTCACGAGACCCGACGTCATCATGAGAATCGCCTGAAGAGTTGTTGGTTTGTTTCCAGTCGGCGGCGGGGTCTGCCGGTTGTTTTCGAAGAAGCTGTTCAGAATGCCCACAACGTCCGAGGTTTCCGTGTTGCGTGATCCTCTGCCGCCGCCCGGCACATCGGATGAATCCGTAAGCTGCTTCAACCGGGAAACTTCCGTGCCGGAGAATTGCCACTTGTACGGACGGCCGGTAACCGACGCGATAGCATCGATAACCTCAGGACCGGTCATTACACGGACGTACTTGCGCGCATAATAGGGCGTATACGCATCCTTCCACTCACCAGGGAATTTAGCGGAAAGCTGATACGCATTGGATTTCATGATCGTTTTCATCAGCCGATGCATGCTGTGGTTGCTAGCTCTAAAATCGGCCGCGAGCGCTTCCAGTAATTCGGGATTGGTCGGCTGTACTGTCCACGGTTGCGGCGGAGGATTCTTCGGATCCAGTCGGGCCAAATCGAACCCGTCATACGACTCAACGAAGCCGACCGTCATCAGTTTCGTCCAGATAAGATTTACGGACGCTCTGGCGAACTGAGGATTCGTGGTGATCATTCGAGCCAGTTCCTGTCTCGGGTTCATGCCAGGCCGAGGCTTCTCACCCGTGAACAGGAAAGCTGGTTCGTAGGTTTCGCCGGTTCTCGGAAACTTCGTTTCGCTTTCCGTCCACCACGGTGCGTCGTCAGCCGTGTTGTACTTTCTCTTCGGATTGTCATCAATGATCGCGTCCTCGTTGCCGCCATTGAAGCCGCTGATCAATCCAACCCGGCCGAAGAATGCAGCGTGTTGCGAGAACTCTTTCCGTGTCCGCTCCGCCAGATATACATTCAGCGGTTCCAGGTGTCCGGCGCCGTCATGACACGAGATGCAGTCGATGTTCACCCCCAGGAAAATGCGAGTGCTCTCGACGGTGATCTCATCCAGAGTGTCCAGACGATTCGCGGTCGCGCTGTAGTAACTGGTCGGGTCGGCAGGTTGGCGTCCCTTGAGGCCGGCATTTCGCAACACACGTCCAAAAAAGGCCAACTGCGCAACAGAACTGTGACTCTTGGCGGTTCCGGTCAACATGTCGGTGACAACATCGTTGTATGGCCGGTCATACTTCAGCCATTCCTTGTTCCAGAACTGGAACGCATCCTTCCCGTTGCCGGCGAAGCTCATCAATCGAAACAGGTCGCCGTAAAACCACGCCCACTGTTCCGCAAATTCCTCTGTTCCAATGAGTGAATCGACAAGTTTGTCTCTCTTGTCGGGATCTTTATCGGCGACAAAGGAGCGTATAAGGTCCGATTTCGGAAGCATTCCGGTCGCATCCAGATAAACGCGCCGAATATATTCTTCATCCGTCGTTAGACTTGCATGGGGAATCCCATCACGCTCGATCCTGTCGAAGATGAACTGATCGATCAGGTTCTTGCGAGGTATTTTCGCCAGTGCTGAAGACGCGTTCGGCATTGTTTTCGCAAGCTCTTCCGTGAGACGCACGGCATCCTTCGCAGCATCGGGCTTGGTTCCCAGCAAGGTCTTGTGAGCGTCTTCATACTGCTCCAACTTGTCTACGGCTGTGGGCGACTGTGGCGCTCGATTTTGGGCTGAGAACGTAAGGGATACACAGATCACCACCAGCACAAAGGGGATGATCAACCCCATCTTTTTCACTCTCATTAAGAACCTCCTCAGGTTCAACGTGAATGCGGTCTTAAAAGGAACTTCCAGGGCAAAAAAAACTTAATTGCAATGTTCTCCAATACACAACGAAACTCATTGGCCTGTCAAGTTTTCTGGGATGCAAAATCCGCCGTTTGAACCGCCCGGTAAGAGGGCGAGTGCGTTTGCTTGACAAAACGCGATCTTTAGTGAACTTTGACGACGTTGCCGGCATCTCTACATGATTGTAAACGGCCCGGTCACTTCCGAGATTTCTTCGCGCGGCATGTATATTCGCACCCGAAGGATCTTCCCCTCCTGAATTTCAAAGAAGGCGCTGGCCCGAACCATGAAGCGCTTTTTGCTCTCGCGGTCGGTCTGACCGCCCAAATATTCCACTGCGAGTTCTGTATTCCCCCATGGCATCTCGGCCGTGGCGATGAGTTCTGAACTCTTTTCCTTGCGGGTTTGAATAGCTATCGCATATGCGATGTCCATCCATTTGCTCGCGTAATCCGAGGCCATCCTGCGTATGAGGTTCTGACCTCTGTAGTAGACGGGCCCGCTGGCCTGTCTTTCATTAGGCCCGACTTCATGAGAGGCGCCTTCGGCGTAGAGCTCGACGAACCTATCAATCGCCTCCGGAGTGTTCTCTCCCAGGGCGTTCCAGCGAATGAACCATTCATGGACAACATCGATCGAAACTTGCTTCTTGTCCTCGGCGACCTTCGCCGCCGCGGCGGCTGCAGCCAAAGCATCCGCTTCTTCTTTCGCCTTTTTATCGCGAGCCATGTCGGCCGGGTTCGGCGCTGGCGAAGCCGGCTTCGCTGCCACAGGAGCCCTTCGCGCGGGCGCTGGGGCCTCGGGTTGCGTTGATCTTGCAGGTTGGGACGCAGCACTGCCAGGACCGTCTCCCGGCTTCGTCGGCTGTCTAGTGGTTTGGCTCGAAGCAATGGCTGAACTCCAGACAAGAATCAAACCAATGGCAAGCATTCGTTTCATTGCGGCAGACCTCCCGGAAATGGCCATGTAAAACTGCGCAATGCTACATCCCGCACGGAGTGAAATGCAAGATAGAGCGCATTTACTGTCGCAGTCGTTTATGAATCGCTTTGAGAGCAAAGATTCGCAAGCACCGCCAATCAAATGCCATCTATGGACTTTCAAATGATCGCACGTTCACGTGGCGGCAATTAACTTTTGTGCCTGCGCCTCGAACTCTCCAATACCTTTTCGTAACAATCGATCTTCGGATCTGACGCAAACGCGAACCGATTCGGCCCACGCGTCCGGATCGGATTCCGCTAATTGGACCCGGTTCTGACGGCTGGTTCCCCCCAATTTAATCGTGTATCTTCAAACCATGATCTATGACGTGAGCGTTCCAATAACGAACGCCATGACTGTTTGGCCGTCGGATCCGCCGGTTCGTCTGACCGCAAAGTCACATCCATCACGAGATGGAAGCCACACTATTGCACTGACATCGCTTGAAATGGGGTCGCACACGGGCACGCACATCGACGCGCCGTTCCATATGATCGATGACGGAAAGCGTCTCGACGAGATTCCTTTGGAACAATTGGTGGGTCCTGTGATCGTTTGCGCAGTTCCCGGAGTCCGGTCAATCGCCCGCGCCCAACTTGAAAGAACGAACTGGGATGGAGTGGAGCGTGTTCTTTTCAAGACTGAGAATTCCAACCATTGGAACGATGGAAAGTTCTATGAAGAATTTGTTTACCTCGAACCCGAAGGCGCCGAATTTCTCGTCCAGAAAGGGATTCGTCTTGTCGGAATCGATTACTTATCCATCGATAAATATAAGTCGGAGTCCCATCCGACACATTTCGCATTACTGACACGAAACGTCGTCATTCTCGAGGGGTTGAATCTCAACCAAGTCGACCCTGGACGCTATGAACTGACGGCGCTGCCGCTGAACCTGAAGGACGCCGATGGCGCCCCGACACGCGTTATCCTACAAGCAAAATAGAGGCATCATGCAAATCCGAACAATCAAAGCACGAGAAGTGATCGATTCCCGAGGGAACCCGACCGTCGAGGTGGACTGCATCCTTGAAGATGGATCACTCGGACGCTCCATCGTTCCCTCTGGAGCCTCAACCGGCGAACACGAAGCTCTGGAACTGCGCGACGGCGACAAGAAACGCTACATGGGAAAGGGAGTTCGCAAGGCGGTTGAAAATGTAAACAAAACAATTGCGCCGGGCCTTAAAGGCGAGGATGCCACTCTCCAGTCCCACATTGATCAATTGATGCTCACCATGGATGGAACTAAGAACAAAGAAAACCTTGGAGCTAATGCCATTCTGGGCGTCTCCATGGCCGTCGCTCGGGCTGCGGCTCAGGCTCATGGTTTGCCCCTCTTTCGATACATTGGCGGCATCAAAGCAAGCGTCCTGCCTGTACCGATGATGAATATTGTGAACGGCGGCGCTCACGCCAATAACAACGTGGACCTCCAGGAATTCATGATTATGCCCGTCGGCGCATCGAGTTTTTCGGAAGCCGTTCGAATGGGCGCTGAAGTTTTTCACAATTTGAAGAAAATTCTTCACGATGCCGGTCTCGGAACGGCCGTGGGCGACGAAGGCGGGTTCGCGCCAAACCTGAAATCGAATCAGGAAGCGATCGAGTTGATCCTGAGAGCCATCGAAGCCGCCGGCTACAAGCCCGGCGAGCAGGTCTCACTGGCCCTCGACGCCGCCTCCAGTGAGTTCTACGACAAGAAGGGTAAATACGTTTTCAAGAAGTCGGACAAATCAGAAAAAACCGCCGAACAGATGGTGAAACTCTATGCGGAGTGGGTCGCCCAATATCCAATCATCTCCATTGAGGACGGACTAGCGGAAGACGACTGGAGCGGCTGGCAACTTCTTACACGAGAAATCGGCAAGCAGGTTCAACTTGTAGGCGATGATCTCTTCGTCACCAACACGGAACGCCTGGCGCAAGGAATGGGAATGGGCGTCGGCAATGCCATTTTGATCAAAGTGAATCAAATTGGAACCCTGACCCAGACGCTTGACGCCATAGAAATGGCTAAGCGTGCTTCATACGGCGTCGTAATTTCACATCGGTCGGGCGAAAGTGAAGATACGTTCATCTCGGACCTCGCAGTAGCGACGAACGCAGGACAAATCAAAACCGGATCTATGTCCAGAACCGATCGCGTCGCGAAATACAATCAACTGTTGCGCATCGACGAGGAACTGGGAAAACAAGCGATTTATCCAGGACGAAAAGTCATTCGGAGTTAATAAGGGGCGCCAATACTGAAGAGGCGATTTTCAGCGCCGAAGCGGTGTTCTCAACACGATCCCACGCGAATTTCTGTTCATCGGAGCCATTGCGAATGACATCAATAGACTGAAGACCCAATTCTCGGAAAAACAGGCGCCATTCTTGTCAGAACGGACGCCTTCCTCGTGAAAACGGAATCACTTCAAGTGACTCGGAAGGGCTTTCGCATGCAAACAAGCGGCTCTTCGATGAAAACGAACCGCCTTCTCGTGTTCCGGAACCTACATCTTGTCAAAACGGATGCAATTCCGGTGAGCCGTGCAATTTCATCTGGAGTCAACTCCCCCCTTCAACAATCGCGCACTCTTTCGCATTCTGTCCGAATATCGCACGGATCGCGCGAAGTGACTTTGTTTCGACCGTAGTGGCGTTCTAATACACTTGAATGACATCCGTTTTCGACTGAGTTGCGATCCGGGAGACGAGAGTGGCATTCGTTTGACAAGGATGAAGATCCGCGAAGCGTGAAGGGCGATCCACTGAAGCACCGCGACCCGCGGGGCGCATGAACGAATCACTTAGCATGCCGTCCACAAGGCTTGCATGGATCTGCATTCCCGGCATCTTTCCGGTTTCGCCATACGGTGTTTGAAACAGATCATGGAGGCCGGTCAATGCCTTCGCTGCGCCCGGTGGCTTCGTGCACGTCACGCGCGGTGCGCTCGCGCTGATGAAAAATGAGGCGCAATTGGCGGGAGTCCTTGGGCACGAATTGATACACATCACCAACAAACACACGATCAGGGCTATTCAGAAGGGAAAGCTCGTTCAGATGGGCGTCAATGAAACCGACGTCTCTTCCAATCCTGAACTCTTTCAACACCTTGTCGAGGAAGGATCGAGGCTTGTACTCACCGGTTTCGGCAGGGCGGATGAACTCGAAGCCGATTCGGAAGGACCGGCTCTCGCTTCGAAAGCGGGGTACTCACCGAGCGTCTGTCGGAGTTCCTGGTCGCCCTGAACGATCGCAACAAAAACTCGAATACGAAACAGGGTTTATTCGCTTCGCATCCGGAAATGATCGAACGGCTGCTGAAATTGAATGCAACGCTTGCTAAAGACAAAGGTCCAGGAACAGCGGTGCTGTCGGATCGATAGGCCGTTCGGGTGCGCTACGAACCCGTCTCTCAGACGGATATCGCGGTCGTTGAAGATGGTGTACGAGGCCTCACCAACACAGCCGAAGCGAAAGACAATGACAAGAAGAAGGACGACGACAAAGTGCAAAGCCGCTTCAGCCTTTCCACCTTAAGGAATGCCGCCGCTGGAAAAAACGAAACCAAGCAGAGCGCCGCAGTCACCGGCTCAGGCGCGTCACGAGGCGTGGACAAGGAACTGATGGCGATGGGCGGCGGCAATCCGAATGCCGTCGCGGTGAATCTCGGCAACGCCGAAATCGCCGACTTCATTAAACAGTGGAAACTGATCGGCTGAGTCCTTTGCCGGCTAGAACAGGCCGGCCTGGGGCGGACGGTACGGAACGCCGAGGTGGTCGTACGCGAGCTTGGTCGCTACCCGACCGCGAGGAGTTCTTTGAAGGAATCCGATTTGTAAGAGATACGGCTCATAAATATCCTCGACTGCGTCCACTTCTTCACTGAGCACAGCGGCGAGCGTGTTCACCCCTACTGGCCCCCCGCCAAATCTCTCGATTACTGCTCGAAGAAGCTTGCGATCGATTTCGTCGAAGCCATGTTCATCCACGTCTAAAAGTTTCAGTGCGGCCTGAGTGATCGGCACGGTGATTTCACCGTCGCCTCTTACCTGGGCGTAATCTCGAATTCTTTTGAGGAGCCGGTTCGCGACGCGCGGCGTTCCACGGCACCTCTTGGCGATTTCGTGGCAGCCTTCTTCAGTGATGGGTGCGTTCAAAATCTCGGCTGAGCGCCGGATGATGAATTCCACCTCGGACACCGTATAGAAATCCAACCGATGCACCATTCCAAATCTGGATCGGAGGGGCGCGGTGATAAGCCCGGCGCGAGTGGTCGCTCCAATCAATGTGAATCTGCGCAAGTCCAGTCGATGTGTTCTCGCGCTCGGCCCCTGTCCGATGATGATGTCGAGCTTGTAATCCTCCATCGCCGGATAGAGGATCTCCTCGATATTCGGTTGAAGGCGATGAATCTCATCAATAAATAGGACATCACCCTCTTCAAGATTGGTCAGAATCGCCGTGAGGTCGCCCTTCAACTGAATCAGCGGCCCCGCAGTGGCGCGAAAACGGGCATGCATTTCATTGGCGATGACGGAAGCGAGGGTGGTTTTACCGAGGCCCGGCGGTCCATACAAGAGGATGTGATCCAGGGCTTCTCCGCGTTTGCAGGCTGCCTGGATCGCAACCTCGAGGTTTTCTTTCACCGGTTGCTGCCCTATGTATTCCGCAAGGACGCGCGGACGCAACGACAGCTCAAGCGGCGCTTCCTCGGCCGTGATTGAGCCTGCAATAATCCGGTCAGTCATAACTTAAGTCTTTGTCAGAATCTGCAGAGCGCGTTTGAACAGCACATCAAACACGGCGTTGCGATCGCCGTCTAGTGCGCGCTGAATCGCGCTTTCGCCAACGGCCCGGCTATAGCCGAGATTTTCCAGCGCGGATAGAACGTCCACTTCGACAGCCGGTTTCTCGGGCGCGGCGGGGAATGCCTGCAGCTTGTCCTTCAACTCCAAAATAATTCGTTCGGCTGTTTTTTTGCCAACGCCTGGAATTGCGGTGAGCCGTGGAACATCGCTGCGTTTGATCGAACTCACGAGTTCCTCCACCGAACCGCCGGAAAGAATGGTCACGGCGAGCTTCGGTCCGATTCCCGATATTGTCATAAGTTTTTCGAAAATCCCCCGCTCCCGTCCGGTTGAAAATCCGTACAGCGCTATAACGTCTTCGCGCACGTGTGTGTGGACGTCAATGGAGACTTCGGAACCTATTTCAGGAAGCGCTGTAAAGGTGGTAAGCGGAACAAAGACTTCATAACCGACGCCGCATACGTCGACGACGACGCGCGCGGGATCCTTCTGCATCAATCTCCCGCGAAGATGAGCAATCACACCATCTCCACCATGTCCACAACCCCGATAATGGCGGCGTCGATGGGCGACTCGACCTGGCCCACGGCGGACATCGCCGAGAATCCCTCCTGAACGACAAGCACCCGATCGCCAACTCCGGCGTCGACAGCGTCCAGGGCCACAACAACGTCGCCGAACGGGCGGCCTTCAAGATCGAGAACCTGGACAAGAAGGATCTTTTGACCGGCGTGGCTTGCCTGCTTGTGTGAGGCGACGACGTTTCCGACGACCCTGGCGATGATCACTCTTCCCTTTCGATCGCGTCCACTATGCCTACAACGGTCATGTCCGTGGGCGTTTCCTCAGGTCTGAACGCGAACGCGGCTTCGCGACCGCGGCACAGATAGACGAGTTCCGAGGCTCCGGCGCCGACAGCATCGACGGCGATGACTGTAGGCCCGTTGGGTAGGCGGCGGACGAGAAGGAGGGTGCGCGATTGAAGAGCCTTGTCCTTGACGGTGCAGACCACACGGCCTATGACTTTACCGAGGTGCATGGCTAGTCCTGCGAAACCTGATCCACGATTCCGACCACAGCGGCGTCCACCGGACAATCTTTGCAGCCGGACGCCATGCGCGCCGAACTGCCTTGCACAATCAGAACTTTCTCGCGAAATCCAGCGTGCACGGTATCCACAGCAACAACATAGCCCTTGTCATCGTTGCCGTCGGGATCGACAGGCCGGCAGATTAAGAGCTTTTTACCTTCGAGTCTGGGATCCTTCCGGGTCGCGACGACTGTCCCGATGATTCGCGCTAAGAGCATGCTTCGATTTTCGGCTCGATTCACGACTTGAGGCAGATAGAGGCGGCCCCAAGCCGCGGATCAATATTCCGATCTCCTACCTCGAGCTCTTCCCAATCGGCAGAACATCCTCAAGGTTGGAATGCGGCCTCGGTATGACATGCACGCTGATTAATTCGCCCACCCGCCGCGCCGCAGCTGCACCGGCGTCGGTGGCAGCCTTCACTGCGGCGACATCACCGCGCACAATGGCTGTTACATATCCTGATCCGATCTTCTCCCATCCGACAAGACTCACCTTCGCTGCTTTGACCATGGCGTCGGACGCCTCGATCATCGCGACTAGGCCGCGGGTCTCGATCATTCCTAAAGCTTCACCCAAAGCTTCTCCCTCTCGTGCCATTTAAATCTCCTTCGACCTACTTCAGGTTTGAAACGACGCGTTCGATCAAATCGATCAGCTCACTGCGAGTGAGAGAGATCGTGTCTGATACTCCGCCAGTTAAAGGACACATCGGGTCCTTAGGCAAAGCGTCCGGACTTTCCAGCCCATAGTATTTCTGCCGCTGAACCCACAACTTCTCCACGTCCTCGGACGAAAGCAACCGCTCCCGACCCAGGATCTTTGTATAGATGGAAATCTTTGCAAAGTGTTCGACCGTATCCATCCGATTGAACGCATCCTCCAGATTGGCGCCGCTTGTCACGACTCCGTGATTGGCCATCAATAGGGCGTCATAGTTGCTGATAAATGGACGCAGACGGTTCGTCAGTTCCGGCGTTCCGGGCGTCCCGTATTCCGCCAGCGGAATGCATCCAAGCGCAAGGACCACCTCGGATATCAGCGCCTTGTTCAGCGGAATGCCGGCTGCGGCGTACGCCGTCGCACAAGGGGGGTGCGCGTGAACGACGGCATGAGCATCCGGCCGCAACTCATAGATCAAGAGGTGCATCGCCATTTCGCTCGACTGCTTCCGTTCACCGCGAATTCTATCGCCCTTGATGTCGATGACCACCATGTCGTCACGCTTGACGAAGCCCTTGTTGCACATTGTCGGAGTGCACATGATGGTTCCGTCCGGCATCCGAACGCTGATGTTGCCGTCGGTCGATGCGACGTACCCTTTCTCATAAATGAGATGGCAGAAGCGTGTGATTTCCTCGCGGAGTTGGTCTTCAGAAGGCATCAGGCTCTCGGCTCGTTCGTCAAAGAACGGCAATTCTACTATAAAACCGCGAGCCCAAAACCATGAGCGGGGCCAAAGCGCAGCTGTAAATGAAGTCTGATGCGCGCAAAGAGAGCTAATGGTTGAATGAGTTGTCGCCGGCTGCCGGGCTAACGGCCCTGCGTCCGCTCGCCCTGCATGATGTGAATCGCTTTTCGGGCGCATTCATCGCAGATGTAAATGCGGCGGATGAAAATTCTTGGGCCGGCCGCCAGTTTTGCGACCTCTGACCGGCGGCAAAACGAACAACAAAGCTTCTTAAACATGTGCATCATGAGCATATTGTCCTTCGATTCTTCCCGACCCATTTCACGGAATCTCCAGCTCGGCATACTTGGCGATCATCTTCTTCAGTCCATGAGAAATGAAGCTGATCGTGAGCTTGAGATCGTCGCCTGAACCTTCCGTCCTAAGAATGGTGCCGTAACCGTATTTGGCATGCTTCACTCGCGTCCCGAGGGCCCATGCGCCGGCTCTCTTTTTGGGTTCGGGCGGCTTGGGAGCTGCCGACGTCTTTCGCTCGCCGCCCAAAACCTTCATCACCGCGTCAACCGTGTCGTAGCTGGATCCCTCATATTTGACCGAGGGCTTACGCCGCCGCTCGCCCACTTCCTCGACGAGCTGTTCCGGAACCTCCATGAGAAAGCGGGACGGCTCAGAGACCTGCTGATCGACGTTTCCAAAATAGCGACGGAACTGGGCGGATGCGAGATAAAGTTTTTGTTCGGCGCGGGTCATTCCAACGTAAAACAGCCTCCGCTCCTCTTCCAATTGGGCCCCCTCCATGATCGAGCGGCTATGGGGGAACAAACCATCTTCAAGACCAATGATAAACACGACGGGAAACTCCAAGCCTTTAGCCGTATGCAAAGTCATTAGTGAGATCGGCGATTTCTCGTCGTACGCATCCTGATCGGATACGAGCGCGGCGTGATCCAGAAACTCCCGCAGCTTCTCACCGCGTTCGTGACTCTCTTCGGCGGCCGTCAAGAGCTCACGTATATTTTCGATTCTGCTCTCGGCTTCCTCGGTTCCCTCTTCCTGCAACATCTCCAGATACTTCGATGTCCTGAGAATTCTTTCCAGCAAAGCGGAATTCGAAAGCTCTTCGGCGTCCTTTACGTATTCCGCGATCGTCTTGTAAAACGGATCGAGCGCCCTGAGGGTTCTCATGGGCGCCTTCTGCTCTCGCAAAATGACTTCAATCGCGCCCCAAATCGAAAGGCTGTGTTCAAGAGCGGTTTCCTCTAACACGTCGATCGTCGTCTTGCCGATGCCGCGAGGCGGCGAGTTGATGATCCGAAGCAGGTGGACCGAGTCGTTAGGATTCAGAGCCACGGTAAGATAGCTGATCATGTCCTTGATCTCGGCGCGTTCATAGAAGCTGAAACCGCCCACGATACGGTACTTCATATTGTAACGGCGCAGTTTTTCTTCAAGGATCCGGGAAAGAAAATTGGTTCGATAAAGCACCGCAATGCGGCCCATGGGATCGGCCTTCTGGTGATAAAGGATCCGTTCGGCCACATACATCGCTTCCTCGTCTGCGTCCCGAGCCTCCATGTAGGTGATCAAGTCACCCGAGGGATTTTGCGTCCATAAACTCTTCCCTTTTCGCAACTCGTTGTTTGCGACGACTGCACTGGCCGCGGCGAGGATATTCTTCGTGGAGCGATAGTTTTGTTCCAGCTTGATGATGCGGACTCTCGGGTAGTCTTTTTCAAAGGAAAGGATGTTCTGAATATCGGCGCCACGCCAGCTGTAAATGGATTGATCCTCGTCGCCCACAACGCAAATGTTGTCGTGGAGTCGCGTGAGATGGCGGACCAGCCGGTATTGCATCCGATTCGTATCCTGGTACTCGTCCACCATGATGTGGCGAAAACGATCGCTGTATTTTTCAGCAACCGCGGGAAACTTGTCGAATAGCTCCACGGTCTTGATCAACAAATCGTCAAAGTCCAGCGCGTTGGATTTCTTGAGACGCTTTTCGTATTCACTAAAGACGTTCGCGGTGAACTCCCACGACGGCTCCCATGAATCATCCAGCAGGCTCTGCGGAGTCTTACCGTGATTCTTGGCATGACTGATGCGTGACTGAATGGTTTTGGCAGTGACGAGCCGGTCGTCCACTTTCAGATCCTTCATCGCGCCTTTGACGACCTGCAACTGATCCGCCTCATCGTAAATCGTAAAGTCTTTACCGTAACTCAGAGCTTCGATTTCACGGCGCAGAAGCCGCACGCAGAGCGAATGAAACGTCGAAATCAGCGGATCGCCCGAACGCGCCGCGTGAAGGAGATTGCGAACGCGAAACTTCATCTGGTCCGCGGCCTTGTTGGTGAAAGTCACGGCCAGCACAGATTCGGGCCTGACATCCCGGCGCTCGATAAGGTGCGACACACGGTGCGTAATGACCCGAGTCTTTCCGCTACCCGCTCCGGCAAGGATGAGCACGGGGCCGTCCGTAGCCTCCACGGCTTCGAGTTGTTGCGGATTTAGAAGCTTCGAAAGATCCATCGGCCCCGGCCCGATTGTGTCGATTGCTCGGACGAACTATTCCACGGTGACGCTTTTTGCCAGATTTCGAGGCTGATCAATGTCGCAGCCGCGCCGCATTGCAATATGGTAAGCGAGCAACTGCAACGGAATGACCTCCAGAATGGGAAGCAGCGCCTCCCGTGTAGATGGAATCGGAATGTAATGGTCGGAGCTCTCGGCCAGGTCCGCATCATTCTCGTTTCCAATAGAAACGATAATGCCGTCGCGCGATTTCACTTCCTTGATATTGTTCAACACTTTTTCGTATCGCTGATGAGAACTCGTGGAAGCCGAGTCATAAGCCGCCAGAAAAACAACCGGAAGATTCTCATCAATCAAAGCATTCGGCCCGTGCTTCATTTCTCCGGCCGGATAACCTTCGGCATGGATATAAGAGAGTTCCTTTAGTTTCAGGGCCCCTTCCAGCGCGATCGGGAAATGGACCCCGCGTGCGAGGAAGAGAAAGTCGCTGGACCGGAACAAGGTTTTGGCGATGTCTTCGACGTGTTTTGCCTTTTCCAGAACCGTTTCCATTTTGTGGGGCAGGGCTGTTAGGTCCGTCAACGCCGTGCGAATCTCAGCGTCCGACATTGTTCCGTGCAGTTTGGCCAAAGGAATGGCGACCAGATAAAGGCAGACAAGCTGCGTCGTAAATGCCTTTGTGGAGGCGACTCCGATTTCCGGACCCGCCCTCGTGTAGAGGACCGCATCGGCGACGCGAGTCGTCATCGATCCAACCACGTTCGTGATGGTTAAAATTTTCGATCCAGCTTCCCTTATCTGGCGCTGGGCGGCTACAGTGTCCGCCGTCTCACCGGATTGGGTGATGACTACGTGCAACGTATCCGGAAGCATGACCGGATTGCGGTACCGATATTCGCTGGCGTAATCCACTTCCACGGGCACTCGCGCCATGGATTCGATCATGTATTTGCCGGCGAGCGCGGAGTGCCAGCTCGTGCCGCACGCCAGAATACGGATCTGTTTGAAGCTCTTCCATTCCTGGTCCGAGAAGCTGACGTCTTCCAGGTGCACCGTATTCGTGTCGAGTGAAAATCTCCCAAGAACAGTGTTGCCGATGGCCGTGGGCTGCTCGTAGATTTCCTTGAGCATGAAATGCTTGAATCCGCTTTTCTCCGCCTGAATCGGGTCCCACGTTATTCGCTGAAACTTGGCTTCTCGGGGGACGCCGTGGGAGTCGAATAATTTGATGCCATCCCGTCCGACGACAGCCACTTCGTGCTCGTCCAGAAACAGGATATTGCGGGTGTATGGCAGGACCGCCGGAACATCGGACGCGACGAATCCCTCGCCCTCAACGCTGCCTACAATGATTGGAGCGCCTTCGCGGACAGCCACAATTTTCTGTGGATCGTCGGCGGAAACAACCGTAAATGCGAACAGGCCGGTCATTTCCTTGAGACTCTTCAATACAGCTTCTTCGATGCTTCCGTTGAAATGCTTCTCAATGAGATGCGCGATGACTTCGGTATCGGTCTCGGTGGTGAATTTGTGGCCTTCCTCGATCAGTTTGCGCTTTAAGGGCAGGTAGTTCTCGATAATCCCGTTGTGAGCTACGTCGAGCCG
>CAZIPZ010000033.1:0-25232 GCA_964541075.1 uncultured Solibacteraceae bacterium | reverse complement strand
TAGATCTGCTGGAGACATTAGCGGCACAGCTTGCATCATCGCTTCTCAATCTCAGACTCTCGGATCGGCTTCGGCACGCAAAAGAGGTCGAGACATTCCAGACCGTTTCAACGTTCTTCGTTCATGACCTCAAGAATCTGGCATCGCGGCTCTCGCTAACAATGCAGAATCTACCGGCGAATTTCGACAATCCTGAGTTTCGCGCCGACGCCCTTCGTGTCATTTCAAATAGCGTAACCAAGATAGACGACATGTGCACTCGCCTGGCCCTGCTCAGGCAGAACATCGAGCTCAATCTGGATGAATATGATCTGAACCGCCTGGTCACCGATACGCTTAATGAGTTCAAAGACAATCTGAAGGCGGAACTTAAAAAAGACTTGCAGCCCGTGCCTAAAGCACTGATGGATCCCGAACAGATGCATAAGGTTCTGACGAACCTGATAATGAACGCGAATGAAGCCGTAAATGGCAAGGGTGTGATTCAAGTCGCGACTGTTCACGAAGGAAACACCATCGGTTTTGCGGTGCGCGACAACGGTTGTGGAATGTCGGAAGAATTCATTGAAAAGTCCCTTTTTCGCCCTTTCCAGACCACCAAGAAGAAAGGTCTCGGTATAGGACTATTTCATAGCCGCCTGATCGTGGAAGCACACAGGGGTACGGTTGAAGTGAACAGCACTGTCGGGGCGGGCACAGAGTTCCGAGTAGTACTTCCCATTGGACAAATATATGGATAAACCGAGAATTTTGATTGTTGACGATGACGACGAATTGAGAAACCAAATGAAATGGGCTCTCAATCAACACTATGAAGTGTTGCTGGCAGAGGATCGTTCGAGCGCGCTGCAGATCATGAATGATGCTCGGCCGTCCGTCGTAACTCTTGATCTGGGTCTGCCTCCACACCAGGGAGGGATTCCTGGCGCTCGCCGATCTGCTTCAGTTGGATCCGTTGCTGAAAGTGCTTGTCATTACCGGACAAGGTGAAAAAGAAAACGGAATGGAAGCGATAGGACAAGGGGCCTTCGACTTTTTCTCAAAGCCTGTAAATATCGACGAACTCAAGGTCGTGATAGACCGCGCGATTCATGTGCAACGCCTGGAGCGCAAGCGGCTCGAATCCATGGATGAGAATGAGTCCGGCTCATTCGAGGACATCATCGGAGAGAGCGTTGAAATGCAGGCGGTATATGCCTTGGTTCAGAAGGTTTCGAGTACGAATGCGTCGGTTCTGATCATCGGCGAAAGCGGAACCGGGAAGGAACTCGTTGCGAATGCAATCCACCGCCGAAGCGGCAGGAAAGGCGGTCCGTTCATCACGATCAACTGCGGCGCGATTCCTGAGAACCTGCTCGAAAGTGAGTTGTTCGGACACGAAAAAGGCGCTTTCACGGGTGCTCACATGCAGAGACCCGGGCGGATCGAAATGGCGCAAGGCGGCACCCTCTTTCTGGATGAAATTGGAGAGCTTTCGGCTGCATTACAGGTCAAGTTGCTGCGGTTTCTGCAGGAACGCCGCATTGAGCGGGTCGGAGGAAGGTCTTTGATCAGCGTCGACACCAGAGTTATTGCGGCAACGAACATCGACCTGAGGAAGGCGATGGCTGAAGGCGCCTTCCGTGAAGACCTTTACTACAGACTCGGCGTCGTGCTGATCCCGCTTCCGCCGTTGCGCGAGCGGCGGGGAGACATTCAGCTCCTGGCGAAGGCTTTCCTGCAAAGGCATGAATCGGCGCAGGGCAGGCCATTGGTGTTCACCCCTCAGTCAACAATGGCAATGGAATCGCATTCATGGCCGGGAAACGTCCGCGAACTCGAAAATCGAATCCAACGCGCCGCCATCATGGCCGAGAACGGCAGGATCACACCAAAAGATCTGGCGCTGGTTTCGTCATCATCTGATTATGAAGGACAAAGCCTCGGTAAGGCGCGCGAGGCAGTGGAACGCCGAATGATCGAAGGAGCGCTGGCAAGAAACAAGGGAAACCTGACACAAGCAGCGGCCCAACTGAAGATCAGTCGGCCGAGTTTGTACGAATTGATTGAAAAACTGGGAATTGCTCGCCGATAGGTAGGAAAGATGACTAAAGAAGATCAAGCTGTAGCCTTTTTGTCGATTGCACCGGACGTCCGTCTCGGTCAAAACGTCAAGCTGGCTAAATTTATCAATCTCTATGGATGCTCCGTTGGTGACAACACCAAGATTGGCGCTTTTGTAGAGATCCAAAAGAATGCGACGGTTGGAGATAACTGCAAGATATCGAGCCATTCCTTCCTTTGTGAAGGAGTCACCATTGAAGACAACGTCTTCATTGGACACGGCGTGATGTTTATTAACGATTTGTACCCTCGATCCACAACAGGGGACGGACAACTGCAAACCGAGGCGGATTGGAAAGTGGAACGAACGTTGGTGCGCAAGGGCGCTTCAATCGGCTCGGGCGCAACGATACTCGCCAATGTCACGATTGGTGAGAATGCTTTGATTGGCGCCGGCAGCGTTGTAACAAAAGACGTTCCGGCAAATACGGTGGTCGCCGGCAATCCGGCGAGAATTCTAAGACGTTTTAGTTCAGAAGGAGATTTGAGATGACTGCAGGAAAAGGAATTCCTTTCGTAGATTTGATCACCCCACACGCGCAGCTGCAGGATGCATTGATGGATGCTGTCAAGAATGTGCTGACGACGGGTATGTTCATTGGTGGCCCGATTGTTGAGGACTTTGAGCAGGAGTTTGCACGATTTTGCGATACGAAGTACAGCGTCGGCGTGAACAGTGGGACAGATGCACTGAGATTCGTTTTAATGGCCTCGGAAGTCGGGCAGGGCGACATTGTCATAACCGTGGCGAATACGTTCGTCGCGACCATCGAAGCAATCATTCAGGCCGGTGCGACGCCGCACTTCGTCGATATCGATCCACAGACTTACAACATGAGCCCAAGTGCGTTGAAGCAATATCTCGCAGCCGAATGCCATCGGCCTGACAAGTCGGGTCTGCCTGTGCATCGTGCGACCGGCAAGCGGGTCAAGGCCATTATGCCGGTTCATCTTTATGGTCAAGTCTGCGACATGGATGCGATAACCACCATCGCGGAAGAATACGGTCTCCTGGTCTTCGAGGATGCATGTCAGGCGCATGGCAGCGAGTACTTTTCAAAGAAGCATCAGCGTTGGCAGAAGGCAGGCTCGATTGGGAAAGCTGCAGCATTCAGCTTCTATCCGGGCAAGAATCTGGGAGCATGCGGAGAGGGCGGCGCCGTTACCACGAATGACGAGGCGCTTGCCAAAAAGATCCGTATGATTCGCGACCACGGCCAGAGCAAGAAATACCATCACGTCATGGAAGGCTACAACGGACGCTTGGACGCCATGCAAGCCGCTCTGTTGCGCGTCAAACTTCCCTTCCTCCAGGAATGGAACGCGAAACGGCGTGAAGCGGCCAAGAACTACAACCAAATGCTGAGCAGCGTTGAAGAAATCGTGACCCCGTATGAGCCCGACTGGAGCCGCGGCAACTATCACCTCTATGTCATCCGCACTCAGCGACGCGATGAACTGCAGAAGCGTTACAGCGAGAAAAATATCGGCACCGGTCTTCATTACCCAATTCCTTTGCACCTGCAGGAAGGTTACAAGAGCCTGGGTTATAGCGAGGGCGCACTGCCCATTACGGAAAAGTTAGCCGGCGAAATCCTTTCTCTGCCGATGTTCCCGCAGCTTGAAAAGCATCAGCAAGAGCAAGTGGCGGGCGTACTGTTGCAGTTCTCCAATGTTCAATCCGTGCGGTAGTTCGGCAAGGTTGTAAGGTGGCGTAATGGATAAGTCGGATATGGCCGTTCTGGGGCGATTGGAAGAAGTGCGCGTTTCTGGCCGCTCGCTGTCGGAGTCTACTCGATGGTGGTTGGCCAGATTCACAGCAATCGCTTTAGCGGTGATCGTATGTCTCGTGATGCTTGAGGTCGGGTTGCGTGCCACGGGTCGCTACAAAATGGGCCCTCCGGGCGCTCCAGGCTACTTTGCTCAAGGGAGCCTTTCCTACAAGTTGGAAAAGAACGTCACCAAAAACGTCGTTTGGCCGGGAATGACTTACACGGTTCATACGTGCGACTTGGGCTTCAGGTCCAAACAGGTGGGGCCGTGTGACTTTGGTCCCCGGCCCTACTACGCTGTCCTGGGTTCTTCGGACGTCTTCGGCAATGGACTCAACTATGAGGAATCTTTCATTGGTGTGCTTGGCGGGCGACTCAAGTCAGATCAGATTGATTTGGTAAACCTGGCCGTGGATGGACACCATTTGATCGAGCAGCGTTCGGTTTTTCAAGATTTTGTCGCAGCATCGCCGGCGCCTCCCAAGGTGGTGCTAATCGGTTTGAATCCCCTGTTGATAGGCGGCTTTGATGACGTTCATGAAAACGTCGTTGTACGCCATGGGGACCTCTATGACAAATCCAATTGGAGGCTTCCTTTAATGAAATCGGTCCTGGCGGATTCATCGGCTGACTACTGCTTTTTCAGGGATTCGATTAGGAACATCCAAGCTCGATATTTGAGCCGCCCGGACTACTCTCTGTCTTTTTACATCGAAAGGTATTCGAGCAACCACCGCATCCGTTCTCCCGAAGTGATGCACGATTTTCTGAAAAATCTAAAGGAATTGGAGACGCAAATAAGAAGCGTTGGAGCGACCCCTGTCTACTTCTACACGCCGACGACAGGCGGATTTCTCCTAAATGATCTGAAGTCAAAAGGCTCGATTGACGGTTCTCTCTTCGATACTAAATTCTTTCCGGAGTTAGCGCGCAAACATTCCGAAGCGGAAGGAATACCCTTCATAGACCTTGAGCCTTTTGTACAAGAACTGTACGATCGCGGCGAAAAACTCAACTTTCAGGGCGATGCCCACTTTAACGGTCCCACAAGTCTTAAAGTTGGCGAACACCTTTACGCATCACTGGAGCGAGTTTTGAAGTCCCGGTCCCATTAGGTAAGGTCCTCCACATCAACGTCCTGTCTGTGAAGCACACGTACCTCAGAGGCAGGACGCCAGGCCAGCGATCGGAACGTAATTGAAATCCCAATTACGCCGATATGATCTTTGTTCTTGCTTTGACCGGCGTCTATCGCCGCAAGGCGACAACCCGCGGTATTACATGCGGTTGGCAATTCTTCCGGATGAACCGGGGTGGCTTGACAAAGATTCATGTGATTTCTATATTGCGTTGTCGACTGGTCTCTAGCCTTCAGCAGTGAAAGACCGCTAGATGCGACTTCACGGTTCATCTGACATCGGCAAATGCAAGACTGCGCTGGAGTGAATGTGCGGTAGCCTGCCTTTTTGGCGACACAGGGCCGGTAGTCGATTGACGAAATCTGGGGCCGTAGCTTAATGGAAAGCAAGCATCCCTTTTGGGCTGCCGATGGAAGTGCAAATCTTCCCGGTTCCATTTCCCACCGCGTTGGTTTCAATTCCTTGTGACATCTATTAGCGTAATGGTGAAGCTCATCTCTCGAGTTCGCGAAACCTCATAACCCAGAACAACACTAGGAAGCGGCCGCCCGCAATATTCTGACCGTGGAGGTCCTCAATTCGCGGCCTCGACGAACAAAGTTGAATCATGGATTTTGCCTGGTCTAAAGACCAAAAAGAGCTTTTTGAAACCGTGGAGCGTTTTGCCGGCCAGCAACTTCAAGGCGATGTCGCTAAGAATGATCGGGAGGGCGTTTTCGATCACGAGGGTTGGAAAAAATGTGGTGAATTCGGGATTCAGGGATTGCCGGTTCCAACCGAGTATGGTGGATTCGGCGCGGATGCCCTAACAACCGTCGGGGTTCTCGAGAAACTCGGCGCCGGATGCAAAGACAACGGGCTGATTTTTTCCATCAATGCACACATGTGGACCGTGGTCATGCCGCTGGTCACCGCAGGCACAGAGGAGCAAAAACGTCGTTTTTTGCCGGCATTGTGCAATGGCGCATTGATTGGCGCGAATGCCATGAGCGAGCCGAATTCCGGGTCCGACGCGTTCAGCATGTCCACGACGGCGCAAAAGGCCGGCGACAAATACATTCTCAACGGCGGCAAGACTTTCGTAACCAATGGACCGATCGCGGATTTATTCGCCGTCTATGCGACCGTTGACAAGTCTAAAGGACCGCACGGCGTTACAGGTTTTCTTGTGCCCAGAAAATCGCCTGGTCTAACGGTTGGAGCTAAGCTCGAAAAGATGGGGCTGCGCACATCCCCCATGTCCGAAGTATTTTTCGAGAATTGCGAAGTGCCTGCCGAGAATCTCATTGGGAAGGAAGGCGGAGGTAGCTTTCTTTTCACACGTTCAATGACGTGGGAGCGTGGATGCATTCTTTCCAACGCGGTGGGATCAATGCAGCGTCTTTTGACATTGTGCATTCGGTATGCGAATGCGCGGAAGCAGTTCGGGCAGTCCATCGGAAAAAATCAGCACATTGCGGGAAAGATCGTAGACATGAAGTTGCGTCTCGATACCTGCCGGTTGATGCTGTACCAGGGCGCGTGGCTCCGCTCGTCCGGCAAGAGTGCGATTATGGAAGCGTGCCTGACGAAACTGCATATTAGCGACTCGTGGGTGAAAACATGTGAAGACGCCATGCAGATTCATGGGGGCTACGGCTACATGGCCGAATATGAGATTGAGCGCGAGTTGCGCGATGCCCTAGGGAGCCGCCTCTATTCAGGCACCAGCGAGATCCAGCGAAATCTGATCGCTTCACTGATCGGGTTATAGAGACATAATGGAATATCTGCTACAGCATTTATTGATCAACAGCGCGCAGCGTTATCCCCACCGAGAGGCCGTGCGAATGAATGGAGAAAGCCTGACCTACGAAAGATTGGACAAGCTTTCAAACCAGGTTGCGCGCACGCTCAGGGAAACCGGCGTGAAGCGTGGCGATCGCGTTGCAATCTACGTTCACAAATCCTTTGCTTCAATAATCGGCGTCTACGGCATCATGAAAGCCGGTGGAGTATATGTCCCTTTGGACCCGAATGCTCCCGCAAAGCGGCTGTCCTATATCACACGTGATTGCCGTGTGAAGGTGATGCTGACTTCGCCTGCGAAGCTGAAAGTCCTTCCAGAGTTTTTCGCCGAAGGCGCACCATTGGAAAACATCGTTTTGATGGAACCTTCCGGCGATACGTCCGGCCTTCCGGAATCCGTTGGAGTGGCGCCATGGGACTTTGTTGTTTCGCACAATGATGGTCCCGTTGATCCAGATGGAACGATCGAGACCGATCTGGCATACATACTCTACACCTCCGGATCCACTGGAATGCCGAAGGGCGTCATGATCGCGCATCGAACGATCTTCACCTTCATCAATTGGTGCCGCGACACGTTCCAGCTCACCTGTGAGGATCGCATCACGAGCCATGCGCCGCTTCATTTTGATCTTTCAACCTTCGATATCTATGCAACCACTCAAGCAGGTGGAACGATCGTTCTGGTGGGCGAGAACCTGTCGACGTTGCCCGTTCAATTGGTGGCCCTCCTTCAAAATGAGCGAGTAACCATTACGTACCTGGTTCCCTCGATCCTTTCATTGATGGTCAACTACGGCGAATTGCGGCGGCATGATTTGTCTCGAATTCGGGCCGTGCTTTTTGCCGGAGAAGTATTTCCCGTGAAGTACCTTCGACGGCTGGTTGCAGCGCTCCCTCATGCGGAGTACTACAACCTCTACGGCCCGACCGAGACGAATGTCTGCACCTACTACAAAGTGCAGGAATCGGATCTCGATCCGGCGCGCGGCGACCGGCCGGTTCCGATCGGGCAGGCGTGCGAAAATATTGAAGTGTTTGCAGTCACCGAAGCCGGCGAACGTGTCACCGAGCCGGGCGTTGAAGGTGAACTTTGGGCCCGCGGCTCCTGTGTGGCGCAGGGTTATTGGGGCGATCCTGAAAAGACTGCGAGATCCTTTGTGCGCAATGAGTTTCAAACTCTATATCCGGAATTCGCATATCGAACCGGCGACATCGTAACACTTTCGGAAGACCGTAAAAATTGGATCTATACAGGACGGCGCGACCATATGATTAAAACTCGGGGTTACCGGGTCGAGCTGGGAGAAATTGAGAACGCGCTCTATCAACATGAAGACGTAAAAGAGAGCGCCGCGATCGCCGTTCCCGATGATTTGGTGGGAAACCGCATTCGGGCGTTCGTGGTGCTGACAGCCAACAGCAAGTTGACGCCGAAGGCTTTGGAGACGTTTTGCGCCGGGATCGTTCCGAAGTACATGGTGCCTGAGCGCATCGAGTTTCGCGATGCGCTTCCCAAGACATCCTCCGGCAAAATCGACCGAAGCGCGCTTGCGGCGAAATAATTCAGGATTGGAACAATATGAACGTACAAACAATCGAACGCTTTATCCTGGACGATCTCTTGCAGGGAGATCGGAAAACCATCAGCATGGATGAGCCTCTGATCAGCTCGGGCGTTATTGATTCGCTTGCGATGCTGAAGCTGATCGGGTTTTTGGAGCAGGAACTCGGGCTCACAATCGGCGACGGTGAAGTCGCACCCGAGAATTTCGAGACCCTCCGCAATATTCTTGAATTCGTCGAGCGCAAGAAATCCGCCTGACAAAGCGCCGTTTGACCGCTTGTTTTAGAAACCTGCGAAGTAGCCATGCTTATCATTAACGCTGACGATTGGGGACGTTCTCAAAAGGAAACGGACATCTCGCTGGAATGCCACCGTCTCGGGAGAATAACTTCAATTTCAGCCATGGTTTTCATGGCCGATTCCGAACGGGCCGCGGAGATCGCCGCAGCCGAGAAAATTCCTACTGGCATTCACTTGAATTTCAGCGAAGCGTTTTCACGAAGGCCAAACAACGCGTCCCTGATTCAGCATCATGAAGACATCATCCGTTTTGTAAAACTCAATCGCGTCACTCATCTGCTGTACAATCCGTTACTGAGAAACGCGTTTGACTATGTTTTCAGGGCGCAGATCGATGAATTCACCCGGCTATACAAATCGCTGCCGACGCATTTCGACGGCCACCAACATATGCATCTCTGTGGAAACATGTTGGGAGCGTGTCCGATTCCTCGAGGAGAAAAGGTTCGGCGCAGTTTTTCCTTCGGCGCAGGCCAGAAAAGCTTACTCAATCGTACATACCGTGGACTGGTGAACCGGCGTCTGGCGGGGCGATATCGGCTTACCGATTATTTCTTTGCTCTCTCCCAAAATCTGTCAGCGGATCGTTTTGACCGTATTTGCCAGCTCGCGACGCGGGCGAACGTCGAATTGATGGCGCATCCGGTGGTTTCAGAGCAGCGGGCCTTTCTGCAAAGCGAGGAATGCCAACAGAAATTGCAGAGCATCCGGAAGGCAAGTTACCGAGAATTGTAGTTCGATCGACTTAGTCAAATGAAAACATCTCTTCTGTCCACGAAATCCGACGCGCTACCCATTCCTATTAAAGCCCGCAAACTCATGGTGCGTAGTCTAGTGACCATAATGACGCTGGCGCTGTGTTTCGTCGGCGCTGAGCTTTTGCTAGATAAGTACTATTCGGAAGGCCAGTCCCAAAACTGGAGCAAGTTTGATCCTCAGCTTGGTTGGTCGCTCGTACCGGGAGACTATTGGAACAAGCCCTTGCGTGATCTACATCGGATCGGGATTCACATCAACGAATTGGGTGTTCGCAGCGATCCTCAAGGCGCTGAATCTTCGGCGCAAAGCAGCGTGGTCATTCTTGGGGACTCTTTCGTGTTCGCTAAGCAAACCAGCAATGAAGAATCCTTTCCGCAACGCTTGGAAAACCTGCTGAACGAGAAGCTGCAGGACCGGATTTCTGTCGTCAATGCTGGCGTGCCCGGTTATGGGACCGGCCAGGAATTGCTGCAGATGCGGCAACTCCACACGAAGCTCGATAGTAAACCTGCGGTGTATCTGCTGATGTTTTTCACTAATGACATCCTGGATAACCTCTGCCTTAGTTATGGTGATCTCAAATTTCAGCCGGTGCGGCCGTGTTTCACACTGGATGATGCAGGCGAAGCGGTGCTGACTCGTCTGCCGGAGGATTTGCCGGGGTATGAAGACGATGCGTTGGTTGCAGCTCGAAACGCGAATCCTATTAAGGTCACCTATATTACTAGGGCCTGGGTTGAGGAATGGATTCAAGGAAAGGGCGAAGTCATTGAATTTCTCAACCGGTTCGGCGTGACTCCACGCGTCGGCCGTATGCCCGGACTCATGAATGCCTGGTATCGGGAAGACGTCCTCAAGACGGGATTGCCGATTACCGCGGCTCTGATCGCAAAACTCAATGAAGAAGTGAAGCAGCAGGGCGGCGAGTTGCTCATCAGTATGGTTCCGTCTCCATTTCAGATATATCCAGAGACTTACATTCCACTCTTGCAGGAAAGCTTTCCTGGTAATGCGATGGTCGAAGCCTTTGCGTCGGACATCGAGCGTCCACAACGATTGATGCGAGAGATGTGTCTCAAAGCGGGGGTTTCGTTTCAAGACCTGCTTCCTATACTTGCGCAGCACCGGGAAGCAGCAATGTTTATTCCGCGCGATGGACATTTGACACGCATCGGACACAAGATCACCAGCGAAGCCCTTCTGCCTTTCGTTCTCGAGCACATGCCTGAAAGTGGGCATACGTTATCTCACGTTATAGGTCGTCCATGACAGTTTCCACATCATTACCAAACAGCGTTCAATATCAGACTTTAGTCGAGGCGCTTCTGGCCGCGCCGGCAGACCGCGAGTTCGTCACCATGTATCGTGACGACGACGACATCAGCAGCATCACCTTTGGAGAATTTGTCGATAAGGCGAGGCGGCAAGCGGCGCAGTATGTCCAAGAGGGCGTCCAGCGCGGGGATCGAATCATCGTGATCATGCCCCAAGGCATCGATCTCATGATCTCATTCGCTGCGGCAATGTTGGTGGGAGCGATCCCGGCGATTCTGGCGTATCCCAACTTCAAAATTGAGCCGACCAAATATCGCATCGGTTTGAGCGGCGTATCCAAAAACCTCCAGGCTCGAATCATCGTTCTTGACGAGCAATTTCCCGAAGAGCTCTTCAGTCATATCTCCATATCGGACGCAAAGATCGTAAGAAGCGCACAGGGAAGCGCTCTGTCGCTTTCACAGTACAGCCAAGCTGCCATTGATCCCGATCAACTGGCATTCATCCAGCATTCGGCAGGGACGACAGGTTTGCAGAAGGGCGTCGCACTGACGCATTCGTCCGTGCTGGTGCAGTTGCGACATCTCGCGGAATCTCTTCAACTCACGGAAGACGACAAGATCTACAGCTGGCTGCCCCTTTACCACGATATGGGGTTGATTGCCTGCTTCATGCTTCCCCTCGCTTTCCACGTGCCGGTCGTCATGCAGTCGCCGACAGACTGGGTCCTTCAGCCCGAGTCCATGCCTTATCTCATGAGCAAGTACGGATGCACGCTGGCATGGGTTCCGAATTTCACGTTCCAGTTTCTTGCACGGCGGGTGTCCGCCGAACGGCGCAGCAAATTTGATCTCTCCCGCGTTCGCATGCTCATCAACTGTTCCGAGCCGGTTCGAGCGCAGAGCATGGATGAGTTCCACTCCGCATACGCCGCCTGCGGTATTCGTCCCGAAGCGCTGCAGGCATCCTATGCGATGGCCGAGAACGTATTTGCGGTCACTCAGTCTGGGCGTCCGCCGCGATCGAAGCCGGCGCGCATCTGGGCCAACTCGAAGAGTTTGATTGACCGCCACGTTGTCGAAAAAATTGAACCGGATCAACCCGGCGCAGTCTGCTTTGTTTCTTCCGGTCCCTGCTTGCCAGACAATCGCGTGCGAATCGTTGATGGCAGTGGTAACGATTTACCCAACGGGCATGTGGGCGAAATTCTGATACAGAGTGATTCGTTATTCGGGGGCTACTACAACCGCGCCGACCTTACTGCGAAGGCGTTGAAGCAGGATTGGTACTGGTCCGGTGATTTGGGTTTTCTGCATGAAAACGAGCTATACGTGATTGGACGCAAGAATGACTTGATCATCGTCGCCGGGAAGAACATTCACCCGCACGACGTTGAAGAAATCGCTAACGCCGATCCTCGAATTCACGATGGCCGTGTCGTTGCATTCGGCCTTTTCAATCCGGACTTGGGAACGGAAGAGATCGTTGTTGTGGCGGAGGTTGACGACGAGAACGATCTCAAAAATGCCAACGTGATCGAACAATCAATCCGTAACGCCGTTGTGGCGGAACTGGGCGTCGCCGTCCGAGCCGTATACGTGAAACCACCCAAATGGATTGTCAAAAGCACGGCAGGTAAACCGGCGCGATCCACGACTCGCCAAAAACTCCTTCAAGAACAACCCGAACTCCCGCGTGTGGAGGCTCAGTGACCATGGCCGACGAAGCGCAAGCAATGATCGATTACCTCCTGGCGAACGTGGTTCGGCGACCCGGTGTCGCCTTAACCGCGGATTCGTCGCTCGTGGCTTCCGGCCTGATAGATTCCTTTGCCTTGGTCGACGTTCTGACCAAGCTTGAAGACGTCACAAACATGCGCATCCCCGCCGGGAAGGTGCAGCCCAAAGATATGGATACCGTGAATCTGATGCTGGCGACGGCCAGGAGAGTCGGCAAGCCGAGGCAGAAATAGTGACTACGATTATTGCTTACCTGCTCTTTATCGCGCTCGCAATAGCTTCGGTTGCATTCAAGCGACCGCTTGCAAAGCAACTTCTGTTCTTGGCAGCAAGCTACGTTTTTTACGGAAGTTGGGGAATAGGGTTTCTTGTCGCTCTGGTCGCAACGTCGCTCTTCAACTTCGCATACGGCGAGTTCCTAAGGCGCGACCCAACGGTTGCACGACTTTGGGGTGGAGTGGCCGCGAACGTATTGTTGCTTACGTTCTTTAAAACCACATCACTTTTGGCCACAGCTGTCGGTTCTGCGACTCAGGCAGGCGCCTTCCTTGAAACTGTTGTGATGCCGCTTGGCATGTCTTTCTGGACCTTCCAGGCTTTGAGCTACCTTTTTGACATCTACCGGCAAGAGGAAATCGATCCTTCCCTTAACGAGTTTTTGTTGTACATGGCGTTCTGGCCAACCGTTCTCATGGGCCCTGTTTGCAGGCTTGGAAACATGCTGCCTCAGTTCAGAGAGGCCGTACGGCCCGGTTCCGAAGACTTGTTGGTGGGTTCCAAGAGGATCGTCCTGGGCCTGTTCATGAAACTGGTGTTGTCGCAACTTCTCGTAACCGGAATGACGGCGGGCGCAGGAGTGCAGGCGGGATTCGACCAGACTGCACAATTGTCGAGCGGCTTGGATGTTTTGTTCCTTGCCATTGGGTTTGGGTTTCAGCTCTTTTTCGACTTTGCCGGCTATTCCCACATTGTCATCGGCGCCGCAAGGCTGTTTGGCTTCCGCCTCGATGAAAACTTTGCTTCGCCTTTCATGGCGGCAACGCCGTCCGAGTTTTGGACGCGATGGCACATGTCGCTTTCATCCTGGATTCGGGATTACGTCTTTGTTCCTGTGGCCGCAGTTCGCAGGGACGTCTGGTGGCGCTACTTTGCACTGTTCTTCTCGATGACGCTTTTTGGTCTGTGGCATGGCGTGAACATCATGTTTGCGCTTTGGGGAATGTATCAGGGGATTTTGCTGATTTTGCATCGACTCATTCAACAGGCTCGTAGGCAGTCGAACTGGAACATTCCCGCTTTCATCGATGGAGGATTGTCTTGGGCGGTCACCTTTGTCGCGATTTCAGCAGGCTGGATTTTCTTCAGGGCCAATAGTCTCCAGCAGGCGTTTGGAATGTTCGGTTCCTTGCTCGATCCACGAAGCTACCTGCATCCGCAGCTGTCCTCTAACTACTATCTGCTTCTATCGACTGTGATGATTGCGTTCTTCGCTTATCACATGATTTACATGCCGGTCTGGCAGAGAATGCTTGCAGCGATTACGCCGCGCCTCAGAATCGGTTTGGCGCAATGGGGTCTGACTGGGGAGTTTGCGACCTTCGTTGGCTTGATTCCAATGCTGGCCATTCTGCTTCTAGGTATGTTGATTGTGCACAGCGGCAGCGATGCAGTTAGCCCCTTCGTCTACGCCGTATTTTGAGTCTGTCTAGAGCGGGTTCATGCGGCTCCGGCCCCGGCATCGCCAAACGAAGACCGGTGCTTCTCTGCAGCGGAAATGGTAATCGATCACATTGGCATTGCAGTCCGGTCTCTTGAGGACGGTATTAGAAAATGGGAGTCCCTGTTTGGTTACAGGAAAAGTTCAGATGTCGTGGTCAATACTCGACAGAAAGTCAGGGTTGTCTTTCTCTCGAAACAAGGATCGCTGCTAGTGAAACTGTTCGAACCACTGGATGCCACTTCGCCGACTTACCTCTTCGCCCGGAAGGGTGGAGGTTTGCACCACGTTTGCTTTCGATGTGACGATCTTACAAGCCAGATCAAGTTGCTGGAAGGGAAAGGTGCGTTGCTAATAGCGCCACCCCAGCCAGGCGAGGCGTTTGAGAATCACAATATTGCATTTGTGCTGGCGGATCACGTCAATGTCGAACTGATCGACACCGATGCGAAAGCGGGCATGGTTGACCAATAGCCGCCCGAGTGCAACTGACGCAAGGCAAGATTCCTTCGAACTGCATTCGCGAATTTTCGCAGCTGTCTTCTGATCGTTTATACAAAGTTTTTTCATGCCAGGAATTGCTGGAATATTCAACCGGAACCATCCGATAGATCGGACCGCAGCCATTAACGACATGGTGAAGTCTATGGTTCACGAGGATACGTACACCTCGGGCGTTGTTTTCGACGAAAACGCTGGACTTTGGACGGGATGGGTTTCGCACCGTGGATCGTTTTCAGATGACATGCCGGTCTGGAACGACAAGCGAGATATTTGCATGGTCTTCTCTGGTGAGCACTTCGGGGATGATCTGTCAGCCCAGGTTTGTGTGGCAGGAAAGCAATGCTCCCGGGAAAACGCCAGTCACTTGATGCATCTGTACGAGAAAGAGGGAGACCGGTTCTTCACGAAGCTAAATGGCTTCTTTAGCGGCGTGATTCTGAATTTGCGTGAACGGAAGACGATCGTTTTTAATGATCGCTTTGGAATGGGTCGGCTCTACGTTCATGAAACTCCAGAAGCTTTTTATTTCGCTTCCGAAGCCAAGGCCATTCTTAAGGTCCTTCCGAGCCTTCGACAGCTCGATCCAAAAGGGTTGGGAGAATTCTTTGCGGCGGGCTATCCGCTCCAGAATCGAACGATTTTCAGTGGAATTTCTTTACTCCCGCCAGCTTCGCTGGTCACGCTGTCCCACGGCGCCGCGGCTCGCAGGGAACGGTACTTTGACAAAAGCGAATGGGAGAATCAGCCTTCCCTGTCCTCGGAGCAGTACTACAGTGAGCTGAAGACCACGCTGGTTCGGGTGCTTCCCCGCTACTTTCGAAAGAACGAGAGGATTGCGATATCGCTAACCGGCGGTCTCGACAGCCGAATCATCATGGCGTGGCTTCGTTGTGCTCCCGGTACGCTGCCATGCTACACACACCGTGGAATATTCAATGAAAATGCTGATGCTCGCGTAGCGAGGCAGGTGGCAAAGACATGCCAGCAACCACACCGGCTGATCAAAGTAGACGAGCAGTTCCTACGGCAATTTGTCGACCTGGCCAAACGCACGGTGTATTTGACGGATGGCGCCATGGAAGTCAGCGGCGCGGCCGGTTTGTATGCAAATCGAGTGGCCAGCCGCGAAATCTCCACTATTCGAATGACTGGGAATTACGGTGGAGAAATTCTGCGCGGCCTTTTGGGACTGAGTCCTAATAAGGTGCGCAATCCATTCTTCGACCGAGATTTTGCGCCGTTTGTGGATGAAGGAATCGCAACACTGGCGGCTGAGCGACAAGGGAGTGCTTCATCGCTTATCGCATTCAAGCAGATGCCTTGGGAGCATTATCCTCGCTTTGCATTAGAGTCGTCGCAGCTCACCGTTCGATCGCCCTATACCGATAATGAACTGGTTGCCCTGTCCTATCGCAGGCCGGCTGGCCACGCGGTCAACTTGCGCTTGGCCGCGCGTTTGATTATCGAGGGCAATCCCGCACTTGCCGCTTTTCCAACGGATCGAGGGCCGCTGGGCCGGACTGGCTGGATCGGGAGGATTCGTCAGAATGCGCAGGAATTCACTTTCAAGGCGGATTACGCTTACGATTACGGCATGCCGCATTGGCTGGTCAAGGCAGACCGCGTCCTGAGTCCGTTGCATCTCGAACGCTTGTTTCTCGGCCGTCACAAGTACTATCACTTTCGATATTTTTATCGAAATCCCCTTGCAGCAAGCGTGAAAGAAATCTTACTGGATGCCAGGTCTCTGGCGCGGCCCTATCTTGAGCGGGGCTCTGTTGAGAGAATGGTGCAAGCCCACATCGAGGGACGGGGCAACTACACGACCGAGATTCATCAACTACTCACGATGGAATTAACCCAGAGGCAATTGATCGAAGGATGACTGCGCTCATTCGAGGAGAGGCCGATTGATCGTTTATCTCGGATATCTCTTCGTATATTTTCTGGTGGCGGTTGATCGCAAGTGGCGCGGCCCTGTTTCATGGGCCCTGCTGCCGCCGGCCTTGTGGTTGGCAATGGTGAGCTCCAGACCCGCTTCGTTTTGGTTCGGCGGAGGGTCCTCGATCTCACTAAGCGAGCGAAACACCGATCTCAGTAATCTGGACGGAAGCCCAATCAACGTGGTTGTCCTGGGCGCGCTGCTGGTGAGCTCAATCTGGATTCTGGTGCAGCGCAAGGTCGATTGGGGAGAGTTCATCTCGAAGAATAAAGGGCTCATTGCTCTATATTTATTCTACGCGGTCAGTTCGCTATGGTCGCCGTTTCCTGTGCCCACCCTAAAGAGGCTCGTTAACAATTTTGGCTGCGTCTTAGTCGCTTTGGTTTTCCTGTCCGAAAAAAAACCTGCCGACGCCTTAAGGGCTGTTTGTGTGCGGGTGGCCTATCTCCTCTTGCCGATGTCCATCATCCTGATACGGTATGTTCCGCGAATCGGAAGAACCTACGACGAACAGGGCGATCTCATGGTGACGGGAGTAGCCGACCACAAAAACGTCCTTGGAATCGTATCAGCTCTCCTTGGAATCATGATCCTATGGGATCTCTGGGAGACATGGAAAGGCCGTGGTGCAAAAACGATCCTTCAGAAGGCGTGTCTGGCCGGCATTTTCTTAAATGCCATGTACCTTCTGGTGATATCGGACAGCAAAACCGCTTTGATCTGTTTTTCTATCGGAGCTGCTTTTCTTTTTGCCAGCAACAGACTTTCAAGCTTCAAAAACCCAACACAATTGTTCGCTACAGGCGTTATTGCGATTTGCTGCTTTCTGTTCCTGAACGGCGTGTTCGACATTCAAGGAATGGTCCTGGAGGCGTTGGACAGGGATCCTTCATTGACGGGACGAACGGAAATCTGGGACGCGATTATGTCAAAGGACATCCATTCGATGTTGGGCAGCGGGTATCGAGCTTTCTGGGAAACATCGATTGGCGTCTCGGTATGGGAAGGTACAAACCGACATCGCTTGTTGTCGGCGCACAACGGCTATTTAGAGAACTACCTCAATGGTGGAATCGTGGGAATGGTGCTGCTTGTCGTTTGGTTGCTGGTATCCGGCCACACCGCGGTCGTCAAACTCATTAATGGCGATCCTTTGGGAAAAGTGGCAATTGGGTGCTGGGCCATCCTGCTTATCTCGAATAGTTCTGAGTCCTCATTTTTTATGCAAACGACGCTCTGGTTCATGTCCTTGGTGGTGCTGATGGAATACCGTGGAACCGCTGAAAACGTCTCCGCCACCGCAGAACGGCCCGTTTTTGCGGGAGCAAACGGCCTGGATTCGCCGTTCGGAGCGGGCGCCTGGACCAATTCCGGAACCGTTGCATTTCGGGGCGCTGCCGCGACAAGGCAGCTCCCAAAACAAAGGCACACCTTCAAAAATGGCTGAAGCATCCGACGACCGCGTATCGACATTTCCTTTTATCACTCACCCTATCGTTCGAGGCATCGTTCCTCGAATTCTGCTGTCCGGCGTCGATCGAATCATGGCCTCGCCTTTGGGAGCCCGATTGGCCAAAGGCATGTATTGGGCCGCCTTCGGCTCAGTAACTTCCAGAGGTCTTGCGTTGATTGCAGCCGTAGTCACGGCGCGGATCGTTGGCAAAGAGGTCTTCGGTGAGTTTGGCATTATCCAAAGCACAATGCTGATGTTTGGGTCCTTCGGACTTCTCAGCATGGGACTTACAGCCACGAAACATGTTGCCGAGCACCGGCGAACCGATCCTGCTCGGATGGGCCGCGTTATCGGCATGTCCAGCATGATTTCCTGGGTAAGCGGCAGTGTGATGGCGCTCATCGTGATTGCTCTGGCGCCGTGGCTCGCAGCAAACACTCTTGCGGCGCCGCATCTCAGCGGCTTGCTTCGCCTTGCGGCTGTAGGCATGTTGCTCAATGTAGTGGCACAGGCCCAACTCGGGACGCAGAACGGTTTCGAGGCTTTCCGACAACGGTCCATGATCGATCTGACCGTCGGCCTCGTATCACTCCCGCTCACGGTCGCAGGTGTGTACTTCTGGGGATTGCAGGGTGTGGTTGGCGCGCAGATCTGCGCGCAGGCAGTGCTCGTGTTTCTTAATTTTCGAGCGATCTCCCGTGAAGCGAAGCGCTATGGTGTTTCGATCCGTTGGAAAGGTTCATTTCAGGAAGCCAGAATCTTATGGCTGTTCAGTCTACCGACGTTTATGGGCGGTCTCCTATATGTACCGGTTGTCTGGCTTGCCAATACGCTGATCGTGCATACGGGAAACGGCTATGCGGAGATGGGTTTGTTCAGCGCCGCGGACCGCTGGCGCACGGCCATTATGTTCTTTCCAACGCTGCTTGGCGGCGTCGCTCTCCCGATGTTGACCGGGTTGCGGGCCGAGGACGACTTCAAAAGGTATCGAAAAGTGCTATGGACCAATGTCAAGGCTGGCGCGCTCGCCGCCCTGTCGATGGCGATTCCAATTGCGATCCTTTCTCCATGGATCATGGCAGGCTATGGACCCGAATTTGTCGGCGGCGAGTGGGTGCTTGTCGTCCTGTCTGTCTCATGCGTTATAGCGTCGGCTGATTGGATCATGGGCCAATCATTGTTCAGCAGTGGAGATGTATGGCTCAAGTTCTGGTCAAACGCCGGCTGGGCTGGGATTCTTCTCCTGTGTGCTTGGTTCCTCCGCGATCGCGGGGCCATGGGCTTGGCCGTCGCATATCTGGTGTCCTATAGCGTACGTTTTGTCGCAGTCTTTTCCGTGATGAGCCGGCGTCGATCCGGTTTCTGACAAGCCCTGAACTCAAGACTACATCGTCGTAAGTCACTATGACATCCCCTCAACTCCATATTTCCATCTGTATCTGCACCTACAAAAGGCCGCAATTACTGGCAAGACTTTTGGAAAGTCTGACAAACCAGACCACTGACGACTCCTTTGATTTTTCAGTGGTGATTGTCGACAACGACGTCGAAGAATCTGCTCGATCAGCTGTTGTCAACGCGAGAGAAGAGTCCAAATTCCAAATCGATTATCACGTGGAGCCCGAACGCAGCATTTCATTGGCTCGAAATCGTTCGGTCGACAATGCACGTGGTCAACTGATCGCCTTCATTGATGATGACGAATTTCCTGATGAAGCCTGGCTCATCACTCATTTGAAAACGTTATTGGAGACGAAAGCCGACGGAGTCCTCGGGCCAGTGAAGCCGCATTTTGACAACAAGTGTCCAAAATGGTTGATCCGTAGCGGCCTCTTGGACAGGAAATGTCTGAAGACGAAAGAAATCATCACCAATTCCGCACACACTCGCACGGGAAATGTATTGATATGGAAACACGTTTTCAGCGGTCCCGACGGTCATTTCGACCCAAAGTATGGAAGAACTGGCGGCGGCGATGCGATCTTCTTCAAAAGGATGATGGCGAAGGGGAAAAAGTTCGTCTGGTGTAACGAAGCCTGTGTGTACGAGACCGTCGTTCCGGAAAGGTTGACGCGATCATACTACTTGAAGCGCGCGTGCACGCGCGGTCTTGGGGAAGCATGGGAAACGACCTTTTTTAATCTGGGCACATTGCGCTCACTGATCGCCATTCCTATTTACACGATCTCCCTGCCATTCCTTTTGATCTTTGGCGAGCACCTCTTCATGAAGTATCTCGTCAAGGACTTCGATCACATTTCGAAGATCCTCGGCTATATGGGAATCAAGCTGGTTGCTGAAAGGCCATATAAGACCTCCGTTTAGGTGGGGACGAGTGGTGAACCGTTTATCCCTTTTTCAATTTGCGCCGATGGGACGAATGTTCGAATATGCGAAATCGACTTAGTTCAGCCATTCTAGCCGCGTTTCTGTTTGCGCTGATCCCTTCGGCAACGACATTATTTTCACAAACTGATCCGACAGCGTACGACTGTTCGCCGACAGCCATCCGCTGTGTGGACTCGCGGCCAGGCCCAACGCGTGAATATGCCACCATTCAGGCTTGCGCAAACGCAGTGCAGCCAGGCGATACGTGCCTGGTATTGCCAGGAAATTACAATGAACGTGTGAGCTTGAGAAGGTCGGGAAGCGAATCGGCCGGCTACACCAATTTCGTTGGAAACGCGACCGGCGCCAAAGCAGTTATGAGCGGTTTTGATGTCGGCGCCGATTACATAAGAATCATTGGATTCGAGATCACTCATACGAATACCGCCATTGCAAATGCGGTCGTTTTTTCAGGCCGGCGTCTCAGAGTCGAGATATTGGACAATTACATCCATCATGTCCACAAGGGCGGCGGCGCGATTCGAAGTTTCAATGCGACCACTTCGCATATCGTTGTTCGAGGAAACGAGATCGAATCCGTGAGCTGCGTGCCTGGAGTATTGTGCGCAGGCAACGGGTGGGCGGCTCAGGCCGACTCGGGAGCGGATCACTGGCTCATTGAATACAATCGATTCCAAAAACTGGGAGATTTCGTCAACCTATCGGGCCGGTTCCATATTATCCGGAACAATTACATGTACGATTTTCGCAATACGTATTTTCCGGATGGACCTGGGGATGGCTTGCATGCAGACTTTTTCCAGCCTGCCTCGGACCTGAATCCGAACTCAGAGACGAATTACCACATCTATGAATCCAATGTATTGGGCGACAACATGGAGAGGAATTCTCACATTCTGCAAATGAGAAACAACCGAAATCCAGGCAAGGTCTACGAGATCCTCTTCAGAGGCAACGTCGCATACAACCTGGGATCCTACGCCCTGATGGCCCGTGGAATCGATCGAGTTCGCCACTACAACAACACGTTTCATAAGATGAACCAACTGGTGACTCGAAAAGACACTTTCGACTACAACCCGGAAAGCCGCATTTATCCTTCAATCGGGTCTCATAACTTCAATAACATTATTTCGAGCACAGGCGGGGTTCAGGGCGGTCCCATCTCCATTTCGGGTGGCAGCACTCTTACGGCTTCTAACAATGTCTGCTACATGGCCGGCAGCCACTCGAGTTGCGCCTCAGTTAAAGACCCGCTATTTGCCAATGCATCCAGCATCGATTTCAAATTGCGGCCCGGTTCGTCAGCGATTGGCTCAGGGAAAGCCATAACAGTCGTGACGAGTGCAGATGGGCGCGGCGCGTCCATTGAAGTGGAGGACGCAGGCTTCTTTACTGATGGATATGGCTCAGCGGAAGGTGACTCCATTCGTGTAGCGAATGGCCTCCCCGTACGAATTGCGGCAATTGCTTCGAATACCATCACGCTCGACAAGGAAGTAAGTTGGAGGAATGGTGATGGCGTCTACTGGCGAAATCAGGACACGACTCCGGATGCCGGCGCCTATGAGTATCGGGAATCGGGATACGGAATTACGATGGCTCTGAACCATGAGAACGGCAGCACTGTTTCCCAGGGGGACGTGAATATCTCGGCCACGGTGAACGATGCTTCTCTCGTTCGCTTCGTTGAGTTTTGGATCGACGGCATTCCAGTGTCAAAAGATGTCGACGCTCCGTACGAATACAAATGGAATACGCGGACCCTAAAACCGGGGAGCACTCATTCCGTCCGGGCGATCGTTCGCCCGCTTTTTGCAGCCACTGTCCTCGCTCATGAAGCGGCCGCGACCATCGCCATCGGCCCGTTGCGAAGATAGGCCATTGGTCGCCATACAACGATTCTGTAGAGACTCTTTGTCAAGAGGCCGCGGCCAGATTGCCCGAGGCCGAGTTGCTGAGATAAATGGGAAAAAAGCTAAACGAAGAATTCTCAGTCGAGGTTGACGATGGAGCGACATCTGGTTGGAACCAGATAACTCGCGAGTTCGTGGATGCGAATCTGTATCAGACGCATTCTTTCGACTCTGTCTGCACAGGAGGGAATGCGAACGTCAGCCACATCGTTCTGAAACGTCACGGCCGAGTCGCCGCTGCTGCGCAGGCGCGCATTATAAAGGTGCGTCCATTCGGCATTGGCATCGCATACATTCGTTGGGGGCCATTGTGGAGAACGCATCCAAATGCAGCTGACGACCAAGTGTTTCGCCAGGCAGTCCGCGCCATCAGGAATGAATTTGCCAACCGCCGGCGAATGATCGTCCGCTTGCTGCCGCATTTGCCTGAAGATGAAACGCAACCTTACCGCCGCATTCTCCAGGAGGAAGGTTATGTTTGGAAGTCTGGCGCCAGGAAAATGAGAACAATCCTGATGGACATTCGTCCCTCCTTGGATGAGCTCTTCAACGGCTTGGACAAGAAATGGAGAAACTGCCTGACCAATGCCCGCAAGCAGAATCTTGAGCTTGTCGACGGCGAGGAAGATGCACTTTTTCAATCGTTCGAGCCCATTTATCTAGAGATGAAAGACCGGAAAAAATTTGAAAGTTCATCAGATCCGGCTGTGTACAGGGAAATCCAGAGGAAGGCTTCGCCCGAGGAAAAAATGAGAGTCTTTCTTTGTAAAGCGGACGGCGAAGTATGTGCTGGCGCTATTTGTTCCGCGCTCGGGAACACGGGTATTTATCTGTTTGGCGCCACGACGGCTCGCGGAATGAAGAACAATGGTTCCTATCTCCTGCAGTGGCGCGTTCTCGAATGGCTCAAGGATCGAGGATGCGAATGGTACAACCTGAATGGGATAAATCCGGAGAAAAACGAAGGCACATACCGCTTCAAGGCCCGGCTTGCAGGCAAACATGGACATGACGTTTACTTTCTTGGTCAGTACGACGCCTATCCCAACGCAGCCGCGGAATTCCTTGTTGAAGCAGGCGAATACATCAAAGAAAAGATCAGCACAGGCCGTGAGAGCCTCCGCGATTTCTCCATCAAGAGGCGAAAAACAGGTTCTCCGGTGACGGGCGGCATCGATAAGGGTGATCCGCAGTCCACTGCAGCTCTAAGCAATCAGGAAGAGAGTGGTTATGTACGAAGCGGAAGTTAACGAGTGGGTTGAGTCTCTTCAAACCATCCCGGAGGAGATACAAAAACGCTTCGCGGAGTCCCGCAAATCCGTGAATGCTCGGACCGTACTGCCATGGGGTGAACATTGCACCGAATGTAATTGGCCGACTTGTTACACGTCTTGTGAGCTGTATTCTCCCAGAAAAGATGGCGCCTGCCGGCTGTTTGTAAGGGGGATGGAGCGCATCGATCAGCAAGACGCTATCAATGGTTACATCCTCAAGATACAGTTCAAGCGGTGGGGAAAGCTTTGGACGGCCGGAAGCCTGGCGCTGCACAGCGTGCCTGAAGCCGCGAGCAAAGAACGCATGAATATTATGACCAGCGCCGTGGCAAGGTCGATTCCGTTGCCCTCGTCGCTAAAGGCCAGAACCTTGCGCAAGGTTTCCTATTTGCGACGCCTCTCCGCCGAAGAAATGCCGGATTCGAAGGAAATCCCCGATGCCTTCCTTTTCGAGTGCTACAACCCAAACGAGAAAACGATAGGAATCACCTTAAGCGTGAAGTCACGAGGCACGACGCTAACCTATCAACACATGATCAACGTTCCGCCTGGATTCACACGTGAACGAATTCCTTTCCGGGAAATCAGCCGCCGGATCGATGCCTCCCGCCTGTTGGAGGTTGAACTCGTTCCGAATGATTGCGAAAACACAATCCTCTACTTCGGCTTGCTTGACTTCGTCAGAGAAGCGCCGGTCGTTGTGCCGGCCGCTCGGCCTGCCGACGTTCAGACGGATGGTAAGAAGTGGAAGTGCATTGTTTGGGATCTGGATAACACCCTCTGGAAAGGAACTCTCATTGAAGATGGTCCAGAGAAGATCGGCTTGAAAGAGGCCGTGATTGATGTCATTAAGCAAACTGATGAACGCGGCATCCTGCATTCCATTGCCAGCAAGAACAACCACGAAGACGCCATCAAGGTTTTACAACATTACGGCATCGAGGAATATTTCTTATATCCGCAGATCAATTGGAAACCCAAAAGTGAATCCGTGGCCCGGATCGCCCAATTGTTAAATATTGGAGTCGATAGCCTTGCTTTTGTGGATGACCAACCATTCGAACGCGAGGAAGTGAGAACGGCCTTGGCGCAGGTCGCTGTAGTCGATGCTGCCGAGTTCGCCGCCATTCCGGATCGACCGGAATGCCGCGTTCCTGCGACTGAGGAAAGCAAGCAGCGGCGGCTAATGTATCGGGAGCAGCAACAGCGCGACACGATTCTGGAATCGCATAATGGCGACTACTCGGGCTTTCTCAAAGACTGCAACATCCGCCTGAGCATCGCCCCGCTTAACGACCAGAACATCGAGCGCGTTTATGAACTGGCGCAGCGCACGAACCAAATGAATTTCTCTGGAAATCGGTATCCACGCACTCAGCTTGCGGAATTGACAGGATCGAAAAACCACAAAACATATGTCATGCGCTGTGCTGATAAGTTTGGCTCTTATGGCATCGTTGGGTTTGCTGTGATCGACATCAACGAACCATGCCTTTTGGACCTGATGTTCAGTTGCCGCATCCAGAGTAAGCGCGTCGAACATGCGTTCCTGACGTTTGTTTTGAAAACTTTTCTCAGTGAGCAAAAACGCGACTTCTTTGCCAACTATCGGAAGACCCCGAAGAACGCCCCGTC
>CAZIPZ010000032.1:10091-25300 GCA_964541075.1 uncultured Solibacteraceae bacterium | reverse complement strand
CCAGTTGCTAACTAAACAGCGCGCGCCACCATGCTACTATTTCCGACCCACACCCGTTTCTGCAGGGGAAGACGTTTGAATATGAAGCTTTCAATCATCGTTCCCGTTTATAACGAAAAGGTCTTCGTTCGAGATGTCCTGAAGCGTATTGAGTCTGTCCCGATGAACAAAGAAATCATCGTTGTTGACGATGGCTCCAAAGACGGCACTGTGGATGTCCTCCGCGACATGGAGCGTCAAAATGAAACACCGTCCGCTCGATTCATCTTTTGTTCAAAAAACCAGGGCAAAGGCGCCGCTCTTCGCACGGGCATTTATCAGGCGACTGGCGACATTGTTCTCATTCAGGACGCGGATCTTGAATACGATCCAGGCGACTATCCACAACTGCTGGAACCCATCCTGTCCGGAAAAGCTGACGTCGTTTATGGCTCGCGATTCCTCTCCGGCCCCCACCGCGTGTTGCTCTTTTGGCATTACATCGGAAACAAGACTCTCACGCTGCTGTCCAATATGTTTACTAACCTGAACCTCACAGATATGGAAACCGGGTATAAGGTTTTCAGGCGCGAAATCTTTTCCAAGATTACTCTCGAAGAGGATCGCTTCGGGTTTGAACCGGAGATCACAGCCAAGGTCGCCAGGCTGGGATGCCGAGTATATGAGGTTCCTATCGGTTACTACGGTCGCGACTATAGCGAGGGCAAGAAGATAACGTGGAAAGATGGAATTGCGGCTCTCTACTTCATTATCAAATACAACCTGCTGCGTTCTTCTTCCGTCAAGAAAGACGTTAGCGCACAGTAACCTGAGTTATTGCGAAGCGACAAGCCCGGTTTCCGTCGCCCAATACGATCGCGATTCGCGGTTTTCGGTTTTCCTTTTGTGACGCATCGACTTCTACTTTCGAAAGGTGGATTTACCCTAAACCAGGTCGAGTTCCCTGTTCAAATAACTTGTTCAGCTTTTTTCCAATGCGTTGTTTCCGAAACGAGATTTGGCTTTAGCTCTTTCAGAGTTCGACTTCCGTTTTGCTGAGTCGCTGCACACTTTTCAAAAGCTTGCCCGAGCGTCTTTCAAATATGGTTGACCGTTTGAAAAGAGGAATGGCAATTTCCCCGATTTACATTCGCCCTTTTCCCGAGTTGCATCGCCGTTCACCCAATTGCAGGCAGCGCCTTTCCGAACGACTTATTCCTTTTTGTCGCGGCGCCTGCAGTCGTACGAACACGCTTTGAACGAGTCATAACTGCGATGATAAGAATCGACAACCTGCCTTCCTTTGCATTCAAGATCAAGTCCCGAGAGTCAACGCGCGCAGCGTTATTCGGTGCTTAAGGAGGAGTGTGGTGAAATCTTGTCCCGTCATTCGCGCGAAACGACGTATCTTCCTTCGCGAACGCCACATTGCAGGCAGATGTTTGAAGCCGCACCAATAGGCTTTCGCCATCATTAAAACCAACCGGCTTCGCGAACATCCGGCGGCGAACTGCCCGGAAGAACCGATCATAAAAATAGACCCGTAAGCGTGAAAAGCAAATCTCAACAGCGTAAAAAATGGGGACATCAAAAGCAAAGGTAGTGGGAATGTCTTCACCGCAACCCATATGCGATTTCGTTCAATAAGAAACGCCTTTAGGGGCGAGAACTCTCCTGCAGTCGCAGAGTGGATGTGGTAGACGACCGCTGTTGGAACATACAGGCACGTCCAACCGGCAAGCCGGCCACGCAACCCAAGATCACAATCGTCACCGTAGGCGAAGAATTGCTCATCAAATAGACCAATGACATCCAGCATGTCACGACGATACAGAGCCCCAGCAGCATCAGGAAGCAACACTTCTTCGCGGCGTTCAAACTGGCCGCAGTCTGCCTCGCCTGACCCTCTGCCATGGTTCAAGCCATCCAGATAAATAAGATGACCGACCTTGTCGATACGTCCATGATCGCCGTCAAAAAGAATTTTGCTGGCGCACATTCCGATCTGCTCATTGGACTCCATTCCATGCACTATCTCTTCCAACCAACATGCATCGGCGACTGCATCGTTGTTCAATGTTGCAATGTATCGTCCTCGAGCTTCGCGGATGCCTGCATTACAGCCGCCTGCGAATCCTCGGTTCATCGGCAGCAAGACAACATGCAACCGTGAATCGCCAACCGATTTCAGGAACTCTCCGGACCCGTCGTTCGAACCGTTGTCCACAGCAACCACTTCGAAGTCCATGAATGTCTGACGCCAGAGAGAATTCAAGCAACGTTCAAGGAGATCGCGTCGATTGAGATTCACAACAATAACCGAGACGGTTGGCGTCATTGCTTTCGGGCCTCGATCATTACTGTCGCGCCATGACCACATGCGGATTCAAAGACGGCGATCGGATGAGCCAAAATCACAAGCAAAAGATAAAAGAGATGGCGAGTCCACGCCAGAAGCGGCGATTCGGACTGACGTTGGCGCCGGAGCCGAATCACTCTGCTCACGGGATCCAGCGATGGAAACAGGCTGGATACAAGAGCGGGCGCATTATCTCTGAGATTGAAGTGACGTATGCGCCTGACCGTCAGACCGGACTCCGCCAACTGCTTGAGCATCGCGCCTTCCGAATAATCGATGACATGCCTGGGAATATCCAAACCGTACCACTTAGCGCCGAACCATCGGAACTGCCAACTCTCTATATTGGGGACTTGCAGAACAACGACCCCGTCATCCTTCAGGATGCGGGAAACTTCGGCGAGGACTTCGCGGGGGTTCGCAACATGCTCCATGACATGGAACAGCGTAACAACATCGAACACCGACTCCTCAAACGATGCATCTGCAACCGAACCGACCACAACCGGAACACCGTTTTCCTTCATCGCGACGCTCGCGGCCTCCGGGGAAAAATCAACACCGCGAACCTTGAAACCACGCCGCTTCAGCTGTCGCAACAGCGTTCCACCGCCACAACCAATATCAAGCAATTCCAGATTATTCCTTCCCTCGACCGCAGCAAGAATGAAAGAAAGATGATCCCGCAGTACGAAGCGTCGATAAATCTCCTCCAATCTTTTCAGCAGGCCTGGCTTCGCGGCGCTCCACCAATATTCGTTTGGATAGAATCCCGCGATTTCTTCGCCTGGCGGCATGGGATCGAGAAACAAACACCGGCAGGCTGCACAGGAGCTTAGCGTGAAGGTTTTTGAGGTGGTCTCAAACAGGAAATCTCTCCCGCTCAAGGCAGGCAGCGTGGATGGACTTAAACAAACCGGGCAATTCATTGAAGCGCGTAATCGATGATCAACTTGATTGTCCGGCTCCCAGGCTTGAACAACCATTTCTTAACCGCATCAATAGTTGCGGCATTCAGCCTGGGCAATGTTGAGGTCGCAACGGTCACGGTCTTGGGGCTGCCGTCTGGCCCGACTACGACCTGCAGGGTGATGCTTCCCCCAACTCCACTTCTTCTCAGCTCTTCAGGATAGTCAGGGAAGATCGAATCCATCACTTCGATCGGAGCTCGTGCTTCGATTTGGTAGGAAATCCTTCCGGGTGGTATTGCAGCGGGAGCGGCCTTCGGCGCAGGAGGCGGCTCGCGGCGCGCCACTTCCGCATCCACTTGCCTGCGGAGCCTTTGGACGCTGCGGTCTTCCAGTTCCCGGCGTGCGCCTTCTATCCTTTTCCGGACAGACATCACGCTAAGAGAAAAATGTTCATTCTGAGATTTCTCAAAGTGAGGAAGCGCTTCGGCTATCTGTATATCGCTGAATGCTGCGTCGAATCGCTGTAGTGCGATGTTCACGTCCGCCCTGATTTCATAGATGTGATCAGCGTATTCCGGTTCCAGTTCAAGTGCGCGCGCCAGGAGCGGCGGGCTCTTGTCAGCTGCACCTGTCAAAGCGTAGACACGAGCCAGTTCCGCATAAGCGCGGCCAAAACGCGGCAGCACCTGGATGCAGCGCTCCAACGCGGCGGCTTGGGCGTCAAGATCCTCTTTTTTAGCCGTCGATAGCGAACCGAAATGATACTGAAGCAGTCCGTTGTCAGGAACTTCGCGGACTGCGCGCGCCAGAACCCGAGCGCCTTCCAAACCGCCGGCAGAAAACTTCGTCAGAATCGCGCGTGCCGCGCGAGATTCCTTGGTGTCGCCGTTGTAGTACCGGGCGGCGTCGGATGTGTGACCGGCTGCCAACAGAAGATCGCCATAATGGATGGCAAGATTGTAGGGAGGAGCCTCGATCGCCTTGATTGCAGGCGTTGCCGCCGGCGGTCTCAATACCGATTCAGCGTAGCTTTTCAAAAGCGGTTCAAGAGGTCCGGTCTCAAGGAAAAACTTCGGCATACCAGACGTTTCCTTGCCCAGCGCCACGACGTATTCTCTTAATCCGCGCGGATTTTCCGCAGCTAGAATTCGAACCAGCCGATACGAAAGCGTGCGGAACGCGCCCTCCGGCTTACTGTCTTCGTATGTAGAGCTCGGTACTATCGACACCAGATCGCTTACTGGAAAGAGTTCCTTTTCAGCGAAAGTCTTGCCGTCGACCTTAGCGCCAACCTTTCTGAAATATTCGGCTGCACCCTCCGCGAGCCAGAAGGGGCGCCACATCACGTAACGTTCGAACAAAACGTGCCCAAGCGAGTGACCTACGTCGTCCAAAATATCGTCGGCCGACTTGTCTTTTGCGACGATGAATATGCGGTCCGGTCCTCTCAGTAAATACGCAGCCTTGTCCTGCCGTTCTTCCGGTTTCGGACGAGGAAGAGTTTGAAGAAAGTCAGTCTCTTTATTGAAAAGGAAAACCTCGATCGGGAATTGTCGTTCCGGGACGGTTCCGAAGACCTGCGAAAATGCCGCCACTCGATTTTCTAGGTCCGTCGCCAACCGGCGTCCTTTTATTTCGGTCGTATCCGTAAACAGCAAGAAGTGATCGGAGCTCACCTGAATCCAACTTTGACCTTCTGCGGAGACGGTGCAAACAAGAAGCAATACAAAGATGGCTGCGAGACTGCGTTTCATGAACTTGATTATATCGGATTGGACTCTGCTCCGGATGGAATGGGAAATGAAAACAGTGTGAGGTCATTCATGGTCTAATTACTGCATGAACACTACGGAGATTCTACGCGGGTGGAAAACCATTCTGGCTGGCCGCACTCCCTTTCTCTCAATTGAGATTACGAAGGAATGTCCTCTGAGTTGCCCGGGCTGTTATGCATACGGCGACAATCACTTAAACGGGGGAGGATTGTTGGAGCAACTCAGTGACTACAAAGACAGGGAGCTCGTCGACCGCGTACTTCGTTTAGCAGACCTCCATAAACCACTTCACCTCTCGATAGTAGGAGGCGAACCGCTGGTTAGGTTTCGTGAACTCGATGAAATTCTCCCGCAGCTTTCCGCCAGGAAAATCCATATTCAACTAGTAACCAGCGCCGTTCGGCCAATCCCTCGCGAGTGGGCGAAGATTCAACCGATGACGCTCGCCGTTTCTATCGATGGCCTGCCTCCGGAACACGACGCCCGTAGAAAGCCGGCAACGTATGAACGCATTCTCAAGAACATCAAGGGACATCGAATCACCGTTCACTGCACGATCACGCGCCAGATGACAGAACGACCGGACTACTTACGGGAGTTCATCACCTTCTGGAGCGGGCGCGAAGAAACCGAGAAAATCTGGATGAGCCTCTTTACGCCACAAATCGGCGAAACGAGCTACGAGATTCTCCCAAGCGAGGCGCGAACTAGAGTAATTGAGGAGTTGCTGGAATTGCGCGAGATTTTCCCAAAACTTGCGATGCCTAGCGCCTTGATCAAAGCCTTCAGCCATCCTCCGGCGGGACCGGATGCGTGCATCTTTGCAAAGACAACTCGAACAATCACTGCGAATCTTGAGGATCGTGTCCTCCCGTGCCAGTTCGGAGGCAATCCGGACTGTTCACAATGCGGCTGTATCGCTTCAGCTGGATTGCACGCCATAGGCAGCCATCGATTGCCGGGGGGCATTCCCCTTGCATCGATCTACGATGCGTCGTTCAGGGTCGGCGCCCTAGTCTCCGCGATGCGCAACTATTAAGAACAACTGTTGAAACGGGCGGAGTAATCCGCTTGCTAGAGGGGAATGTTCCCGTGCTTCTTAGGTGGATTGAGATCTCGTTTCGTATTCAGCATCCGAAGCGCGGTGATGAGCTTTCGCCGAGTGTACCGGGGTTCGATGATCTCGTCGATAAAGCCGTGCTCAGCGGCGACGTAAGGCGTCGCAAACTTTTCACGAAATTCTTCGATTTTCTCCTGGCGCAACACTTCTACATTCTCCGACTGCGCCAGCTCGCGGCGATAGATGATACTGACCGCCCCATCCGGTCCCATTACGGCGATCTCGGCCGTCGGGTAGGCGTAGTTCACGTCCGTCCGAATATGTTTGCTCGACATGACGCAATAGGCGCCGCCATAAGCTTTGCGAGTGATGACGGTCATTTTAGGAACTGTGGCCTCCGCGAAAGCGAATAGCAGTTTGGCGCCGTGCTTAATGATGCCTCCAAACTCCTGTGTCGTTCCGGGAAGGAAGCCTGGAACATCTTCAAACGTCACTAGTGGAATATTAAACGCGTCACAGAAGCGAACAAACCGGGCGCCTTTAATCGATCCCGCAATATCCAGACAACCTGCAAGGTGAGCTGGCTGATTAGCGACGACTCCGACCGGTCGTCCGTCCAACCTTGCAAAACCAACCACGAGGTTCTGCGCGTAATACTCCTGTACTTCGAAGAAGTAGTTATCGTCGACGACGGCGTGAATAATCTCCTTTATGTCGTAGGGGACATTGGATTCTGTTGGCACGATCGCGTCGAGTGATTCTTCGACTCGGTCCCACGGGTCGGCTGTCTCGCGCCGAGGCGGATCCTCCATATTGTTCGAAGGGATAAACGACAGCAACTCGCGCACCAGCAACAGGCACTCCTGATCGTCGTGAGAAAGGAAGTGGGCAACGCCGCTGAGGCTGTTGTGCGTCATCGCGCCCCCAAGCTGCTCCTTGGTGACGACTTCGTGAGTTACAGTTTTGATGACATCGGGTCCGGTGACAAACATATAGCTCGTCTTGTCCACCATAGCGATGAAGTCCGTAATCGCAGGCGAATATACAGCTCCGCCGGCGCAAGGCCCCATGATGGCTGAGATTTGGGGAATCACCCCGGACGCGATCGTGTTCCGCAGAAAAATATCCGCATATCCGCCCAGCGACATCACACCTTCCTGAATCCTTGCGCCCCCGGAATCGTTGAGACCGATGACGGGCGAACCCATTTTCATTGCGAGATCCATGATCTTGCATATCTTTTGCGCATTCGTTTCACTGAGGGAACCACCAAAAACTGTAAAGTCCTGAGCGAATACATACACGAGACGCCCATCAATGCGACCGTAACCGGCGACGACGCCATCACCGGGATACTGTTGGTCCTGCATCCCGAAATCGATCGAACGGTGCCTGACGAACTTGTCCAATTCCTCGAAGGTGTCTTTGTCGAGAAGGAAGTTGATGCGGTCGCGCGCCGTCATCTTGCCTTCGGTTCGCTGGCGCGCGAGACGTTCGGGACCGCCTCCCAATTCGGCGGTACGGTCCAATTCGCGGAGGCGCTCGATACGTGAAGCTGCAGTGATCTTCGTCATTCGTGCAATCCGCGATCGCCGCCGATGCGGATCATTTAATTACGGGGACTTTCTCCCAATCTTTCAGGAATTGCTCAACTCCACGATCGGTGAGCGGGTGCTTGAGAAGTTGATCGAAAACCTTTGCGGGCATAGTGCAAATGTCGGCGCCCATAAGCCCAGCTTGAACAACATGAACGGGATTGCGGATCGACGCGACAAGAACTTCGGTCTTGAATTGATAGTTGTTGAATATCGTAACGATATCGCGGATTAAATCCATTCCGCTTTGGCCGACGTCGTCTAGACGGCCGACAAATGGACTGACAAAGTATGCGCCGGCTTTCGCCGCCATGATCGCTTGAGGAGCGGAGAAGACCAGTGTGACGTTGACTCGGATGCCCTCACCAGTGAGAGCCTTCGTGGCCTTGAGACCTTCCTTCGTCATGGGACATTTCACGACGATGTTGGGATGAAGCTTGGCCAGGTGGCGTCCTTCATCCACCATGCCGTCCGCATCTCGGCTTAAGGTTTCTGCACTAACCGGCCCGTCAACGAGCGCGCAAATCTTGAGCAACTGGTCCTCGAAGGAGTTCCCCTCCTTCGATATCAAAGTTGGATTTGTGGTAATGCCGTCTAGAATCCCCGTGCTCGCGATGTCGCGAATCTCTTCAATGTTGGCGGTATCCAGAAAGAACTTCATGGCAGCGCTCCTCCCAAGTTCTATTTTAGCAACTAGCGCGGACAAATGCGGTCCGGACACTGATGGGTGGTTCACCCCTCAGGGTCTTGATGACCGCTGCTATGGCTGCTCACGGACCGGCATCGACCTTGGACTTTCGTTGCCGCTCTCATCTACCGCGGAGACAGCGTAGTATATTCCGCTGCTATGGGCCGGATCAAAAACACCGTTTGTGGTCTGCAGTTGTGTGGTGATCACCGAATACGAACCTTCCATGGTTTCACTTCGGAAGACTCGATAACCCGCCAAATCGCGCTCAGTATTGGGATCCCATGTAACAAAGGCGCCGCTTTCTGACACTACAATGCTCAGCCCCTCGGGAGTACGCGGAGGGGTTCGGTCTACCGCCTGAATCTCAAACGTTTGCGGTTCCGCGCCTTGAATGCTCGTTGGACCCATATGGCGAAGAGGCGCGACGGTGTACGAATACGTCTTTCCAATCTCAAAAGCGGGGTCATCATATTGAGGCTCTGCCACCGTAACCTCGTTTGCGGCGTCAGCGCGGCGTACTGAATAAGCATCCGCATATTGAGGATTTTCCTTTGGCGGTTCCCACCGCAGCATAATTCGTCGCTGGTCGGTTACGCCGCGAAGGTTTATTACTCCACCGGCGACACCCACCGGTGTGATCGAAACGATATTAGACACCTCAGATTTCTTTTCCCGAAAGGTCTCGACCTGAATGGCAAGCGTCATGGGAGTTCCGATGCCGGAAGCAATCGGTATCGAATGTGACTGCGACTTTCCGGCTGGAGCGGAATCGAGTGCGGCAATCGTGGAACCATTATTTGTGAGCAGAACTCGAGAAAGGTCCGTCGCTAAAGAGCCGTCGATATTCCGAGCGGGATTTGTCCATGTAAGGACGAGGTTGAGTCCGTCTTGCCGAACGGCTAGGTCCCTAACGGGTTCGGGAATTCGTACAAAAGGAGGAAGCGGTTCGCCAACCCTGCCGCAAGCGGCGAGAAGACAGCAGAGCAGGATCAGGATCACAGGATATATCGGCTGAGGTCTTGGTCCTTCACAATTTCTGCCAGCATCTTCTGTACGTACGCCGCATCGATCCGTATGGATTTCTTCTTCAAGTCCGGACCCTCAAACGAGATGTCGTCCAACAGTTTTTCCATAATCGTGTGAAGGCGCCGCGCCCCGATGTTTTCAGTGCTTTCATTCACAGTGGTTGCAAACCTCGCAACCTCTTGCACCGCGTCTTCCGTGAAATTGAGTTTGATGCCTTCGGTTTCCAGCAGAGCGATGTATTGTTTGATCAAAGCATTCTGAGGCTCTGTTAGAATTCGCACAAAATCCTCGATCGTCAATGAATCCAATTCCACACGAATGGGAAACCGGCCCTGGAGTTCGGGGATGAGATCAGCCGGTTTGCTTACATGGAATGCGCCGGCGGCGATGAACAGAACATGATCCGTCCTCACCATCCCATAGCGCGTGTTGACGGTGGTGCCTTCCACGATCGGCAGGATGTCTCGCTGCACACCTTCACGGCTCACATCGGGGCCGTGGCCGGATTCTCTGCCCGCAATCTTGTCGATTTCATCCAGAAAGATGATTCCGTTGTTCTCCACACGCTCCACTGCGAGGCGCGTGACCTGGTCCATATCCACCAACTTTTGCTCTTCTTCCTGCACCAAATAGTCGATGGCCTCGGCGACCTTCATCTTGCGCTTCTTCGTACGCTGCCCAAGAAATCCCGGAAGGATGTCTTTGATGTTGATATCCATTTCCTCGATTCCTTGATTGCTGATGATTTCAAACGCCGGGAAATTCCGTTCCTTCACCTCCAGTTCGACCGTACGATCATCAAGTTTTCCCTCCCGAAGCTGAGTGCGAAGTTTTTCACGCGTGCGATTCCAATGCTCTGCTGCAGTGCGCGCTCCTTCGTCTGCGGACGTATCGCGCGGGCTGGCCGGCAGCAGCAAATCAAGAACCCGTTCTTCAGCGTTAGCGTCGGCTTTATCCGCGACTTCTTCAAGTTTCTCGTTGCGCACCATCTCAATGGCGATTTCAACGAGGTCGCGAATCATCGATTCAACATCACGACCCACATAGCCAACTTCGGTAAACTTCGATGCTTCGACTTTCAGGAAGGGAGAATTCGCTAACTTGGCAAGGCGGCGTGCTATCTCTGTCTTGCCGACCCCTGTGGGGCCTATCATGATGATGTTCTTGGGCATCACCTCTTCCGCCATTTCGGGAGCAAGCTTCTGGCGGCGGATGCGATTTCTGAGTGCGATCGCCACGGCCCTCTTGGCGCCGGCCTGACCAATGACGTACTTATCGAGTTCGCGAACGATCTCCCGAGGAGTCAGTTCGTCCAAATGCGGCGCATCGTCAACGGTCTCTCGCACATACATATCTTTGCTCATTCTACAGCATCCATCTTCGCGGCTTCTCGCCGCGACGCGATTACAATTCCTCTATGGTGATCGTTTCATTCGTGTAAATGCAGATCCTGCCGGCGATCTGCATCGCCTCCTGAGCAATCTCGCGCGCAGGCAGGTCCGTGAACTTGATCAAGGCGCGCGCAGCGGCCAGCGCGTACGATCCGCCTGAACCGACGCCGACTAAACCGTCATCCGGCTCAATCAAATCTCCGTTGCCGGAGATTAAAAACGTGGTCTTATCATCGGCCACAATCATCACGGCCTCGAGATGTCTCAAAGAACGATCCGTTCTCCAATCCTTCGCCAACTCCACGGCGGCGCGACTCAGGTTCCCGTGAAACTGTTCTAGTTTGGCCTCAAAGCGTGCGAACAGAGCGAAACTGTCCGCGGAAGACCCTGCAAACCCTGCAAGAATCTTGTCGTTATACAAACGTCTTATTTTTTTTGCTCCGTGCTTGATGACAGTGTCGCCGAGGGTCACCTGCCCATCGCCAGCAATCGCTACCTTTCCCTTCTTTCGGACACAGATGATCGTAGTGGAGTGAATATGAGGGTTCATCGTTTCCCGAACTACTTCGTGGCCGTTGGGGTGAACAGGCTGTCTGGAAAACCGGAATTGTATGCCGCCGTCTCAGCACGGATCTCCATTGTTTTCACCCCTCCTTTGTACCGGCTGACAAAAAGCGGCGTCATAATTCCACCGAACGAATGCCAATTGCCGTATTGATCCTCGTGCATCTCGGACTCATTGCTGCGTCGCACCTGCATTTTCACGGGCAACTTGGTGGCGCGATCAATGAAAAAGCGGATCAGATTTTTTTCAGGGTCCCGCATTTCTATGACATCGACCCTCTTGAAGTCGATTATTTCGACGCCAAGACTTTGAATGGTTGTCTTGGGTTGATTCACTACGTACCGCAGAACATAGTCGAAGCTGGTCTTGAATGACGCCAGGAAATCCTCCGCTTGGCGCGCAGGCTGAGGTTCGACCTCCTTATCCTCAATCTTCCAACCTTCAGAACCCTTGTTGATCTGTACGGACTTTCTTTTGTCCTTTCCGAATTCAGTGCGTTCCATATCCGGAAACTTGATGTAGTCAACGAAAGAATCCGAGCCTGCAAGATCGCCCTTCGCAAAAGAAAAGAATCGTCCTGTTGTTTGAATCTCTTTCACATTGAGAAAGGCTTCGCCGCCCAATGCTTTAATCATTTCGTCAAGCATTACTCGCGGCCGGTTCTGGGCTATTGCCCAAGGCGCCGCCCACGCCGCGATGGCGCAAAAAACAATGCATCTACTAAGAGACGTTTTCAACATAACGCAAGAACAATCAATTATATCGAACGCGGGCTTCGGCGATAAGTGAAGAGAAGAGCGCCTTGGAGAATGCGCTTTCCCTCCATTCTCGTTCGGGATGCCATTGCACGCCAATAACAAAACGGCCTCCCGCATCCTCAACAGCTTCGATTACTCCGTCCGGGGCGAAGGCGACAGCTCTAAGATTGTCGCCTGGACGATCGATTGCTTGATGATGATAGCTGTTCACTTCCATTTGCCGTTGCTCCGCAAATTTCGAGATCAAACTCCCTTCCTCAATACGCACCAGATGACGAGCAGGCGGCTTTTCGTCACTTGCATCATGCGAAACATTGTTCGAAACCAAAGAAGGAATGTCCTGAATAAGCGTGCCGCCGCGATGCACGTTGAGGCTTTGAATTCCATAACAAATGCCGAGCAACGGAAGATCGTTGCTCTCGACGTAATCCAGGATTGTAAAATCGAGCGCCTCCCGCTCGGGTGAAAGGCGCCCCAACTTCTCATGTCGAGAAGAGGAATATCTTGCCGGATCCACATCGGTTGGGCTCCCTGGAAGCAAAATGCCTTGCACACGCTTGATGTACTCCAAAACAGAAGACTTGTCAGCTGTTGTCGGAATCATCAACGGAAGGCCGCCGGCCCATTGGACCGCATCGAGATAGTGGCGTATCTGCCCAACGTACTCACTCTTTTCGTGATAACGAGTCGGTATTCCGATCCAGGGTTTGTTCATGGTTGAAAGTAGTCTCGATTTCGTCCCTTACGCGTTTGGCTAGTTCCCCAGCCGACACTCCTTTTGACGGAACCGGCTGTCCGATTGTTACATCAACGCTTCCCCCGCGCACAAAATAGGTTTTCGGACGCAACACGGCTCGCGAACCGCGTATTGTGACAGGAACGACCTCCACGGCGGATTGAGCCGCCAACACAAACCCTCCGCCCTTGAATGGCATGATGTCTCCGTCACGACTCGTGCCCCCTTCTGGAAAAATGACGACCGGCGTTCCATCCCTGATGGTTTCGCTCGCCTCTCGAATGGATCTAAGAGCCGCCCGCGGGTTCTCTCGATCAATGGGAACATGGCCGGACCGACGAAGATGCCAACCGAGGAATGGATACCGAAAAAGCTGCTTCTTTGCTGCAAATCGAAATTGAACCGGCAGCGCCGACAGGACAATCGGAATGTCCATATGACTCTGATGGTTCACGCATAGAACATATGGCCTGTTCGGCTCGAGGTTCTCCAACCCAAACACGCGAAGACGAACTCGCGACGTCCATAGGATCATTCGAGCCCAGACTCGTGCGCAACGATGCTGCAGGAGCCCGCGAGAATCCAGGATAGAGCTGAGCAGAGAGATCGAGCCCATAACTCCCGTATAGAAAAATATCAGAGGAGCCGTAATGAAAAGAGAGCGGACATAACCCAATTTATCCAGGCGACTCCCCATGTAAATTCTCAGGATGCCAGCACTGTGCGAGCCTCACCTACCAGATAGAGAGAACCGCATATCAGTACTGTGGCGCCTTTTGGTGCATGCACACGAGCATACTCGATTGCCTCTTCAATTGTGGGCTCAATATGCGAACCTGGCATAAGCTGGCGAAGGTCGGCCGGGTCTTTGGCTCGGCCAATCTTTGCCTTCGTAAAAACCATCCGAGAAACGTGAGGTCTTAGTATGGAAATCATTTCCTCAAAGTCTTTATCCGCCATGACGCCAAAGATCATCCAGACACCCAGCGGATAGAATTCGCTGAGAAACTCCGAAAGCGCCTGGGCCGCTGCGATATTGTGTGCACCGTCGAGGAGGAAAGAAGGCGTTCCCGGAAACGATTCCAACCGGCCGGGCCACACCGCCGCGTGCACTCCTCTTTCTATGTCCGCTCCAGGAATATCGAGACATTCAGCCGTCCTAATGGCAATCACCATGTTGTCGATTTGATGCCGGCCCGGCAGTCTGGGCCTGAGTCCAGAGTAGTTTCGAATCGGGGTTCTTAAATCCACCTCGAAACGCCCCTTTCCAAGATGACGCACATTTCTTTGGACCGTAGCTGTCGTCAACAGTCTCGGGCCGGCCTTGTCCCGTATTGCTGAAAAGTCGGCATTCGGCCCGATAACAACCGGTTCGGCGCCTTTCACGATACCTGCCTTTTCGTTCGCTATCTCGTCTTTGGTGTTTCCTAAGTATTGTTGGTGGTCCAATCCGATGGTGGTGATTACAGAAGCGACCTGATTCACGATGTTTGTGGCATCCAACCGCCCGCCCAAGCCGACTTCGATCACCGCAAACTTCACTCGGTGCTGAAAATATAAAAACGCTATTGCGGTCATCATTTCGAAATACGTCGCGGCGCCGACTTTGCGGACAATTTCGAAAAGTTCCTTTAAGTCCTGATCCTGGATCTCGCGCTCACCAATACGAATGCGCTCATTTAGTCGCTGCAGATGAGGTGAAGTATATAGTCCAGCGTCGGGCAGCATCGCCGACAAGAACGCGGCGACCGATCCCTTGCCGTTAGTCCCGGCGATCAGCACTGATTTGAACTTCTCATGCGGATTCCCGAGCGCTCGCGCCAGTGAACGCATTCCATTCAAGTCGTAGCGCATCGACCGATGTTCGTTCGTTAGGGAGTAAAGGTATGTCAGGTCCTCTGGGGTCATGGCTCGCAGAAAAAGGGACAGAGGACAAAAAGGGGACAGCTGGAATAAAAGGGGGAGAAATAAAGAGGATGGACCCCATTTCTAAACTATAGAATGGGGTCTGTCTTCTCTATTCCTCGTCCCTCCTTGTCACGAAACTTGCTCTGTCTCGACGGATACTTTGTACTTGCAGGCTTCCTCGTTGCAGTAGCGCACTAGCCCTTCTCTCTTTGTGGTTTTCTCCAGCAGATAGGGCGCCCCACAATCCGGACACGAATTGGGAACCGGCTTATTCCAGGCAACGAAATCACAGTCGGGATATTTGATGCAACCGTAGAACACCTTGCCGCGTTTGGACCGGCGTTCGATGAGTTCTCCTCCGCAACCCGGTTTTGGACAGGGCACTCCGACGGTCTTAGGTTTGATGTACTTACATTTCGGATAATTTCCGCAGGACGTGAATGGTCCAAAGCGGC
>CAZIPZ010000032.1:0-10081 GCA_964541075.1 uncultured Solibacteraceae bacterium | reverse complement strand
GCCTTCTCTCATCACAAGTTTCGCCTGTCCGCACTGTGGACACGTCTCGTCCAAATGAATATCCGGCTTCTTCGGAACCGAACCCGCAGTAATCTTCCGTGTGGTTTTGCACTCGGGATAACCGGTGCATGCATAAAACTGCCCGAATCTTCCCCGCTTGAGTATCATCGGCTTGCCGCAATTCTCGCAAGGTTCCGGCTCCGATTCAGCAGCGCTCGCCTCCTTGGGCGGTTCCTCGCTCGGCAGTTCCTTTGTGTTTTTGCACTCTGGATACGCAGAACATGCGAGGAAGCTTCCAAACTGGCCCCATTTTTTCACCATTGGGCTGCCGCACTTCTCGCAAACCTCGTCAGTTGGAATTTCCTGGCGCTTGAGGTTCTCCATGTTCTTGGTGGCCTTCTTCAAATCCTTTTCGAATTTCTTGTAAAACTCGCCCAAGGCCTCGATCCAAGTCATCTTGCCGTCTTCGACTTCATCCAGTTCTTCTTCCATACGAGCGGTGTACTGAACGTCGAAGATGTCTTCGAAATGTTTCACAAGCATGTCGGTCACGACAGTGCCCAATTCCGTCGGCTTGAACTTTCCTTGATCCTTCGCGACGTAGTCTCTCTCCTGGATAGTCGTGAGAATTGTGGCGTAGGTCGATGGCCTTCCAATGCCCTTCTCTTCCAAGACCTTCACCAAGGAAGCTTCCGTGTATCTGGGCGGCGGCTCGGTGAAATGCTGCTTCGGCGTTATTTCGATCAGCTTCAGCGCTTCGCCCTGCGTCAGCGGCGGAAGGCTGACGTCGGTTTCGTCGTCTTCAACAGTCTTGGAGTCTTCGTCAATGGACTCTTCATAGATTTTCAGGAAGCCATCAAAACGGAGCACTCTCCCGCTGGCCCTAAATAAGTAGTCTTTCACGGAAATCTCGACAGTCGTCTGGTCATAGACCGCCGGATTCATTTGCGAGCCGATGAAACGCGTCCAGATGAGCCGATATAATTTGAACTCGTCATCGGAGAGAAAGGGCTTCAGATCCTCAGGCGTTCGCCCCACAAATGTCGGCCGGATGGCCTCGTGCGCGTCTTGAGCGTCCTTCTTGCTTTTGTAAAAGACTGGTTTCTCCGGCAGATACTTCGATCCGTAAATATCCGAAACGTAGGAACGCACCATCTGCATCGCATCGTCTGAGATACGAGTCGAGTCTGTGCGCATGTAAGTGATCAAACCAATACGGCCTTCCTCGCCAAGTTCGATGCCTTCATACAGGCGCTGCGCCAGCATCATTGTCTTCTTGACGGTAAAACGGAGGCGCCGTGCGGCATCCTGCTGAAGCTTGCTGGTGGTAAAGGGAGGAACCGGATTGCGTTTCTTCTCCTTCGTCACTACTGACTCGACGACGAAGGAGCCTTTCTTGACGGCATCGAGGATGTGATTGGCTTCACCCTCGTTCTTGACTTCCGCGGTTTTGCCTTTCACCTTCGCAAGACGTGCATCGAATTGTGGAAGGACGTGGCCTTCAAGTTTGGCGGTAATGGACCAATACTCTTCGGGTTTGAAAGCCAGCACTTCTCGTTCACGCTCGACAATCATTCGCAACGCCACTGTCTGTACGCGGCCTGCAGAAATCCCCCGCCGGACTTTGTCCCACAACAACGGGCTGATCTGATATCCCACGAGGCGATCGAGAATGCGTCTCGCCTGCTGCGCGTCAACGACGTGCTGATTGATTCGTCCAGGATTCTCCATCGCTGAACGAATAGCTTTCGGAGTAATTTCGTTGAACAGAACGCGATACATCTCAACGCTCTCGCTGTCGAGAATTTCCTTGAGGTGTTGGCATATCGCCTCGCCTTCACGATCAGGGTCTGCTGCTAGAAAAATACGCTCAACCGACTTGGCCGCTGTTCGAAGCTCCCTAACAACCTTTTCCTTTCCTGGAATCAGCTCATAGACGGGTTCAAAATCATTCCGAACATCCACTCCAAGCTTGCTCTTTGGCAAATCCTTGACGTGTCCAAGCGAAGCTTTCACGACGAATTCCTTGCCCAAATACTTATTAATGGTGTTGGCTTTCGCGGGGGACTCAACGATAACGAGTGATTTTTTTGCAGCCATATGTTCGAAATGCTTTCGTTAATCTAATAAGTCGTGTGCGGCAAAAAAGCAACAGCCGGTTTTTTCAGATGCGCCGAATGTATTTCTTTCCAGGCAGTTGCCGAATACGTTCAGCGGTCTCCAGACTTAGGAGGGCACTATAAACTTCCGATGCGGGCAATGGCAACCGCGCAAGCAAGGAATCGATGTAAACGGGCTCCTGGACTGAAAGGGCCTTCCATATTTCTTGCTCGCCCTGGCTCAGCTCAAATGCCGGCTGAGCCTGCATTTGAGCCACAAGCGGGGCGAAAACCATCTCGCGCACCGGATGCGGCAGCTCCTCAACCACGTCTTGCCAAGTTGATACTAACTTTGCACCTTGACGTATTAGAGCATGGGGACCAAAACTTCGCGTCGATGTGACGGGGCCGGGGACAGCGAACACTTCCCGATTCGATTCCAGGGCGAGTCTCGCCGTTATCAAAGAACCTGAGTATTCCGCGGCCTCCACAACCACAACGCCCAGCGACATACCCGCAATGATACGATTTCGGATTGGAAAGTTTTGCGGCGAGGGAGGCGTGTTCAAAGGGAACTCCGACAATACCGCGCCATTTTGCTCCACCAATTCGGCGAGTTTGCGATTTTCCCGCGGATAAACAAAGTCGAGACCGCTTCCAAAGACGGCGTAAGTAACTCCTGAACGAAGCGCGCCGCGGTGCGCAGCAGCGTCCAGACCTCGCGCAAGCCCGGATGTGACTACGAGCCCTCGAGCAGCAAGATCTTCGGCCAGACGCTCGGCGCAATTGATGCCGTATCCCGTCGGACGCCTCGTCCCAACAATGGAAATTTGCGGCAGTTCAGAATTCCATTTCGATCCTTTAACGTACAAGACAATGGGCGGATCGAATATCTCCCTGAGCAATGGAGGATAAGCGCAATCAAGTATGTCGACAATCTTGACTCCTAGTTCTGTAGCCGCCGCCCACTCTGCTTCCGCGCGTTCTTTGGATTTGGAGGAAAAAAGATCGTCTGCAACTTCAGGCGGAATACCAAGCGCTTCCACTCCGGCCCGATCGGAGTCAAATACAGCCTCGGAGGTTTTGAAGTGGCGAATCAGCGTATTCGCGGACCTCAATCCTAGTCCGCGCACCAAGAACATGCGCAATGCGCACTTTGTCCGATCGGCATTTTGCATATGCATCCCGTGACTGAACCCGAGGATTTTGTTATTCGATTCGCTCATCTTGTCCCAGCTGAAAGCGACGTGCTGGATGTCGCTGCAGGGACCGGCCGTCACTCTCTCGTTTTTGCAAAGCGAGGCTGCAACGTTCTTGCTATTGAGAGGGCGCCTGAGCTCGTTCTAGGTTTAAAAAAACTAGGGATCGCGGCGGCAGAAGGCGATGTCGAACGCTTCGTTCTGTTGTCCCATCGCTTCGATGCAGTCATCAATACATTCTTCCTTTACCGGCCCATACTGCCGCAGTACCTTGCAACTCTCCGACCAAATGGAACGCTGTTTTTTCGGACATACACCACCGCCCACATGGACGCGCTAGGCAACCGATCTCCACGGCGGGAGCACCTGCTGGAGCCAGGTGAGTTGAAGGCGGCGTTCGCTGGTTTGAGTGTCGTCCACTATTCCGAAGAGGTTCAAGACGGACGTCGTGCAATCGCCACAATCGTGGCGCGGAAATCCCCAGTTATGCCAGAATGAATTCCTCCATACAGGAGTCCCGATGAGAAGAGCCGGTTTCAAATTGTGCGCCTGCGCAGTGATGTTCTCTTGGCTGATGCTGGCTTTATCCTCTAATGCTCAGTTCACAAGGCGACGGCCAGACACCGGTCCAAAACCGAAAAACATCCATGGAATCGTACAGGATCTGCGGGGACAGCCCCTGGCCGGTGCGAAGGTTTTTGTACGGGATATGAAGACGAACGTGGTTCGTACGCTGACTGTGGACCCTAAGGGCCTCTATTCGATATTCGCCCTGTCTCCTTCGGTGGATTACGAAGTCCACGCTGAGTTTCTAGGCGCAGTTTCCGACAAGAAGGTCGTCAGCACGTTTCTCAACCGGGAAGACAACGTACTCAATTTCCAACTCGACGTTGCGGTAATTCCGTCCGGCGCTGCCACGCCATCCGCGGAGGGAAGCGCGGACTTTAAGACATTTGACCTCGTCGACCTTCGTGGCACGTTTGACATGCCTTCAGGCATCCCTGCGCCCGTGCCGTCCGTTTTGCTGTTGCATGGATACGGTGAGGATCGCACCGTCTGGAACGATTTCAAGCAGCAGTTGCTGTCTCGCGGATGGGCTGTGATGACACTGGACCTGCGAGGTCATGGGCGAAGCACGACAAAAAACGGCGCGCCCATTCAGGCAACCGCTGAATGGCGAATGCAGCCCCTGGAATTTCCTCAGGACATTGATCCGGCGCTGGATTGGCTCAAAGCCCGACCACGCATCGACACTGGGAAAATTGTAGTCATTGGGTTCGATGTTGGCGCCAATCTCGCTCTGATCGCGAGCGCAAAGTTTCCTGAGGTCAAAACTATTGTGGCCATCAAACCCAGTCTCACCGAGAGCCTGTCTTTGGCCGGTGGTGCTCAGGACTTCCGCCCGCGCTCCGCGCTCATCATGAGTCAGAACGAAGCAGAGGGAAATCGCATCAAGCAGTATATCCAGGCGCCGGTGCGAGTGGAGATTGCTTCTTCTTCGGGCGGCGCCAAAGACTGGCTGGCGGAGAAGAAAACTCAGGACGCTATCTTTCAGTGGCTCAGAGAAACATTTTGATCGACGGATGCGCCATCCGAGCCGGTTTAAGTTAGTTAATGTCCCTGGATCTCAACTACTTCTCCCGCCCACTTCTTCTTGAGTTGACCACACGCCGCAGAAATGTCGTTCCCTCGGTTCTTGCGAACAAAAGCGGAAATGTTGTGATCGATCAAAATTTTCTGGAAGCGTTCGACCGTGGCATCTGACGGCCTCTGATAGCGCAACTCTTCCGCTTCATTCAGGGGAATGAGATTCACTTTCGCCCGAATTCCTTGAAGAAGTTTTACAAGTTTCATGGCGTCCTCGGCGGAATCCGTAACACCCTTGAGCAAGACGTATTCGAACGTCACGCGCTGCCGATGGTTAAAAGGAAAGCGGCGCACGGCATCGAGCAGTTGATCAATTGGAAATCGGCGATTGATGGGCATCAATTCGTTTCGTTTTTCATTCGTAGCTCCAGTCAACGAAATCGCCAGGTTCGGAATGTTCGCCTCAGCGGCCAAGCGCTCAATGGCAGGCAGCATGCCTGCAGTGGAGAGCGTTATCCGGGACATCGACATGTTCATGCCGTGCTCATCGTGGAGAATTCGAATCGCCTTCATCACATTGTCGTAGTTGTGTAACGGCTCTCCCATGCCCATCAGGACGATATTGAAGCTATCCTTCTGCTCTCGTGAAAGGTTGTCGCGTTGCGCAATCAACACCTGACTCACGATCTCACCGGGTTCCAGTTGTCGAGTAAGACCCAGTTGACCTGTTAAACAAAATGTACATGCCAACGCGCACCCGATTTGCGAGGAGATGCAAATGGTGCTGCGATTCTTTTCGGGAATGAATACCGTCTCCGCCAGTTCACCGTCACGCAGCCGTACAAGGTAGCGCCGTGCACCGTCTTCGGAATCGAAGCGTTTGTGCACAGCAGGCAGGCGCAGATCCCATTCGGCGCCCAATGAAGAACGAGAAGACTTCGGCAGATCCGTCATCAAATCGAAATCGTTGAGCCATCGCTGGTAGACCGACTTGTAGATCTGGACCGCCCGAAACGACGGCGCCAGCATTTCAGACAACTCAAGGCGTTCAAAATTAAAAAACGATTTCATGATGGGAAAGAAAACTAGTTTTGAGATTGTTGGACCGGAGGAATTCTGTCGGCGATGGAAGTCATGACCTGAGGGTTAGTCCACTTTTCAGCCCCGACGTAATGTTTGATAACGAAACCCTTCTCGTCTATCAAAAAAGTCTCGGGGTACTTGTAGACCTTGTACTTACTCGCAACCTGGCGGCCAGGATCGGAAAAACTTGGCAGAGTGAGGTTGTGTTTCCGATAGAAGTCTTTCACGGTATCCCAATCCAGGTCCAAACTGACCGCCAGCATCTGGAAATTCTTCCCCTTGAACGTCTTGTATAGCACTTCCATATCCGGCATTTCTTCAATACAGGGTTCGCACCAGGTTGCCCAGAAGTTGAGAAACACGAGTTTGCCCCGATAATCACTCAGTTTCACTTCTTTGCCGTTCTCGTCGCCAATCGTAAAATCCGGAGCCACTTCGCCGATGTTGATAACACCAGGCTGACCGACCCGGGTCGCCTCGCTATATACGAAGTATCCCGCGATGGAACCCACGATGAGGAAGAACAGAATTGGCTTCAAGCGCATGTGTATTGATTTTAACGTATCACTCCGGCGCAGACACGCGAAATTCAGGCTTTGTGCGGCTGCATCGCCCCTGTCCTGTCCTGCTGTACATACATAGTCGTGGCTGATGTCCGTCACTGTATCCGTTCTTGCCAGCGGGAGCCGGGGAAATTGCACTTTCATTAAGAGCAGCTGCGTCCGGCTCATCATCGATGCCGGATTGAGCCGAAAGGAGATCTCAAATAGGCTTGAACGGATCGGCGAAGATCCGGATGGCATTGACGCCGTTCTGATCACCCACGAGCATAATGATCATGCATCCGGCCTGAAGGTGCTTGTAAAGGATCTTCCTGTAAAGGCTTACCTAACGAAGGGCGCGATGAAATCGCTCGACGCTTCCGGATATGAACTGAACGGCGCCCAATTGATGCCAACTGAGGCCGGCGCCGCTTTCACAATCGGCGACATGGAGATCCGCCCTTTTCAGGTTCCCCACGATGCATCGGAGCCAGTAGCCTTCAGCATTTACTGCGAAGGTCTCAAAGTCACGCAACTGACGGACATTGGATATATTTCCGAGACCGTTGCCGACAATCTCCGCGGTTCGCACGTTCTGATTCTCGAATCAAACCATGATTTGGAAATGTTGAGGGTTGGCCCTTATCCCTGGAGTCTTAAACAACGCCTGATGGGACGATACGGCCACCTCTCGAACTCAGCGGTCGCCCGGTTTATTCGTGAGCAGTATGACGGGATGGCGGACAACATCGTCCTCGCTCACCTAAGCTCAAAGAATAACCACCCCGAACTCGCACGTCAGGAGTCGTTAGGCGCTCTGAGGTATCGCGGACTGAAACCCGTGCTGACTGTCACGTCGCAAGATCACCCCCTGCCGCCAATTCGGTTATAGTTGCAGAATGATACCGCGCTACACACGTCCACAAATGGGCAGGATATGGACCGATGAAAACAAGTACCGGCGATGGCTTGATGTCGAACTGGCGACAACGGAAACGCTGGCCGAGGAGGGCGTCATTCCAGCTGAAGCAGCGGCGGTTATAAAGGCCAATGCCGGATTTTCCGTCGATCGCATCAACGAAATTGAAGCGGAAGTGAAGCACGATGTGATCGCCTTCACGACTTCCGTCGCTGAGCATGTCGGCCAGGCTGCCGGCTACTTTCACTTCGGGCTGACCTCGTCGGACGTCGTGGATACGGCGATGGCCCTCCAGGTCGCCGAAGCTTCCGTCATTATTCATGGAGACCTGCAGCGTTTGCTGGACGTGCTCAAGAAGCGCGCCATGGAGTTCAAAACGACCGTCGTTGTCGGTCGAACCCATGGTGTTCATGCAGAACCAACGACATTTGGTCTCAAGCTGGCGCTCTGGTACGACGAAGTACGGCGGCATCAAGGAAGATTCCGAGAATCCGTTGAAACCATGCGCGTCGGCAAGCTTTCAGGCGCGGTCGGAACGTTCGCCCATCTCTCCCCTGAAATCGAAGAGAAAGTGATGCGGAAGTTGAATTTGCGGCCTGCCCCCGCAGCTTCACAAGTCATCCAGCGCGATCGCCATGCCCACTATATTTCCACGCTTGCGCTCATTGGGTCGACTCTTGAAAAGATCTCGGTCGAGGTACGGCACCTCCAGCGAACGGAGGTGAGAGAGGTCGAAGAATATTTTTCCAAGGGACAGAAGGGATCGTCTGCCATGCCCCACAAACGGAATCCCGTAACTGCTGAACAGATTTCCGGCTTGGCCCGAATTCTGCGAACGAATGCAATAGCGGCGATGGAGAATGTCGCCTTGTGGCATGAACGCGACATTTCTCATTCTTCGGTAGAGCGAATTATTTTCCCTGACTCCACCATCCTTGCCGACTACCTCTTGGATAAAACTTCTTCTTTGGTCGATCGGCTCGTTGTATACCCCGATCGAATGCAAAAGAATCTGGAGCTCACCCATGGGCTGGTCTATTCTGGCGAGTTGCTTCTCGAACTCGTTGCAAAAGGGACAACGCGCGAAGACGCATATCGCTGGGTTCAGCGGAATGCCATGCGCGTTTGGGACGAGGGTGGAGATTTCAAGGAAAAGGTATCGGCTGATCCGGACATCAAGCAAACGCTGGCGCCATCGGAAATCGATCGCGCCTTCAATTCCGGTAAGTTGCTCCGCAATGTTGATCGCATATTCGAACGGGTTTTCGAAGGACCGACAAGTTAAATATGAAGGGTAAGAGAGGATCGGGAACGTCATGAAAGCGCGCATTGTCGTAACCTTGAAGAGAACAGTCTTGGATCCTCAAGGAATGACCATCCACAGAAACCTCGAGCATCTTGGCCTTGCCGAGGTGACGGATATCCGCCAAGGCAAGTGTTTTGACATCCAACTTCAGGACGGGCTGCCGCCTGAGCGGACGAAACAGCAGGTAGAGCGGCTAGCGAAGGAAGTTTTGACGAACCCTGTAATCGAAGAGTATCAGATCGTTTGGGAGTGATATGAAGTTCGGCGTAATCATCTTCCCTGGATCGAACTGCGATCACGACTGTTACTACGTGATTCAGTCCGTCATCAAGAGACCAGTTGAATTCGTGTGGCACCAGGATACATCCGTCAAAGGGTTTGATGCGATCATTCTTCCGGGCGGATTTGCTTATGGGGACTATCTTCGCACCGGTGCACTCGCCCGCTTTTCTCCAGTCATGCGTGCTGTTCGCGATTTTGCCGAAAAGGGCGGACTTGTAATCGGCATCTGCAACGGATTTCAAATCCTCACTGAAGCAGGTTTGCTCCCCGGCGCGCTCCTGAGGAACGTTGGAATGAAGTATGTCTGCAAGTTTCTGTACGTGAGGACTGAAAACAATCACACACCATTCACGAACCGTTTCAGTAAGGGGCAGGTGCTTCATATTCCTATCGGCCACGGGGAAGGCAACTATTTCGCTGACGAAGAAACTCTAGGCCGAATGGAGGACAATGAACAGGTCGTGTTCAGGTACGCCGAGGCCGATGGACGCATCACGCCAGAGGCGAATCCAAACGGCTCCGTTCACAACATCGCAGGGATCGTTAATGAGCGACGAAATGTTCTGGGCATGATGCCGCATCCGGATCGATCCAGCGAGAGCCTCCTGGGAAGCGCCGACGGCAAAGCGATATTCGAATCGATGCTTGAAGCACTGGCAACAAGCACATAAACATATGATTTCCGCAGAACTCTTGTCCCAACACAACCTCACCGAGGCCGAATACCGCAAAATCACGGAGATCTTAAAACGCGAACCCACAGCGACCGAGCTTGGAATTTTCAGCGTCATGTGGAGCGAACACTGCAGTTACAAGAGTTCCCGAGTCCACCTCCGTCGCTTGCCAACGCGTGGCGAGGCCGTTCTGCAGGGTCCTGGAGAAAATGCGGGCATTATCGACATCGGCGATGGATTAGCCGTCGCCTTCAAAATCGAGTCTCACAATCATCCGTCCTTCATCGAGCCATTTCAGGGAGCAGCAACAGGCGTGGGCGGCATTCTTCGCGATGTGTTTACGATGGGAGCGCGGCCGATTGCTGCAATGAATAGCCTTCGGTTTGGGCC
>CAZIPZ010000031.1:0-25343 GCA_964541075.1 uncultured Solibacteraceae bacterium | reverse complement strand
ACATCGCCAACTACACCAGGGATCAGATCGAAGTGTTCAATCTAGTCACTCAGGCCTTTCTGCCGCCGATCCGCGTCGGAAACCGGCCGTTGTCAATGGCGATGGTGAATCCTTCGACGATGGTTGTCGCCAATTCCGGCGGCGAAAACCTTTCTGTTGTAGACCTGGAAACGATGCAGGAGATCGATCAGATTCCCATGGGCCCGATCCCCCTGAATGCGACGCCTCAATTCCCCCGATCCATTGCCGCTTCATCGAATGCAATCTTGTTTTCGGCGGCGCCGCTTCCTCCGGCAGGAGTCGCCCCCGGAACAGGCTCCATCTGGCAATTGAGTCTGCTGACACGAAGTGCTATTCCCAGACTAAATCTCGGATCCGGATTAGCGAACGTCGTTCAAGGCCGAAATCTCCTGCTGGCTGCACCCGACGGCAGTTCCATTTTGACGGCGGAAGCAAATGGAACTCTGCGGCTTTACGATCCGATTGCGGACACATTCGTGGTGACGCGAACCGGCGCCATTGCAGGTTTTCGGGGAACGGCGTCCGCAGCTGCGGACGGAAGTTTTTTCATCGTCGACAATTCGGTTTTCAATTCCGTGCTGGGTTCTCAACGCGCGATTGCGCCGTCAGCCGCAGGCTTAATAGGAGCACAAGCTCAGGCGACACTGGCATTCGGCGTCACTGCAATGGGTAGCAACGTCATTCGCACCCAGGCCGCGACGCCTCAAATTCCGGTTCAAAGCCTGCAACGATATAACCTCTCGACGCTGCAAGCTGATCTGCAAGTGACGCTGCCTGAACAAGTGATGGATATCAGTCCCGCACAGATCGGCACACCCAATGGAACACGTCAATGGCCCCCGAGGCCGACGGCTCTGGAGCTTGGAATCAACAATCAGACCGTGTTGCTTGCCCGCGGACTAGCCGCGGATAGCACCAACAGCAATGTATATGTACTGACCCTCTCCGGCCTGAGCATCGTTTCCGTCGTTCCGACGGCGGGTCGCACACCGGCATTTCAATCCACGGGAGTCGTGAACAGCGTGAACCGAACTCGGCCTGTATCGCCGGGCGCCCTCATTACGATTATCGGTTCAAATCTGGCCGACACCGCATCGGCCACAGCGACTCCACTGCCCAGAAGTTTGGGAGGAGTTTGCGTCACCGCAAATGAAATAGCTATTCCGCTGCTCACTACTTCGCCCACGGAAATCAGTGCGCAACTGCCGCCTGAAATTCCGTCCACACGAGTTACGTTGACCATTCGGTCAACTCGGCTGGGGCTCAGCAGCGCGGGTGTTCCAATCCAGGTTGCTTCGACAAGTCCGGCGGTATTTACGATCGATGTCGGAGGGCAGCCGCGAGCCGCGCTGTTTCATGCGCAAGACATGATGCTCGTAACACCCGACTATCCTGCGGATCGCGATGAAAACCTGGTCTTGTATGCAACCGGATTGGGTCGTGCGAATCCTTCAGTCAACGCAGGCGAAGTCGCCTCTCAAGATCCGCTATCCTCGGCTGCAGAGAGCGTGAGTGTAACGGTCGGTGGACATCCCTATCCCGTAATCTGGTCCGGGTTGGCGCCGGGTTTCGTAGGGGTATTTCAAATCAACATTTCCGTTCCAGGCAGCCGAGTGCAGGGTGATGATTTGCCTGTTGTGGTTGGGGCCGGAGGAATCTCCAGTGCGACAGATAACGCGCCAGCCACAAACGTACGTTAGTCATACATCGGACAGTTCTTTTCAGACCATCGACGACGCGCACACAACGACCTCGAGCACACATTGCATTTTGAGATTTGCACTGGCTTGCGCTGCATTTTTGTTCCTCTTTTCTTCGGCTTCGTTTGCACAATCAGCGGGATCCTGGGCCTTCGTCGGGCCTGCAGGGGCGCGTGATCGTGTGGCGGCGCTCGCAGCCGATCCATTCAACGACTCTGTCGTGTATCTCACGGCCCCGGGCGCCGGCGTGTGGAAGACAGAGAACAGCGGCGGCGCGTGGACCCCTCAACTTGATTCCATCATGTCGCTGCAGGTCTGCTCGCTTGCGATTGACCCCCGCTTTCCCAATGTCATCTACGTGGGAACAGGAAACGACCAAACGCCTCATCCCGGTCAAGGTGTTGCGAGGTCCACAAACGGCGGGCAGAATTGGATCGCACCTTCCCGTTTCACGAACAAGCCGGTTTGCGCACTTGCTGTGGACCCAACGAATTCTTCGAAGGTTCTTGCAGGATCAGCCGAAGGTCTGTTTCTGTCGGCGGACTCCGGAACAACATGGACCAGAGTTCTCCCGGACTCCGTGACGTCCATCGTGTTCGATGCCCAAGGCTCTGTGTATGCGGGGTTAGTCACTGGAAGCGCGTCGGACGCTAGGGATAACGTGCTGGCTCGTTCCCTGGATGGGGGCAGTACGTGGTCCAAGATTCAGCTACCGCCAAATCCTAACGTCGCCGGCGCCTATGTCAATTGGGTCAGCGTAATTTCCATTGGCGGCATTGTTTGCGCTGTGGTCTCGTTCCAGCAAACGCCTCTTATTCCGGGAAATGTAACATCCAGTCTCTCGCCTCGATCCGTTTTGGATTTTTATCGGAGCCCGGACTCAGGAGCGACATGGTTTCCAACGTTTGGAATAGGCGCTGCGAGGCCGCCCGTGCAAGTCGTGAGCGCAGCAGGAAACCTTTATGTCGCTGCAAGCGGTCTCCTGAAATCTTCTGATCAGGGTTTCACATGGTCTTCCCTGGCTACGGCCACCGAGCAGTTTCACACTGCGGCGCCCACAGGCGGGGGTCTCTTGCTGGGCGGTGAAATGGGCCTGGAGTTCGCCGCGCTTGGCGGTCCGGCCGTGACGATCGCCCAAGCGCCTATAGGCCGCTTTTTGGGAGTGCGGTCGGAAGCGCCCGAGGTTATCTGGGCAGCGGGCCCGGGGGGGCTGTCAAGACTGTCCGGCCTCACTACGATTGTCGAAACCCGGCCATCCGGCGTCGGATCTGTCGGATCGGTTGTTATATCTTTGAGCACGACGGTTTCAGTCCTGGCGGTGGGCAATGCCGAGGTCTTCAATTCCGTGGGCAACGCGACGGATTTTTCTTCGCGTAGCGTCATTCCATCGGCCGAGCTGAGAGCTCCTCTTCCCCCAATGGTTGCGGACACCACCAATCCTTCCTCCGCTTATATCGCGGGCAGACGCCTTTACCACACCAACGACGCGGGGGGGAGCTGGGCGGCGCTGCCGATCGTGGACGCCGAAGAAAGCCATGTCGTTGTCGCCCTCGCGATCGCGCCTGCTTCTCGCTTGACCCTCTATGCGGCGACTGCGTGTCTTCGCGAAGTTGCAACCATGACATGCCCGACAGCTTCAAGAATGTGGCGATCGGCAAATGGCGGCCAAACGTGGACTCAAATGGCGCCGATTCCAGGTCTGGTCAGCCGTCTTGCCGTGGATCCGCGGCAAACGAATACGGTGTATGCCGCTATGGGATCGTTCTCGGGCGGCGCCGGGATTTCGGGTGATTTTGCAACCGGCGACCTGCTGCGTTCGACGAACGGCGGTGGAGCGTGGACGTCGATTCGCGCCAATCTGCCGCGCACCTCAGTGAACGCTATTGTCATTGATCCGGATTCGCTGCCGAACCTTGCGCCAGGCGGCGGTGGAGCGGCTGGAGGCGCCCCCGGGGGCGGAATTGTGATTATCGTGCCCGGGGCGCCGGGAATGCCTGGCGCTCTGCCTCCAAACTTCCCGGGAGGCCAATTCAATCAACCTGCACAGACGATTTATGTGGGAACCGACGATGGAGTGTTCGTTACCTTCAATGCCGGTTCACAATGGACGGACGTCAGCCGCGCCTCGACGGGCGGACTTCCTCGAACCCCCGTCACTGATCTTTGGCTACGTTCTCAGGATAAGATGCTGCTGGCGGCGACTTTCGGGCGAGGAATATTCCAGACTTCAACAACAAGCTTGGCGCCGGGCGTGATTTCCAGCGCGTTTTCTCTGGACATTTCTTTGATTCGGGGCGCAATTGCGACGATCGGCATCCCTCTAATCAACCTATCGACGAGCAATACATTCGACTGGCAATTGAATACGCTCGATCCTTGGATCACCATTGAGGGAGCTACTGGCAGCTTGAGACCGGGTTCCTCGTTTCAAGCGCCGATCCGTGTCTCCGCTGTCAATCTGCACGATGGATATCATTTTGGACGTTTACAACTCCTGTCGGGCAGCCTCGCACAGGATATCCTGATCGAAGCACACGTAACTCCTTCGCCCGCCCACATCACCATTCTGGGAGGAAATCGAGTAAGAGGAGCGGGCGGCGCGCCTCTACCGCCGATTCGAATATTGGTTACCGATATTCAGGATTCGCCGCTCCCGAACGTGTCGGTGAATTTCGCGATCATGAGCGGCGGCGGATCGTTAAGCGTTCGAACAGATTTGACTGACGCTGAGGGAGTGGCGACCTCGATCCTGACGCTGCCGCAGAATCCCGGCGATGTGCAAGTCGAGATCACGAGCGGCAATCTCTCCGCGACTCTCACAGCGGCGGTTGTACTCGCGCCTGCGCTTTTGACGGACGCGGTCAGCGACGGCGTCACCTTCAATGGTTACACGTCGTTCGGTCCTGGCAGTGTTCTGTCGATATCGGGTCAGAATCTCGCAGAGGAAACCATTGCGTCGCAGGGATCCTCATTACCGTTTTCAATCCAGAACACTCAAGTTCTATTGATGACTCCAGTGGGCCCGCAGCCCCTTCCTTTGTTCTCGGTTTCTTCATCTAAAGTGATGGCGCTTCTGCCTTCTGACCTTCGGCCGGGACAATATGGAATTCGTCTGGCAACCGCCGGACGTGCGAGCAATGATGTAACAATATCGATCGCTGCATTCGCTCCGGGGATTCTTACGACCGCTAATAACGGCCGGGGGCTCGGGATTTTCATCAAGAGCGATGGTTCGATTGTGTCGAGCACAAACCCTGCCGATCGGGGCAGCCGGATTAGTTTTTATGCAACAGGACTTGGAGCGGTGAATCCTTCCGTCCCGGCAGGACAACCCGGGGCCGGCGTGGAACCGCTGAACAGAACGGTTGTGTTGCCGCGAGTCCACTTTGACTTCTATCAGGCAGAAGTGATCTATAGCGGCCTCGCGCCCGGCATACCTGGGCGATATCAGGTGACTGTGCGGGTGCCGGCGCTCATTTCGCCGGCGACGAACATTTCGGTAAGCCTGACGATGGGAGGGTTCGCAAGCAATCGTGTTACGATTCCGGTCCGATAAAAAGGATAACCAACAAGTGCAGCCAGTCCCGAATCCGCAAAGCTTTCGCTCCGCTCCGCCTTCGCCTGCAACAAACCATTCGCGCTATGCCGACCTGAAGACGCGCGTCCACCAGAAGCTGCTCAACGTCCTGAATATGGATGCGGTTAAAGCCGAAAGCCGGCAGGAGCTGCGGCGTGAAGTGCGAAGCGTTCTCGAAAAGATCTTGCGAGAAGACCATTTGCCGATCAGCATGACTGAAAGGAATCGCCTGGCTGAAGAGATCCTGGACGAAGTGTTCGGCCTTGGCCCTCTCGAACCGCTGCTGAAAGACCAAACGATCTCCGATATCGTCGTCAACACACACAAATCCGTTTACATCGAGCGGCACGGAAGACTCTTGGAGACCGGTATACGCTTCCAGAACGATCGTCATCTGCTTCACATTATCGAAAAGATCGTATCCAGCGTCGGACGACGCATTGATGAATCGGTTCCTCTGGTCGATGCGCGTCTTCCGGACGGCTCACGCGTGAATGCGATTATCCCGCCGCTCGCTGTGGACGGTCCCTCACTCTCTATTCGACGCTTTGGACGAAAGGTGCTGAGCAATGACGAACTGCTGCAGAACCAAACGTTGACGCCGTCGATGATGACCTTCCTGAAAGCATGCGTCCAGGCGCGGCTGAATATCGTGATTTCGGGCGGCACGGGCTCGGGGAAGACAACCTTTCTGAACTGCCTCTCGCGATTCATCGGCGAGCACGAACGCATCATCACCATCGAAGACACCGCTGAACTGCAAATCCAGGTGGATGATGTCGTTCGTATGGAGACTCGTCCCCCAAACATCGAAGGAAAGGGAGCGATCACGCAGCGCCAACTCCTGACCACCGCACTTCGACTGCGCCCTGATCGCATATTGCTGGGTGAGGCCAGAGGGGGCGAAGCCCTGGACATGTTACAGGCAATGGGAACCGGCGTGGAGGGGTCAATGACAACGGTGCATGCGAACTCACCAGCAGATGCCTTCAGCCGCTTGGAAACCATGGTCATGATGGCAAAACTTGAGCTGCCAAGCCGATTTATCCGCCAGCAGATGGCTTCAGTCGTTCAGCTCCTCGTCCAAACGTCTCGCCTGAGCGACGGCACACGCAAAGTAACCGACATTGCGGAAGTAACAGGATTGAACGAATTGAACATTGGAGTGCAGGAGATCTTCGCATTTGAGCAGAGCGGCGTTGCAGAAGATGGACGCGTCATTGGGCGCTTTCGCGGTGCAGGCCCCTCCCCAGCTTTTCTGGAGCGGTTGCGCGTGATGGGTTCGGCGCTGCCGCCGGAGCTTTTCGATGAAGTTGTGTTGGTCGGGCAACACTGAGGGAATTCCATTGACGCTGAAAAACTGCCGGGTCCGGCCTCACTTAATCGCCGCCGCAATAATGCTTTTCTTCGCACGACCGTGCGTTGCGCAACAGACGCCCAGGTGGGAATTCTTCAGTGGTTATTCACTGCAGCGCTTCAATATACGCCAGTACTACAAATCCACGCCGATCACCTATGCAGCCCAAGAGCGATCCGTGAACCTGTCCGGATGGCAAATATCTTTAACCGAGAATCGTGGACGCCGGTATGGAGGAACCCTCGATTTGAGAGGTCACTACGCTACGCCGACTCTGTCGGGTACATCCACTAGCGCAAAGATGTATTCAATAATGTATGGGCCCCGTTTTTATCGCCGCACGCCAAAAGTCACGTTCTTTGTTCAGGGCTTGATCGGGGCGGCGGCAACACGGGTCGCAGCAACTCCAACAGGGCCGCACGCATCCGATCTAAGCTTGGCAATGGCTGGCGGGGGCGGACTGGATTGGAATCTTCGCCTCAAAACGGCCATTCGCCTATTGCAAGCCGAATATTTCCGGACGTCCACCCTTGGAACGAGCCCGAATGGTTTTCGAGCATCAGCGGGAATAGTGTTTTACTTCGGCGGCGAAAAGTAGCGCAGTCTTCCCTTCTCAAAATGCCGGCCCAGAAGGGAATCAGTTGGTCCCATGGAACTTTTGCAGGATTCAACGCGTCTTCCACAACCTTACACTGCTCCATCGAGCTGCCTGAAGTTTTGCACGTTGGCTGGCGGAGGCCTGGTCCAACAGGGCCCTGTAGACCTTGCATTGGTAGGCCGTAATCCCAGATGTCGAGACGAGTGGCTCTCCTATGCCGGACGTCCTAGTCCCTCGCGCATGTTCCATGATCTCGGGAGACAGTAGTACTTGGTCCATATATTCGTCCTCCGTGGTTCTTCCTTGCAGGCCCGATTCCGCAATTCCAGCGAATGGCGACGTTGTTGCAACGCCAACGGTCTGCGGCCGTTTAAGGCCTTTCGCAGGGCTCTTCATTCAAGGAACTATGTTGACAAAGATCAAGGTGCTTGGACTTCTCGACGCAGCGGGCGAGACTGTTGTCCTCAAGCAGCCTGTTTCCCCTCGAAGAGAGCGAGGTCCGGGATTCCTTATCGCGCTGGGAGCATTCGCCGGTTGTTTCATTTATGGATGGGCTCTCAAATACCTCACCGTGAGCCCGGACATATACGGCATTTATTGGCCTAAACGTGGATGGCTTCTGGTTCATGTCGTCGCCGGAGTCGTAGCGCTGGCCCTGGGCCCGTTTCAACTGTCGTTCGCTTTTAGCCGGCGGCGGGCGCTTCTACACCGAGTTCTTGGGGTTGTTTATATAACAAGCGTTGGGCTCGGCAGTATTGGCGCGATCGACCTGGCGTTCAGAACAGACTTCGGTTGGGGATTTGGACTGGGGCTTATCTGCATGGGGCTTGTCTGGATTGCGACCACCGCGCTTGCGACCGTTGCAATATCCCGTAAGCTTGTGGACCAACATCGAGAATGGATGATCCGGAGCTACATCGTCACATTCGGATTCATTACTTTCCGGATCACCGCAGCCATTTTTGATATCGCCGGCCTTGGGTCGCTTATGGACCAACTCACGGTCGCGAGCTGGTTTTGCTGGTCCGTGCCTCTTGTTGTTGCGGAGGCAGTGATTCAGGGGCGTAAGATTTTTCGAAACAAGCCGCCCGGCTTGCGTCTAAATTAGTCCTGGAGGCGCAGATGAAAACGGCTCAAATCCTTGTGGTTTTGTCGTGTCTTACCATTCCGGGCTTTGCTCAGGAACTCCCAAGCTTTAGGAATGATGCATACAACCCTCGATCGCCCGAGGGGGTATTCGATCTTCTAGTCCGCGTCGATGGCGAGGCGATCGTCTACATTCAAGGTGCAAACATCCGTTACACGCTTCTGGGAGGCGCACCCCTTCAGGACGCGGGGTCCAACTATAACCAGGCAATTCCCGAAGCCGTTTTCGGATCGTTCAACATGGAGAAGAAGGCGGGCCGTGGAAGCGCCTCCCTTATGGAAGTCCCATCACGTTCGAATAACTTCACTGCCGTAGTGAGAATCAATGACAGGAATTCTGGATCAGACCTGTACCATCTGCGCCTCGACTGGACGTGGAATCCCGCAGATCCTTCTCGACCGCCCGGAGGACGGTACAGTCGGCCATTGGATTCTCAGGTTAATGACGCCGGCGATTACAAGCGCGGGCGCAATGGATTCTTCAGATTTCGCGGCCGGGTTGACGACGTTGCGATTCTCCGGATTCGCTCGGACCAGGTCCGCGAAGAGGATCTTGCCGGTAAACCGATCGCCAATGACAAATTCGAATTTTCACAGCCGCTCCCGTCAGTTCGACTGAAAACCCTCGAATTAGTGGATGTAAACGGTCGAGGAGAGGTGGAACTCGTTGAACGGCCGTGGGAAGGAAACCGCTTTACTGCCGTCATTCGCATCACTGACCCTTCGCCGGGCAACAGCGTGTACAGCTTCAGGTTGATCTGGAGCCGTTAAGATCAGCCCTCCTCCGTCAGATATGGCAGGGTCGGGCGGCTGCAGAAACGCATCTTCGGGCGTACGATGGTTTGATGAGACACCTTCTATCAATCTTTTTCAGTATCTTTCTCGCTGAACTCGGCGACAAGACTCAACTCGCAACGCTCCTCTTTGCAACAGACCAGAATGTTGGGAAACTGAGCGTTTTTGCGGCCGCCGCGGCCGCTCTCGTTGTCTCAACGGGAATCGCCGTTGCGGCCGGCGGACTCATCTCCAGGATGATTTCGCCTCCGACACTCAGAATTCTTGCGGGAGTAGGTTTCATTGCTGTCGGGCTTTGGACGCTGCTTTCGTCCGGCGATTGAGTCCCCAACTCGCAGGCAGAACATCAGAGTCAAGAAATCGGTGGAATACCTTTTTCGATAGATAAACAATGACAACGATGAACACGATGCCGTCCGTACATGAAATGCAGCGCGCCCATCTGGCGCGAGATGCCTCGTATGACGGCATCTTCTTCTTGGCGGTCCGAACTACCCGCATATTTTGCCGCCCGTCCTGTCCTGCGCGACGACCACTCGTTCAGAACATCACTTACTTTTCCAGTGCTCGCGATGCACTCTTTGCCGGCTATCGTCCATGCAAGCGATGCCGTCCCCTCGATGCAAAGGGGCGGCCGCCGGATTGGGTAGGCCGTGCTCTGGCCATGCTTGGTGACGCGGATGCGCGGATAAAGGACGCGGACCTGAGGCAGTCCGGCATCGATCCATTTCGCATTCGTCGCTACTTTCGAAAACATTACGGCATGACATTTCAGGCTTACTGCAGATCGCAGCGTATGAGCGACGCTCTTCACCAACTCCGTCAGGGGATCCGTCTGGACGAAGTCGTATTAGGCAATGGCTACGAATCCCATAGTGGATTCCGTGATGCTTTCAGTCGCACCTTTGGAACGCCTCCCGGCGCCGGAAAGAATCTCGATTGCATTGTCGTGTCTTGGTTGGACAGCCCGCTCGGCCCACTCATTGCAGGGGCAAACGACCGCGGCGTTTGCCTGCTCGAATTCACCGATCGGCGAATGCTGGAAGCACAATTTCTCGCCATTAAGAAAAGATTCGGGTCCCCTGTGGTGACAGGAACGAACGTACACCTGACCGCACTTCGAGTTGAACTGGACAAGTACTTCGCCGGAGCACTCCGTCAGTTCAGTCTTCCGCTCATTTATCCGGGTACTGCGTTTCAAGAGCGGGTGTGGGCGGAACTGTTGCGAATACCTTACGGGCAAACGCGTTCGTATGAAGAACTAGCCGGGAAAATCGGATCTCCCGATGCGCAGCGCGCCGTAGGCCGTACGAACGGCATGAACCGAATTGCTATCCTCATACCGTGTCACCGAGTAGTGAACAAAAGCGGAAAACTTGGAGGATACGGCGGCGGTTTATGGAGAAAACAGTTCCTGCTGGACCTTGAAAAAAGAAATTCGGGATAAGAGGGGACAAACATTTCGGGGATAGTTGAAATGTCCCCTTTTTACTCCCCTCACTCGAAGTGCCGGGATGCCATATCGGCAATGGCCTTGCCGATACTTAACGATGATGTCGCTCCTGGAGACGGCGCATTGAGAACGTGCACCATTCGGTTTCCCGCGACAATGTGAAAGTCGTCCAATAACGTGCCTCCAGAATCGACCGCCTGTGCGCGCACGCCGGAGCCCCCGGGGTGAACGTCCTCCGATCGCAAATCCGGAAGAAGTCGCTTCAACGCACGTACGAATGCATCTTTACTCAAAGATCGCCACACTTCGCCCGCACCCGTATACCAATAACGGGCGGCCATTTTCCAGAAGCCGCTGAAGCCAAGCGTATCGGCGAAATCGCGTAGTGCGAAATCAGTCTTAAGATATCCTTCCCGCTTGAAAGCAAGCACAGCATTGGGTCCAGCTTCGACGCCGCCTTGGATCATGCGGGTGAAATGAACTCCCAGGAAGGGAAAGCGGGGATCGGGTACGGGATAAATGAGATTTCTCACCAACGATTGCCGGGACGGAATCAGCTCGTAATATTCTCCTCGAAACGGAATGATGTGTACGCCTGGATCAACGCCGCAAATGCGGGCTACCCGGTCCGACTGAAGGCCGCCGCAGTTGATTAAAGCGCGGCAGGCAACCTCCCCCGCCTCGGTCTCAAGAACGATTTCACCGTTGGAACGGTGCGAGGCGACGACACGAGCGCCCGTTTTCAATTCGCATCCTCGATTCTTTGCGATCCGTCCCATCGCGGCCGCAACAGCCTGGTAGTCGACTATCCCGGTTGTGGGAACATACAAGCCTCGGATGCCCGCGGCATGCGGCTCATGCTCGCGGATCTGCTCCGCAGACAGCCATTTCATCCCTACAAGCCCATTGGCTTCGCCCCTGCGGTGCAGTTCCTCAAGCCTGGGCAATTCACTTTCGGCAGTCGCCACGACGATTTTTCCGCAACGTTCATACGCAACGCCCTGTTCCTCGCAGAATCGGTAAATTGCGTCTCGCCCTTCCGAGCACAGTTTCGCTTTGAGAGAACCGGGCTTGTAATAGAGGCCTGAATGAATGACTCCGCTGTTGTGACCAGTTTGATGTGTTCCAATCTGTGACTCGGCTTCGAGCAAGACCACTCGATCATCCGGCTTTTGATCGAGCAAGGCTTTCGTCACCGCGAGTCCAACAATTCCGCCGCCAATGATGGCGATGTCGTACTGTCTTCCGCTCATAGTCGGAATCGAGTGTAGCAAAAAGGAAACTCTGCACGGATCTGGTAAGGCGAAATCTCTGTGCAATCTGCCGATGGCCAGTAATTTGCAGATTATCTCTTGTCGATTGTTAGGAGAGTCTTCATGAAGCCGATAACTGTGTTTGGTATTGTGCTCATCATTGCTGGTATTTTTGCTCTCGTTTCTCAAGGCATTACGTACACGAAGAATGAAAAAGTCCTGGATATCGGTCCGGTTGAAGCGACGCGACATACACAGAAGACAATTCCACTTCCCCCTATTGTCGGTGGTGCTTCGATAGCGGCAGGCGTGGCTTTAGTGTTCGCTGGCAACAGGGGTCGTTAACAGCCGGCGGGACGATAGACAAGAAGGGAATGCAACGAGTGTTAGCGGCAGGGCGTAGTCGCCCGGCGGCTGCCCCCCGGCGCTCGCACTCAGGCATGGCCTTAAAACGGGCTATTGCGCACGAGCGCCGGGTTCGTCAGCAGTTGCGAGCGTGGCTATTTCTTTTCTTCCTGCTTCGCGGTGACTTTGCTCGAGATCCCCTTGAAGATTTCAGGCGTCACAATTTTCTTCGTTACGAGGTCATTGGCGTTCTTGTAAGGACGACCGGCAATGATCTTCTTCGCAATCATCAGATTGATTTCCGGCAGAGTCATCAGTTTCTCCGGCGGCGCGGAGTTGATGTCCATCAGGCTTCCGTCGGCCGGCGCTTTTTGAGCGGTTCCGCCGGAGGCAGCTGCAAGAACAATCATGATTGTAAGAACGGTCATAAGCAGTTGTTTTCGATTCATGGAGGCTCCTTCCTTCGCTTACATATGTATGTTTCAGTCCAACAGCTGTTTAAATGCGGGAGGCATTATACGTGACACAGCAATATGGGCCAACAAAAGCAACACGAACCGGGAGTTTTTCGCTAGAGCGCCCCGCTAAGTCCATGAATTGCAATGACGAGAGGATAGTTGCACAAAGGCTCTGCTGAGCGCAGAGCCTTGATCCACGTGTGTTGCGATCTATGTGGTCCTGAGGTTTTTATTAAACCAGTCGACAGTGCGTTGCCACGCCAGCTTCGCCGCGGCCTCATCGTATCGAGGGGTAGTGTCGTTGTGGAATCCGTGATTTGCTTTGGGATAGACATACCCTTCGTAACGGACCTTGTTGGCCTTTAGTGCGGCTTCGTAGGCAGGCCATGCTTCGACGAGGCGAGTATCCAATTCGCCGTGATGGACCAGAACTGCGGCTTTAATCTTCGCAACTTCGGCAGCCGGCGGAGCGGCGCCGTAGAACGGGACGGCCGCAGCCAGTTCGGGCATCATGGTTGCCAACGTGTTTGTGACTCCTCCGCCGAAACAGAACCCAGTCGCCCCCAGTTTTCCACTCGATTCAGAACGCGATTTTAGCCAATTGGCCGCCGCGAGGAAGTCTTCAGTCATCTTCGGTCGATCAACCCTATTAAAAAGCTGCCCTCCCTTTTCGTCGTCACCTGGATAACCTCCGACCGAGGTGAGTCCATCCGGAGCAAAGGCGAGAAAATTGGCCGTTGCCAAACGCCGCGCCACATCCTCTATGTATGGATTGAGGCCGCGGTTCTCATGAATCACCAACACGGCCGGCAACTTCCCAGTCATATTCGTCGGTCTCACAAAATAGCCTTTGATGCTGCCATTCCCCTTGGGCGAAGGCACTGTTGCATACTCAGCCTTTATTCTTGGGTCGTTTTTCGGAACTTGTTCCGCCCATGCGTAGTTCGGCTTCAACATCTCCCAAATAGCCGTCGCTGTTAAGCCACCTACCGCAAATTTGCCCGCGCCATCCAGAAATTCGCGCCGGCTGATCCCGCCGTGTACGTATTCGTGAAACAGGTCCAAGAGTTCTTGCGGAAAATCACTCGCTTTTTTCCGTTCCATAGGAAGCAACTCCTTTAGTGGTGTGGATCCAGGATTGACGAACTGATGGCTGCGAAGGATATCATGGCTACCATGCCGGTGCGAAAAACTCGGAACCAGCCTGGCAGTTCGATTCTCTTTGATGGAACACAACTCCCAATCGCCTCAAGTCGCCGGTGTTCCGTTGTCGGCGGCCTGGCATTCGCTCTCGGACGTCTGGCCCTCATTCATGGATCGCGCATCTGTCGAGAATCAAAAGGTTCCGGACCTGCAAGTAAAGAAGCCATGGAATAGCACTGGAATATGACAGCGCCGTCATTTGAAGACGACAACACCGAGACCGACGAGACCAGCCAATATCAGATGGAGTGCGACGAGATAGCTTAGAAATCTAGGAAAGATCAAAATCAGAATTCCGAATAGAATTGAAAGTAATGGACCTACGTTCAAGATCATTTGTGCGCCTCCGGAGCGTTGGACTGGAGCAGGGACCGGATCAGGAGAGCCTGGGTCTCATAATCAATGATTTTACCGCCTTAAACCGACCATGAAGGATCGCCAGCACGACTTAGCGGCCGAACTGGAGAGCGCCAGAGCGCGCATTCAAGAACTGGAAAGCGCTGAACTCGCGCAGTCGCGGCTTGCTGCGATCGTCGAATCCGCAGAGGATGCGATTATCAGCAAGACCCTCGACGGCATCATTACCAGTTGGAACCCTGGGGCTGAAAGAATTTTCGGCTACACCGCTGAAGAAATAATAGGCAAGCCGCTAACCCTTCTCATCCCCCCCGACCACCCTGACGAAGAGACCAACATTCTGGATCGCCTGCGGCGGGGTGAGCGAATCGATCATTACGAAACGCAGCGAGTGCGCAAGGACGGTCGGATCATATACGTCTCTTTGACTGTTTCTCCGATCCGAGATAAGAACCAAACGATCATCGGCGCCTCGAAAATCGCACGAGACATCACTTCACGAAAGGAAGAGGAACTTGCTTCCCTTTATCTGCGAGCAATTGTGGAGTCCGCCGACGATGCCATTGTCGGAAAGACCCTGGACGGCATCGTCACGAGTTGGAACCCCGGCGCTGAAAGACTATTTGGCTACACAGCGACTGAAATGATCGGGAGTTCCATAACGCGAATCTTCCCACCGGATCTTCTCGATGAAGAGTCCCGCATTTTGGCGCAGCTGCGCCGCGGCGAGCGTATTGATCACTTCGAAACCCGGCGGGTGCACAAGAACGGACACACGGTCGACGTTTCGGTGACGGTCTCACCTATACGCAATTATCAGGGACAAGTTGTGGGCGGTTCAAAAATCGCACGGGATATCACCGAACGAAAACGAGCCGAGCGCCGCATGCACGAGGTCCTGAAAGAGGCGCAAGTGGCGCGTGAAAGAGCGGAGTCGGCCAATCGCGTCAAAGACGACTTTCTAGCAACGATCAGCCACGAGTTGCGCACGCCGCTAACAGCGATGGTGGGATGGATACGTATGCTGCGGTCCGGGAGTCTGGATGCCGAAAAAATCGAGAAGGCGCTCGATGTCATCGATCGTAACGTCAGATCACAGGCTCAGCTTGTGGAGGACCTTCTGGACATCTCCCGGATCACAATGGGAAGACTGCGGCTCCAAGTGCGGCCTCTTGAACCCGGCGCACTGATCACCGCCGCTGTCGAAGCGTTGAAACTTGCGGCCGAAGCCAAAAACGTGCAGGTAAAAACAATCCTCGATTCTGACGCCGGACCTATTGCAGGAGATTTTGAAAGGTTGCAACAGGTGATCTGGAATCTCTTATCCAATGCGATCAAGTTCACTCCCAAAGGCGGGCATGTGCAAGTCAGTCTCGAGCGAGTTGATTCTCATATCGAAATGCGTATAGCCGATGACGGAAGAGGCATCGCGCCGGATTTCCTTCCTCACGTGTTTGAACGATTCAGACAAGCAGATGCCGTCACAACGCGCCGACATGGCGGCATCGGCATGGGGCTGGCGATTTCCAAGGCTATCGTCGAACTGCACGGAGGGACGATCTCTGTCGAAAGCGAAGGAGAAGGGAAAGGAACGACTTTCATCGTCTCCTTGCCGCTGATGCCCGTCAAACGCGCACTGTCTAAAGATGGCGTGCACCCGCGTGCGCAAACAAACAGCGTGATGGATTGTCCGCCCGAAGTGGCGGGACTCAGTGTTTTGGTCGTAGATGACGATCCAGACACGTGCGATATGATCCGCGAGATTCTTGCAAGTTGCGGCGCAGTCGTTCGAACGGCGACCAGCGCTGAAGATGCGCTCGACTTTTTCCAGACGGCGCGGCCCGATTTGCTGATATCCGACATCGGAATGCCCAACGTGGACGGCTATAGCCTCATAAAGAGAGTGCGCGAGCGTGAACGACAGACTCGCGACAACCGAGTGCCCGCAGTGGCGCTTACCGCCTTTGCACGGATCGAAGATCGCGTCAAAGCACTGGCTTCGGGCTACCAGATGCACGTTGCCAAGCCGGTTGAACCAACTGAGCTGCTCACCATCGTCGCAAGCCTCTCCGGATTCGTTGAGCAATAGCGTCCATTTTTCGTTCTGTCCGAGAAATCGAAACGCTAGCCCAAGAAACGGTAACCCTGATTGTGGACCGTGACGATGAATTCCGGATTTCGCGGATCGGGCTCGAGTTTTTGTCTCAGCAATGCAATATGCACGTCCACGGTGCGAGTGGTTGTCCCAGCCGCGTAAGACCAAACGTCAACCAAGAGCTGATCTCGGGTCACAACCTCGCCGGGACGTTCAATCAAATAACGGAGTACGGTGAATTCACGCTCAGATAACGCAATGCGTTGGTCGGAACGAAAAACCATCCTCTTCCTTAAATCGACTTTGACATTACCGAACACCCGCCAACTTTCAGTCCGGTTATCGGACCATCTTCGAAGCAAGGCTTCCACCCGGGCCAGAAGCTCCGCAGGATCAAATGGCTTTGTCAGGTAATCGTCGGCGCCGATTCGAAAGCCCTGCACCTTGTCGGACACCTGATCACGCGCGGTCAACATCAAAATGCGCGTATTGACGCCATGCTCCCGCGCATGCTTGCACACGTCGAAGCCGCTGACGTCCGGAAGCATCACGTCCAGAATCACGAGATCAAATGCTTCCTTAAGCAGGCGGTCTCGGGCTTCGATTCCCCGATTGGTGCTCTCGATCCTGTAACCTTCTCCCTTAAGCAAGTCCACCAAAGCCAACCTGAGCGCCGGTTCGTCTTCGACCAGAAAGATGCGATTTGCACCGCCCCGATTCATCATTCAGCGGCTTCCAGAAAGGATGGACCGACGGCGGGAATATACAATGTGAAGCGGGTTCCCGCGACCGAGTTGGAGTGTTGGACACGTCCGCCTATCGACTTCATGATCGAACTCACCATGTAAAGGCCCAAGCCATTTCCAGGCTTTCCGTTCGTGTTCTTGCCGCGATAAAAAGGTTCGAAGAGATGAGGGAGATCGGCGGAATCGATCGCAGGCCCGGTATTTTCCACGGTGATGGCAATCTCGGACTTGGGCGTCTGCTCCACAAGCCGCGCAGAAATGCAGATACTGCCTGAAGGTTCGCCGTATTTCACAGCATTCATCAACAGGTTTCTCAGGCAGTGATTCAGGGCATTTTCATCTGTGATAGCAGGAGGAAGGTCGGGCGCGACATCGGCGACAATTTCATTCGTACACATCGGTGAAGCGCCGCCGCAGGACGAAATGACTTTGCCGATAACGCTGCCGATTTCCACCGGAGCAGGTTCATATCTGTTGCGGCCGGCCTGAATCTGGGCGAACAGTAGCGCCTGCTCAACCATTTCCGAAAGCCGGTTCCCCTGCTCCTGAATCATTTCCCCATATCTGGCGACGTCCTCTTCTGCAACATTGCCATGCCTCAGGTTGTATCCCGCCGATCGGATCGCCGTCAGAGGCGTCCGTAGCTCGTGTGAAAGGCCGGCGGCGAATTCCAGTTGGAGCTTGCCCATGGCTTTAACGCGTTCGCTCGAAATGAAAGTGAAAGCGATGCCGATGGCCAGCAATGCGAAAACCGCAAAGCTAAACGCGAGATTTCGCGCACGAAATTGGCCGGCAAATGAATCCAGCGAACCGGAATGGTGTTTGACGTACAGCTGCCATCCTTTCACCACGCCCGCGCGTGGCTGGAAACCAACTATGTTTCCATCGCGCGGAAAGCCTGTATTGGGAGACGGACGGCCTCGTGCTCCAAAGCCGAGCCTCAAGTTGAGACTGGCGTCGGCGCCTTTTTGAAAATCCTGTATGTTCAAGTCCGCGGACGACCGATATGCCACATTTCCTGACGTGCCGTCCGCGATAAGGATGTTGTAATCGAAGTCTCCATGCTTGGGAAAATGCTTTTGGACGAGACTCGATACAAATTCGTCGAAAGCTGTGCGGTCGATCCGGATGATTTCCCAGCTTGTTTGCCTCGGCGGAAAACCCCGCAGCCTATCTCGGAACTGCTGAGGCTGCGAAAACCCGACAGGAAAGCTGATGGCCGGAATGCCCTCCAAGTCCAGGTCTTCCAGCCTGCGATCATCCGGCATTCGACTCGCCAGTTCTTCGCGTCCGGCGGTTAGGGATTCCGCTACGCAAAAACTGTGAAATTTTGCAAACTCCGACGGCCACGCGACCTTAATAAGGGTGTTGGAGTCGCGATCGAAGCGCAAAAGATCGACATCGCCCGGTCCGATAACTTTGGCGAGGAAAACATCCTGGAGAAGCCGCGGGTGCACAGAAGTCGCCATCCATTCGTCGTACTGCCTGGCTAGCCTATCCGAAATCAGATCCTCCGCTTCATAAGGAGAGTCCTGCGGCCTCGGTCTGGGACCAGGTCTTCTCCCCATAAAGATGAGTCTCATGATTTCGCCGTCGAAGTCGTCGGTAAAGCGCACCGTGGCCAAGCGCAAGTTTTCTCGTAACCGTTCGCGCTCGGCCTGACTGACCTCCATAATCCATCGGTATTGCATCGCGGCTAAGACCGCGAGGACAACGACGATCGCCGCCAATATCCACACGGATGGATTCAGTCGCGGCACGCAAATCTTCAATGTGGGCTTCATCGGCATTTGATATCCAGCAATTCCATAACAGAAAGCGGCCCAAGCTATGTAAAAAATCGTAAAGCTGCGGTCAATTTACAACTTCTTACAGGAGTTCGTTAAACGAGACTTGGCGGCAACGGTCTGAGGCATTCATTGATTTAACGGAGGAACCGCAATGCGACGAACAATCATGGGCTTGGTGATTTCATTAATCTCAATTCAGGCGTCAGCGCAAGCGCCCGCGCCTAGGCCGTTGTATCTGGAAACGACAAGTGTTCTCGACAGCTCGGGAGATCTTTATATTTTCGAATCCGGTTCGACGATTGCCGCGATGACGACTACGACTTCGATGACTTCAACGATGCCACAGCGGGGTCCAAGGCTTCCCAAAACCCGCATCACGTTGTTGCGCCCCACCGGAGCCGCGCAGACGGCCGAGTACGATGCGTCCTTTCGCGTTGTCGGCGTGGGATCGCTGGCGGTTTACGCGGAAGTATCTGCGTACAGCCAGACCGCGGCGGGATACTCAAGCACCCACATGCTCGTGGCAATACCCTTAAACCAAACGTTGCCCGGACTTCTCTCGGCGCTTCCCAGTATGCAACTGACAGGAGCCAGCAATGTGACGCTGGGGCCGGCAGACTATCTGGCAATTACGACGGCTCTGCTGAGGCCCGTTCCGCTTGGTCCGCCACAGACAGCCACGACAACACCGCGACCGGTTCCCGCACCAAGGCAGGCTCAAACGGTCCGCTTCAATGGAACGTCGTTTGTGGTTGTGAACAGCACCACGCTCCCGTAAGGCGACTCGAGAGCGCAGAATGCGGACGGCTATGGTCTACAGAAACGCCTGAAAGAGCTCTTTGTAGTGTTCGTCGGGCAGGCTTCCGTAAATGCGTCCGTGCATAACGTCGATCACCGCGGTCGAATTTGATGCGATGCCGAGGGGCGGATCCACGCGCAAGGTGAGAAACACACAGAAGCCTGCGGCGCGCTGCCTGCCTTCGCGGAAAATCGTCGGACTAAGTGCGGGAGACAGTATGACGTAAGCTTGGCGAGTGTCTTTTCGAAGCAAGAATTCGTTGCCCCGATCCTGCACAAGAATCCAATCCTTCTTGAGAAGAGCGTCTCGAGCCGCGCGAAGCACGGCGGTGCTCACCCCGTCGGAATGCCTAGTATGTTCCTCGTCATAGACATGGCGTTTCTTCGGTTCACGAAGGACTTCGTATGCCTCATTGATCGTTGCCATTCTGGCCGCAGCAGCAGGCGTGGGATTTCGATCCGGATGGTATCGGAACGCCAGCATGCGATATGCACGATGGATTTCCTCCGGACTGGCCTCTCGTGTGACGTTCAAGACCTTGTAGTAATCGCTATTCATCCACTCCTCCGCCGAAATAGCAGGTCCGATAGGCTTCGGCGGCTGAGATCCTTCCTTCCTTCGCCCGCTCAACGGCCTGTTCGGTTAGTGTGCGTACGCCGGCAGTCTTTAAAGCCTGCCTCAGGTCTGACTCGGCGCCGTTGAGCAGCATGGCTCGCATCTCTCCTCTGACTTCCAGAATTTCGTAAATGCCGGCGCGGCCCTGCACACCGGTGAAATCGCAGCAAGCGCATCCACTGCCGCGTTGAAATGAACTCTGTTGCTGGTCGAAAATGCCGAGACGCTTTAGGAAAGTAGGATTAGGAAAATCGGGTTGTGAACACGCCGGACAATTTAAGCGCACCAACCGCTGCGCGATGACCGCAGCCGTGCCCGATGAAATCAGATCGCGCGAAACGCCCAGTTCAGCAAGACGTGAGGCGGCAGAGACGCAATCCGTCGTGTGAAGCGTTGTAAGAACGAGATGGCCCGTCATTGCTGCTTCGAACGCAATCCTGGCAGTTTCATTGTCGCGAATTTCGCCAACCAGAATCACGTCGGGATCCTGGCGAAGGATCGCTCGCAACGCCCTGGGGAATGTAAGGCCCGCCCTGTCGTGAACCTGAACCTGAGTGATCTGCTCAAGTTCGTATTCCACGGGATCTTCAATGGTGACGATGTTCAAAGGCTCCTTGCAAACCTCATGGACCATCGCATACAGCGTTGTCGTTTTACCGCTGCCGGTCGGACCGACAACCAGAATGATTCCCTGAGGTCGATGAATCAGAGCCCGAAGTGTTTCTTCGACGCTGACGGGAAGCTCCAGGTCGGGGAGCGAACGAGGTACACGGCTTTTACGCAGAAGACGCAAAACGACTTTCTCGCCACATCGACTCGGAAGTACGGACACACGAATGTCCGGCGCGCCGGCGATGTTTGGAGCGATATGACCATCCTGTGGGACGCGCCGCTCGCTGATATCGAGTCCGGCAAGAATTTTGATTCTCACCACAAGGCTGTCGTGCATCCATCGAGGGATCTCGAGAATTTCCTTCATTAAGCCGTGGATCCGATACCTGATTGTTGTGACGCTGGCGCGAGGCTCGATATGAACATCGCTGGCATCCATCGCGGCGGCCTCGTCGAAGATGAGTTTTTGAATCTGGACTACCGGAGCGTGATCACGTCCCGCTTTGGGTTCGTGCGCACGCCGGACGATATCCGGCAGTTGTGCGGTGCGTGTTGGTGCCGATGGTTGCTCGCTCATTGCCCTTCTTTTCCGAAAATGAAGGGTCCATTGGTATAACCGTGTCTCGACCCTGTCAAGCCTTGGCTGCAAAAAGGCCGCTGGAAACCGCGAAATTTAACGTTTTGTCACGCGGAGAGGGGAGACAGGAGCCGGATGGCGTGGTTTTCGCTATCGCCAATGTAGAGCGAACCTTTGTCGAAGAAGACGCCGTGAGGCCGGGAGAGTTTGCATTTTAGCGGGTCGCCATCGATGCCCGCGCCGCGCTCACCTGTGCCCGCCACAGTGGAAATCACGCCAGTCTTCAAGTCCAAGCGTCGTATGACATGATTTTCTGTGTCGGCGACATAGAGCGATTGATCGGCTGCGAACGCAACGCCTTTCGGGCCGGCGAATCGAGCGGAAAGTCCAGGACCTCCGTCCCCGGAATAGCCGTTCTGCCCCGTGCCGGCAATGCGCTTTAGCAGTTTTCTGCGGCCATCGATCTTGAAAAGGGCGTTGCCTTCGCGCAGCACGAGATAAAGGTTGCCGGCCGGATCGGAATCCATCGAGCGCGGTCCATTCAACGGAGCGCCGTCCAATGGAGCTTCATCTGGCGTAGCTTCTCTGTTCCCTGTGCCCGCAAAGGTGTCGATCCTTCCGGTCTTCATGTCGACACGACGAATGCGGCTGTTGCGAATATCGCAGATCAACAGATCGCCTTGGGCGTCGAACGCGATGCTGTGAGGCTGGTTCAATTGGGCTCGCGCGGCCGGACCGCCATCGCCGCCAAAACCCGCCGTTCCTGTTCCGGCCAGCGTTGTCATTACCTTTGACTTTGCATCGACTCGGCGAACCACGTGATTGTCGCGCTCGACAATGAATAAATTGCCGGCCGCATCGAAGCGAACCTCGTGCGGCATGTTGAGCGAACCTTCCAGCGCGGGCCCCCCATCGCCGGAATAGCCTTTGTGTCCATTGCCCGCAACGGTCGACAGTTTGCGAGTTCTGAAATCCAGACGTCGAATTCTGCTGTTATCAAGATCACAAAAATACAAAGCGCCGTCAGGACCTACGACGACGCCATAGGGATTGTTGACCTGCGACGAAATTGCATCGGCTCCATCAGCCGAACCCGCTACGCCTGTCCCGGCGATAGATCGAATTTGAGCCTGTTCAGCTGGGGAAAATCGAACTGCGGCAATGCCCATAAAGGCGCTGCGAATGAATTCTCGCCGGGTCGTCATAGAGAGGAGTCTAGTGTCCATTGTTTTGGGACGCAAGGGTTCGGCGCCCGTTCATCGTTGTTCACCTTCGCTTCAAAAGCACATGAACGGCTCCATCGCCCCCGTCCCTGAAACCTGCCGGAGAAAAGGCAAGCACGGCGTCGGATTGGAGCAAACATTGAACGACGGCCGTCCTGAGTATGGATTTCCCGTCAGGCGATCCGCGACCTTTGCCATGGATGATGCGTACGGCCCGTTGGCGCCCGGTCAGTCGACTTTTCGTTAGAAAGCTGTTTAGTGCTTGTTGCGTTTCCTGGACGGAATAGCCATGCAAATCCAGCTCGGTTTCGATGGCGATACGTCCATTCCGCAGCTTGCTCAACATGCTGCGCTGAATGCCGCTCCTAACGAATTCCAGGCCGTCTAGATCCGCGCTTTCCGGGACCTTGCCTATGGCCGGGCTCTGCGAAGGAAGCTTGGACTGAGGCGGAACAGGGGCCGCAAGATTATGCGGCTTGAGCGGTTTGACTCCATCCATCGCATCAAGAAAGAGCCTTGATTCATCGTGCTGGTCGCGTTGTGTCAAGAGATTTCTACCTCGCTGCAAGACGATGGAAAGCGTTCCGCACAACATCTTCGTACAAAGATTGCGAGACCGCGTCGAAGGGGTCCCATGGAAATGATCGGCGGAAATCCTGCGCTCAGGCTGAAGGCATTGGAGCATCTACTCCGCCCCATAGGTTCATGGTGTTCAGTTCCTCACGGCCGCACGCTTTGAGGTAAAGGAAGAGCTGAGTGCGATACGCGGCGCATCCGCTGAGCACCATATTGACGATCACGGCGCCACGGCTGGACTTACCCTGCCCGAACAAGTCGATTTCGCTTCTGAAATCTTCTTCCGAAAACGCTTCCAGCAATTCTGCGTATGTGCTTTTCTGTTTTGCAATGGCTCCTAAGACGCCGTCAAAGTTCAGCGCGCTCGCCTCCTCGGTAGCTTTCTGCCAGCCAGGACCATCAAATCCACCCGCCTTAATCGCGCGAATGAGCATCGGTCCCATCACAACCAGATACTGCAGCAATTCGAGTGTGCTGCGTTGCTTAGGCGTGGGCCGGTAATCGAGCTTGTTGCGGTCGATTTTGCTCGCCAGATGAAGGAGGATTCGCACTTCGTTCTGAAGTGATCCGATCAGTTCGTTTTTGGTCAGCACCATTGTGGCAGCCTCTCGTTTCTTGGTTTGTGTCGGGTTTCAGACAAACAACAGGAAGGAAAGTTTAGTTCAGATCGCCGCGGACGAAAACCGAGATTTAGGTCTTACAACATCAAAGGGGCAACTTCATGTTTGGATTCTCAGGTCTCGCGTCGGATGACCGGTCAATAGGAAACTCAAAAGCGTCAAGGGCGAGGCATAATAACAAAGGTTGCAGCATTTAGTTCTTATGGCGTCCTACTTACTACTGTTCATCGCGGCTTTCGTCGCTGGCGCGATCAATGCTGTTGCGGGCGGGGGATCCTTTGTTTCGTTTCCGGCTCTCGTCTTCACCGGCGTTCCCTCCATCGTAGCCAACGCAACAAACACCGTGGCGCTTTTCCCTGGCGCGTTTGCGAGCGCGTGGGCCTACCGCGACTCGTTGAGAGCCCTGGAAAAGATATCCTTTAAAACCCTCATTGCCATGAGTGTCGCCGGTGGGATTACTGGTGCATTGCTGTTGCTGTACACGCCCCAATCCACTTTCGACGCCCTTATTCCATGGCTCCTTCTGTTCGCCACAGTCCTGTTCGCTTTCGGCCGTCCCATCGCGGACATGATTGGCCGTGAATTGAAGCTGAGTCGAAACGGGTTCATCATTCTTCAGTTTTGCGTGTCGGTTTATGCGGGGTACTTTGGCGGCGCGGCTGGAATCATCATTCTGACTATGCTGAGTCTTTTCGGCCTGACGGATATACACGCCATGAATGCGAATAAGACGCTTATGGCGGGGTTTATGAACGCTGCAGCCGTCGTCTGCTTCGTTGCGGCTGGGAAGATCTGGTGGCCTCAAACTGCGGTGATGCTGGTGGGAGCGGTGGTCGGCGGATTTGTCGCCGCGCACGGCGCGAAACGCATGAATCCGATTTATGTGAGACGCGCCGTTATCGCGCTCAGCGTCGTGATTACGGCCGTATTCTTCGCACGTTCGCGGTAGAGCTCGTTCCGCGGCTGCCCCAAGGGGAATACGCTCGCGCGAAGGTCGCCTGCGGTGTAGAATGCACCATGCTTTTTTCCCGAAGACTCGGGTTGGCGCTTGCCTGGATTGTCGCTATTTCTCCAGCGGCTCTCCCTCAAAGGAATTCTGCAAATCCTGTCACGACTGCGCTCGAACACCAACTGAACCAGTCCATGGAGGTGCTGGGGAAGCTGGGCGATCCGGCCCCTTACTTCATCAGTTATCAGGTCAATGACATCCGGACGGTGGATATCAACACCTCTTTTGGCGCTCTTCGATCCAGCCGGATAGATCATTCGCGCCTATTGGATGTTGAAGTTCGCGTCGGTGATTACCGATTGGATAACACACACCAAATCCGCGGACAGCATGGCTTTTCTTCGGGACCGGCATTCTCATTTCCGGTTCTCATGCCGCTCGACGACGATATCGATGCTCTCAAAAGCGTGATCTGGCT
>CAZIPZ010000030.1:0-25435 GCA_964541075.1 uncultured Solibacteraceae bacterium | reverse complement strand
AAGCAGTCCCGCTGCGAACGAACGAATCTTTCACGATATCGACCAGGGCATCGGGGCCGGCATGGACTGGCGTCCTTCGTCACATACGCAGACAGCCTGGTTCAGTTCGCGAGGAATGACGGCTGACGGTCGTGCGGAACCCGATGTTGTAGCCGCTGGTTTTGGTGTGCTCAGCCAGGGAACAAGTCCAACCGCACTAGACGTGTCGAGCGGGACCAGTTTCAGTGCTCCGATCGTATCCGGGGCTGCAGCGGTGTTGAGACAGGCATTTCCAAAGGCAAGCGCTGCGCAGGTTCGCGCGGCGATTATCCGAACTGCAATCCTTACCAATGCGGGCGGGCGTATTTTTGGCGATGATTCGAAGATTTTCGATCGAGGGCAGGGAATCCCAGACGTCTCAGCTGCGGCCGAGTTGCTTCAGCTTGGACGTCTTTCTGATGAATTGCCGCGCCCGCCGTCAGTGTCCGAACTGGTTTCAGTCAACATTCGACAGAACAGTGATCTTCAAATCCAGCACGGAACAGTAAGGGAGACCTTCAGTAATCTGAAGCCCGGCGAACGCGGAGAAATTCTCTACCAGATCCCTGAGAGGACATCGCAAGTGGTGATCGATTTGACGAACGTCATGCCGGAGTTGCCTTTAGATCAGCAGAACGTTCTTTTCGGTGATGACATTTTTCTTAATGTCCATAGCGCCAAGACGTCGTCGATTGGATTTTTTGGTGATTACCCTGCATTTGGTTTCACCCTCGACGGAACGTTTGTTGTAGATGACCCGGAACCGGGAATCATGCGTATTACACTTCTCGGCGATTCGAGCAATGCTGGAAGGATTTCAGCAGACGTCATGATCACTTCCTACCACCAGGGCGATCCACCGCCAACCGCGACAGGGAGGATCCGTGGCGGCGATGTTCAGGTATTTCAAGTCCCCATACCTTCAGGTGCAGGCGTTGCTGACTTCCGATTGGAATGGGACAAGAACTGGGGCTACTATCCAACGAACGACGTGGATATGAATGTCTACGATCCCAATCTGGTCTTGATCGACAACCCGGACCCGGTTACGGGTTCACGGCTGGGTGCAACCCTCAGCAACCCCGAGAAGGTGACGGTTGACAATCCCCTGGCGGGTATCTGGTATGTGGTCGTTCAAGGTTTTGCCATCCCATCAGCGAAGGATAATTTCCGGCTTCGCGTTCTTGTCGACGGAAACGTTGTAAGACAAGCACGTTAAAGAGATACCATGAGGGGGATGCGTCCCCCCGAGTACCATCCTCGTCACGACCCTAAAGCCACCGGCCGTCTTCTGGTAAGGATCGGCCTGGTCATTTTCTTTGCCATTGCCGCAGTACAATCGGTTTCCCTGTATGTAGAAACACTCTGGTTCGAAAGCCTGGGCTACGAGCCCGTCTACTGGTATCGATTGCGGGCTGAATTGCTCGCTTTTGCGGTCTTCGGCGCGGCTTCTTTCCTTCTACTCTATGTGCTTTTCAGAGCCGTCATACCCGCTTCAGGTTTTTCCCGTCGGCCCTTTGTGGAGATCGCCGGCGAGACAATCATCATTCCTTCAACCGACAGAATCAGGGCGCTGACTCTTCCAGTCGCCGCAGTGTTAGGCATTCTATTTGGCCTCCTGTTCAGCACCGAGTGGAATCGATTTACCCTGTTCTTCAATTCGCAGACGACATCGGGCGTAGTCGATCCGATCTTCAATCGGCCGCTGTCCTTCTACTTGTTTACGCTGCCCGTGATGGAATCCATAACAGGATGGATTCTGGGGATCAGTGTGGTCGTGCTGATTGCGGCGATCTTATTGGCCGCCACCGATATGGCTGCACGCTTCAAAGGCGTGTCTTTTGCGCTCGCCTTTTTCCTTTTGGCGGTCGCCGCGCAAGCCTACACCAGCAGGTATGCGGTGGTGCTCAAAGATCATGCTTTGTTTACTGGGGCTCGCTACGTCGACCACAACATTGTCCTTCCCGGCGTGTGGTTCGTGATTGCAGCCCTTGTCATTGGCTCGATGATCGCCGCAGTGAATATCCAGGCAGGGAAAGTGCACTATCTTGCAGTAGCCATAACTGTTCCGGTTCTTACTTTCGCCGCAGCCGGGGTGCTGGCCCCAGCTTATGTGACGACGTTTGTGGTGCGTCCCAACGAGCTCGTTAGGGAGACGCCCTATATCCGAAACAACATCGAATTCACTCGACGTGCGTATGGGCTCGATCGCGTCGAAGAAATCCCGTTTGAGCCCCGCTTGAGCAATGCGGTTTTCGACCCAGGCCTCCACAATGAGACGCTCGATAATATTCGCTTGTGGGATTGGCGGGCGCTGCAATCCACGTTGCGTCAAATTCAGGAGATTCGCACCTACTACGATTTTGTTGATATCGACGTCGATCGATACGTCATCAATGGTAAACCGCAGGCCATGATGTTGGCTGCCCGCGAGCTCAGCTTGAATAAGCTACCGGCTGGATCCAGGAATTGGGTGAATGAGAGGCTTATCTACACTCACGGATATGGTGTCACCATGAATCCGGTGAGTAAATTCAGCCGGGAAGGCCTTCCGGAACTGATTCTCTCAAATATGCCCGTCTCAAGCACGAATCCTGACGTGAAAGTGACGCGTCCCGAAATCTACTTCGGAGAACTGACTGACTGGCCTGTCTACGTGAAGACCCGGCAGAAGGAATTCAATTTTCCAGAAGGTGAGGCCAACAACTATTCCGTCTACGAGGGTTCCGGGGGAATCCAGATGGGAGGATTTTTCCGCAGACTGCTGCTGGCATGGAACGTTGGGGACATCACCAAGACTCCCTTTTCAGATGATGTGAATGCGGACAGCATGCTGCTGATGCGGCGCAACATAAAGGAGCGTGTGACAGCAATAGCACCGTTTCTTCTATACGATGATGACCCATACATCGTAGTCAGCGACGATGGGCGACTCCACTGGATCATGGATGCATTCACTACGTCCGATCGTTATCCCACCTCACGGCATCTGTCGGTCGCTCGGCAGTCCCTTAACTATATTCGAAATAGCGTGAAGGTAGTCATAGACGCCTATAACGGAACAACTGATTTCTATGTCTTCGATTCCGAAGATCCTTTGATCAATGCTTACCGGCGAATGTATTCAAGTCTTTTCAAGAACGCGGCCGATATGCCGAGCTTTCTCCGTCTACATGTCCGCTACCCCGAACTGCTCTATCAAATCCAAGCCCTAATCTACGCGACATATCACGTCCAAAACGAGCAGGTCTTCTACAACCGAGAGGACGTTTGGACCATCGCTCAACAGGGAAGATCTCAGACAGGGCAACAAGCTTCTGACACAATCGAGCCATTCTTCATCCTCATGCAGTTTCCGGGCGAAAAGGAATTGGAGTTTGCTTCCATTCTTCCATTTACACCCGCAAACAGAAACAATCTGATTGGATGGATGGCGGCTCGCAGCGATGGCGACGCCTACGGGAAGCTTCGCGCATACCAGTTTCCTAAAACTCGCTTTGTCGACGGTCCTCTGCAGGTTCAGGCAAGAATCGATCAGGATCCCCAGCTGTCATCGCAGTTCACGCTTTGGAACCAGCAAGGATCAACCGTCATACGCGGAAATCTCCTTGTAATGCCATTCGAAGATACGCTTCTTTACGCTGAACCCGTTTATTTGCAGGCTGAGCGAAGTCCAATGCCGGAGTTGAGGATGGTCGTTCTGGTCACACAGGACCGCCTCACATACGCTCCTCGTTTTCCGGAGGCACTCAATGCGTTGGTTGCGGGTCAGCTCACACCCGCTGCGCTTGCACCGCTCAGCGGCGGTGAACTCCCAACCAAGGAAGTTTCACTCACGATGCGTCCACTCGTAGATCGCGCCAACCAGGCGCTTGCAGACTATAGGAGGCTGACGGCGGAAGGTAAGTTGGCCGAAGCCGGCCGAAGGCTGGAAGACCTCAAGATCATCCTCGAACAAATGAACCGGTTCGAAGCTCCAAATCAATAGCGTTCAAACCGAGTCTGGCGTGGTAGAGGTCGTCAGACTTTGAACAAAATCCCTAGCGATCCGAGGCGCGTCAGGATTGTCCTCATGCTTGATATACCCAAAAACCTCCACACCAGTCCTCGACCATTCTCGAATTCGTTCCTGCCATTCCGTTTTCTTCTGAGCGTCGTAATGAGAACGGCGAAGCCGAACGTATGTGAAGTTCGCAGTTAACTGCATTGGAGTGGTGTGCTCATCTGCATCGTGAATACACAAAGCAGCCTGTCGGGCGATCAATAATCGATAGACTTCCGGGCTAAACCACGATTCGTGTCTAAACTCAAATGCCGCACGAATCCCCAATGGAATGGCGGCCAGAAACATCTCCAGTTTTTGAGGATCACACCGAAAAAATGGCGGAAGCTGAAATAGGATCGGTCCGAGTCGATTGCCCAGGCCCGGAACGATCCCCAAAAGGTACTCGAGAGCGTCGGATGGACTCTTCAGTCTCTCTCGATGCGTAATCTGCCGGGAAGCCTTCAGTGCGAATCGAAAACCTGCAGGTGTTGAACGCACCCAAGAATCAATCGTTTTCTGGTTTGGCATCCTGTAAAAGGTATAGTCAATCTCCACGCTGTTGAACCGCCCGGCGTAATAGTTCAGAAATTGATCAGCCGGGAGATCCTGCGGGTAAAACTCCGGCTTCCATTCCTTGTAGCTGAAGCCCGACGTTCCAAACCAAATGTCCGCCATGGCGAATTATCGCGAGAATCGCCGTGATAGACAATCCGAAGACGAGGGATGCATGAAGCTTTTAGGGACGGGTACGGCTTCAGGTAAGACGAAAATCGGAAAGGCCCAGCCATATTAGCGCCCGCGTGTAAGACAGCCTCCGCGAGCGCCAAAGACAAGGGGTTGAGCGCCAGCAATCCGCTGCTTTTCAACAGCGACGCCGGGCGGCAAGGGTTTCGCAAGATGCGGATGAAGTTAGTCTTAGTTCGGATTGCCAAAGGCGACAACAACATTTCCACAGGGTTTTCCACAGAAGATAGAAGGACCACCGGATATGAGGGAATGTGCGAGAATGGGTTTACATAACAGCTCTTATCGATCTGCTAACGCACTCGCCAGGATCGCCTAATTTCTGCCATAATGCGCCCATGCATCCCCGGGATACGTTCAATCGCCCGATGCGTGACCTTCGGATCTCCGTCACGGATCGCTGCAACTTCCGTTGCACCTACTGCATGCCCTTCGACGAATACGTTTGGATCGACCGGCGTGAGGTGTTGTCATTCGAGGAAATTGAACGTTTGGTTCGCATCTTTCGCAGCTTTGGCGTGGAAAAAATTCGCCTTACTGGCGGTGAACCATTGTTGCGCAAGGGGCTTGAAGATTTGGTGGTCGCGCTATCCCGAATTCCCGGTGTGTCGGACCTTTCGTTAACCACCAATGGCGCTCTGCTGGCGGAACAGGCTAAGGCGCTCTGGAGCGCAGGTCTGAAGAGGATCAACGTCAGCATCGACACACTTCGCCCGGAACGTTTTAAGGATATGACCAAGCGAGGTGATCTTGAGCAGGTTCTGAGCGGGCTTTTTGCTGCCAAAGAAGCCGGCATGTCGCCGATCAAGGTGAACGCGGTCATTATTCGCGGAACGAACGACGATGAAATTCTTGACCTGGCCGCCTTCGCTCGAAACAACGGCTTTGAAATGCGCTTTATCGAGTATATGGACGTTGGCAACGCGAACGGTTGGAACCTTGAGAAAACCGTGACCAAGAGGGAAATCGTCGATCTCGTCAACGCACGCTTCCCTATTCGCGAAGTTGGGCGCGCACAGGGAACGGCCCCGGCCGTGGACTATGAGTTTCTCGACGGCGCCGGCGAAATCGGCATCATCGGCTCCGTAACGGAGCCGTTTTGTTCAAGTTGCACACGTGTCCGGCTTACGGCGGACGGCAAATTGGTCACGTGTCTATTCTCAGAAGCAGGGTTTGACCTAAAGGGGATGCTGCGATCGGGCCTCTCCGACGATCAACTTAGGGAGCAGATTGAGGTGATTTGGCGTGGTCGAGGAGATCGTTATTCCGACCTCCGGTGGCAGAATCTGCAATCCGGATCTGGTTATGAGCCTCGGGACCATAAGAAGATTGAGATGATTACGCTGGGCGGGTAACGCCAGGAATTTCGATTTGCGGTCGCTCCCTCAGGAAAGTCTCACCTTTCGGCGTTAAATGGATCGAGGGTCGGATTCCGCTGTCCTGTTCAATGTAGTGCTCCGCGATAAGGTAATCAATGATAGCGACTACGCCCTTGATCGAATAATTCGACAGAAGGCCATACGTGGACAATCCGCGATAGTCCTGTACAGAAACATCGTCGGAACCCGCCAGAATTTTTGCGACTTTTTCTCTTCCCAACTTCTGATGAACGCGGATTATGCAGGACAGTATCTTCAGAGCGACAACCGTAGCTGATTCAGCCGAGGCGGGCGCCGCCCGCTTCCAGTCGGAAGTCAACGTTGTTCGCGCGACTGTATTCGGTGCTTCTGAACGATTCTGCGGATCGCATCGACTGCAATTGCCGCAGTTACGACTGCGATTCCATTCGCCGAAGTAGCTGAGAATAAAACCTCGGTAGCAATGGTTTCTAAAGCGGCTTGCATAGTTAAGCATAACGTTGAATTTCCTGTACTCGAATTCACGTTTGGTTTTCAGCTCATCAAAGTTCAGTCCTTCCAGAGACTGATCGTGCGCCTTAAGGAGTCGGATGCCATTGCCTAACCGCGTTTGGACACGTTCCAAATAGCCGGCGCGCTGCAGTAATGCAATTGACGAATGAAACCGATGATCTCTGGTCGAAGAGAATCGCCGCCATGCCTCACCGACGATCTCGGCTTGGCCGCTTCGACACAGCTTCTCGAATACATACCGCAGAATGTCCGGAGGCGGGTGACTTGAGTCGATGAAAAACTCCGGGATCCATTTGTCGGCATAATTGAAGAGCAGCAAGCATCGGGCCGGCTGTCCGTCGCGTCCAGCACGTCCGATTTCCTGATAGTAGGCCTCCACCGAGTCGGGAATGTCGGCATGAACGACGAATCGAACCTCCGACCGGTCAATACCCATCCCAAATGCATTTGTTGCGACGATGACAGATTCGGACGAATTCATGAATCGTTCCTGCACCGCCTTTCGTTCTGCCACAGGCAGGCCGGCGTGATAAACGGCTGCTGGAACGCCCGAGCGTTTTAGGCTCCCATAGATCTCCTCAACATTCTTTCGGGTTCCCGCGTAAACAATTCCAAGTGGGGCAGATTTAGCAAGTCCAGCGATCGCTCGTATCTTTTCTGCATTTGTCGCGACCTCGCGCACTTCCAGATAGAGGTTCGGTCGATCGAAACCACTGATGATTTCAGATGCGCTTTCAACCCCGAGCTGATGAAGGATGTCCTTTCTCACAGCGGGGGTCGCCGTGGCGGTCAGCGCAAGAATTGGAGGAGATTTTAGATCCCTGTGAACACTCTTTAGTCGCAAGTAGTCGGGCCGAAAGTCGTGACCCCACAGCGAGATACAGTGTGCTTCATCCACAGCGAAAAGACTGATTGTCGTGCGCCGCAACGCCGAACAAAATTCCTCATTCTGGAAACGCTCGGGCGCAATGTACAAAAGCTTCGTCTGGCCGCTAACAGCCTTGTCGAGGCGAATACGTTGCTGATCCCGGGAAACCGTGCTGTTGATAACCGTGGCCGGAAGGCCATGGCTGTTGAGTTGATCGACCTGATCCTTCATAAGGGCGATCAGAGGAGATATGACGAGCGTCAAACCAGGCAATGCTAAAGCTGGAAGCTGATAGCAGAGAGACTTCCCGCTCCCTGGCGGCATGACAGCAAGAACGCTTTCACCGGCCATCACCTTATCGATGACGATCTTTTGAGCGGGACGAAAGTTGCTATAACCAAACCTTTCCCGCAGAAGGAAGGAAAGATCCATTGCAATTTGATTAAGGACCGCGGAAGCGATGCAAAACCGTCTTCCGAAATCCCGATATCCGCGTTTCTACTTCTCCCTGGCTGCGGCCGCGGCTGCAGTACCGCCCTGTCCAGCCTGTTCCATCTGGGACATAGCTTGCTGCATCTGCGCGGCAGTCGGCTCTGCTTTATGCGTCGCCACCATCCACCTGTTGCCCTCCGGATCAGCGATCATGCAGCATCGATCGCCCCAAAACATATCCATCACAGGCATGAGAACCTTGCCGCCGGCCGAAACTGCAGTTCCAAACACGGCGTCGACGTTCTCGACGAGAATATAGAGTGAAACGGGAGTGCCGCCGATACTCCGCGCGCTAAGGTTCTGCATTTGAGGCGCCTCAGGGCTAAGCATCAGCGTCGTGTCGCGGAGGCGCAATTCAGCATGCATCGCGGCGCCGCCGGGGCCGTTCATTATTCCGCGAACACTGAAACCGAACGCGCGCGAATAGAACTCCGCAGCGCCTCTCACATCTTTAACCGTCAGCATTGGCGTGATCGATGTGTATTGCTTTCGATTCAATGGATCTATCTTGGGCGCGAGTTTCTTTTTTGCGGCGGTTTTCGTTTTTCCTGCAGGTTTTGAGGCGGCTTTCGCTGACGTCTTAGCCTTCATGCGGCTCTTAGAAGGTTGCTGTTTCACCGCCTTCTTTTTTGCTTTTTTCCTATCCGCCATTTCAAGATCTCCTTGTGTCAACGGTTCTCCGGCGGGTACTTTAGCTCACAGGACAGCTGTTGCGCACTGAGATTCTTTCGCGTAGCTTCAATCCGTGACACGCGGACTTATCAGCCTTCTAGCGCTCTTCTGGTGTGTCGCGTGCTCGCGCCTGAGCACCCTGACACCTGAGACGCTGGCGCAGGCGCAACGCAAATGGGACGGCTCTCGTCCTGATTTTTATCGTTTGGAAATCGAGATGGAAGGCGACCGGGTTGAACTTGCCCGTTTCGAAGTCACAGTGTCAGCTGGGGAGGTCGTGAGCCTGCGTCGAAATGGTCAAGTGATTATGCCCGGGCAGGGACAGGATTATTCCATGGAGGGACTCTTCAGAACTCTCCAGCAGGAGCTGGGTCTTACCGAAAAGCCTGCGGTTCTGGGAGCGCCGCCCGGATATTCGGCTTATCCGATGGCGCGTTTTGATCAGGAGACGGGAAGGCTGATTCAATACCGTCGGACCGTCGGCGGAACAAGCAACGGAATCGAGATAAGAGTTTTGAAGTACGACGTTGCGCCGGCGGTCGGGACAATGGAACGGAATTAATCTTCCAGGCCGTACCTCTTCAGTTTGTTGAGCAGACCCTGATGACTCAGGCCCAGGATCTTCGCTGCACGGCGCTTATCGTTGCCGGTTTGCGACATCGCGTCGCGGATCATTTGCATCTCAAGCGTTGTAACGCGACCCTTCAACGAATGGCTCTCTTCGGAAGAACCGACGCCATCCTGAGAAGTAATGAGCCGCTCCTCACGGATAGAATCCGAAAGGTCTTTTGCTTCGATGCGGTTACCCATAGCGAGCACTACAGCCCTCTTCACTTCATTTTCGAGTTCACGCACATTTCCCGGCCAGTGATAAACAGTCATCGCCTTCATCGCGTCGTCTGAAAAGCCATCGATATCTCGTCCCATTTCCTTGGCGTATTTTCGAAGGAAATGTGTTGCAAGCAATGGCAAGTCGGAACGGATTTCACGTAAGGGAGGCATTCGCAGGTGAATGATGTTGAGGCGGAAAAAAAGGTCCTGCCTGAACCGAGACTCCTGGATCTCCGCTTTGAGATCCTTGTTGGTTGCCGCGACGAGCCGAATATCGATGGGTACAGGCCTTCTTCCGCCCACCCATTCCACTTCGCGCTCCTGCAGAACTCTAAGTAATTTCGCCTGAGCGGTTAAACTTAAATCACCAATCTCGTCCAAAAACAGCGTACCGCCGTTCGCGGACTCGATCCGGCCTACCCGTCGCTCGACCCCTGTCGCGACTCCCTTCTCGATTCCGAAAAGTTCACTCTCGACCAAAGCTTCAGGCAATGCTGCGCAGTTGACGGCGACAAAAGGTTTAGCGCGTCGTGGACTCATATAATGAAGAGCTCGGGCCGATAGCTCCTTACCCGTTCCATTCTCTCCAGTGATCAACACCGAAACGGAAGTTTCAGCGGCCCTTTCAATCAAGGCGCGTATGTCGTTGATTTTGGAATTAGTTCCTAGAATTCCGCGCGTCGTAAAGCGTTCTTCGACTTCCTTACGTAAACTCTGGTTTTCTTCAATGAGCTCCTGCTGGCGTTCTTCTAGGTGCGAAACCGCGCGAGCATTCTCCAATGCGATCGCAGCCTGAGCGGCGAGAGCCTCTACGAACTGCTCGTCTTCCGGCATGAATTTGCCGTCCTTCTTATTAAGAACCTGGAAGACGCCAATAATGTCTCGGCGGAAATTGCGGAGCGGGACGCTCAGAATGTTACGCGTGTGGTAGCCGGTTATCGAATCGATGGATGGATAGAAAAGCGGGGACTTGTAAGCGTCCTCAACGATCAGGGTCTTACCTGCAATCAACACCGCCCCGGCAATTCCCAACCGCGCATCGAACTTGATGGTGTTGGACACCCCCATCGCTATTTTGGCCCACAGTTCGCCCTTGTCTTTGTCGAGTAGAAAGATGGTCGCGCGTTCGGCTTCTACGAGCTTGGCGGCTTCGGCCGCGATAATCGTCAAGAGATCGTCGAAGTTCTTTTCTGAATTGATCCTACGAGAGATATCGAGCAGCGACGTGAATTTGTCGATTACTGTATGGAAGGATTTTACTTCTGCTTTCATATAATTACGCCTTATGGAAAAAGCCTTTCCAGGATTTCCAAAAGACGCGCTCCGGTTCTTGCGCCTACTGAAGCGCCATAATAATCGCGAATGGTTCCTGGAGCACAAAGGTATTTACGAAACTTCCGTCAAAAGACCTATGGAGCAGTTGATTACTGCGCTGTCTCATGATTTTGACCAATTTGCGCCCGAGATGGTCGCGAGTCCCAAGGTTTCGGCCTATCGTATTCACCGGGACACCCGTTTTTCAAAGGATAAATCGCCATATAAGACTCATGTGGCAGCAGTTTTCCCTCACAAGCGTCTTGGCAAACATGAAGGAGCGGGCTTTTATTTGCACGTTGCTCCTTCTGAGGTCTTCGTGGGCGGGGGCCTTTATCGGCCCCTGCCAGAAGATCTGAACGCCGTGCGCCAGCGTATTGCGGAAAAGCCCAAGGTGTTTCTTAATATTGTCAACGGCCGGTCATTTCGGACGCTGTTTGGAGAAGTGTCTGGGGAACGACTACGGAAAGCGCCACGCGGATTTTTCCAGGAGCACCCGGCTTCGGAACATCTAAAGCTGAAACAATTTCTTGCAGGTCGAGATTTGGAGCCTGCTCTGTCGACGAGTCCGGAATTCTATGAGCTCATCGTAAGCACTTTTCGCGCAATGCTGCCCTTTATCCGATTCCTCAATGAGCCGATCGTGAACGCTCGAAAGATTCGCGAGCGTCAGGAGAAGATGCTCGAGTTGTAGTCCTATGGTGTTTCGGATTGTGGCTTATGGCTTGGCCTTGTTCGCATCGTCGATCTTGCTGTTCCTTGCAGTGAGCATTGCAGCCCATGCAGAATAAAGTTAGCGTGATCGGTCGATGACGTCGAAATAGGTTCGTAGGCCGCCCTGATCAAATGCGTCAACAAGTCCGGACATGCTATCCAGCAAAGTCACAGAGCGAGACCTTCCAGGGCGCGCGGGAAAGCGATATCCGTAGTTGTTGAAATACGCGCGGATAAAGGTGCTCTGGGCATCCAGAGGGAGATGGGCGACATTGTTAAAAAACTTCTTCCAGTCATCACTCTGAAACAAGTAGAACTCCACGTTCGACGTATAGAAAGCGCTGACCGTCGCCCCGTGATTCCGCAGATATTGTCCGATTGAACGCAGGGCATGGCCGCCCGCAAAGTCTCCAACAATGGGAATCACACGGTTGTCCTGCTGAAGCCGTTTTACGATTTGGAAATTTTCCTCAGTCGCCAGATATCCATGATTGAGTCCGGCTTGGTCAGTTTCCAACATCAGGTCCGCATAACTCGGAAATCTGCGCCAGCCATACTGGCTTGGATACGAATACCGGATTTCCGGGCCGGCATCCGCGAAAGCCATGTACACATGCCTTATCGCTCCCCAATCCTCCTCGCTCAGCAAGAATCCGTGAGAGCGGAGCCGGTCAAAAATGTCTTCCAGATTTTGCTCCGCCAATTCGGGTTCTGCTTCAAGGTTTGCGGATTCAAAAATCCGTTCGATAGAAGCATCTATAGACACGTTGGGGGAGGTAGGTCGCGAAAACAGCTTTGACAGGAATTCGGAGCGATTTTCAGATAGTTCAAACAATGCCTTATACATCAGATGTTGAAGCATCGCTTGACGGCGAATATCCACGATGAAAACGACCTGGGGACGTATTGACGAGATATACGTGAAGTTCTGCTCTGGGCCGACCCCGAGATAAACACCGCCCGGCTTCACTCGCTTCTTCAGGTCGGGAATTACGTACTGGAAAGTCGTTTCATTGGATATGAAGTTGTCCGAACGAAAGTATCCGCCATCCTCAGAAAAATCGGTGACGATTCTCCAGAATTCGTCGTCCGACAGGCGATCCGGCAGAGCACCAGCCGCGACCCGTAAATCCGGCGTGACAAAGAGGACAGAGAGCGATGCCAAAGAGAGGAAGGTAATTAGAAGAATCAACTTCAACCGGGAATTCACAAACGCTCCGTCATTCTGAAACTGCGGTCATCGATTCGCCGGTTGATGGCGAGAACACCGTCGAGGTGATCGAATTCATGCTGCACAAGTTCACTCAAACCGCCTTCGACTTCCATTTCACGCGCCTTTCCCAAATGATCCGTGTAGCGGAAGGCGATTCGGTAATGTCGGCGAACCCTCACCTCCAGCCCTGGGAAACTGAAGCAATTGTCCCATAAGTCAATTTGCTCATCACTGCGATCAATGACCTGTGGATTCAAGAAAGCGAACCTTTCGCCACCTGGAAGGTGAATGAAAGCAATGCGCTGCATTTCGCCGATTTGAACCGCACTGATTCCCCGCCCCCATCCAGTCTCTTCGCGAAAGAGCCTCAGCGTCTCGTCCAGGTCTCGGATTGTTTCCTGGACCCGATCCGCCTTCGCCTCCGGCGCCGGTTCTGACACCCGCCAAAGACGCGGATCACCCAGGCGCAATATGGTTCGTGGGGGCATGCGCTAGATGCTAATTGAACTTTCGCCCCCTGACACAGAAATTCGTGTGGTCATTCGAGAAAGATTTCCTCTTCGTCGTATGCAGAATCATCAAACACGACCAGGCCGCCCTCACGAATCAAGTCGCAGATCGGACAGCCGCATAAGAAGAATTCGTCCGGATCAAACTCTTCAGTCCGGACGCGCACCAGATCCGCGGATGGCCTGTCGAGATGAACCAAAGTAAAGGAACCTTTACGGGAAATGACGGAGTCTCTCCCGTAGAGAAAGAAAATCTCTTCGTCGGAAAGCATTGGGGATACTCGGAAGAAAGGAGCAGAAGGGCGCGTCCGAAACTATACCAAGTTTCAGGTTAGGCCGGCAGAGAGACGTTAGGCTTGAGACTTACTCCGACTTGACGCGACCGTAATCATCTTGAAGACGTTCGATGTCGTCCTCCCCTAGATACATTCCGCGCTGGATCTCGATGAAGATGAGCTTCTCGTTCGCGATGTTCTCAATGCGGTGCGCTGCGCCGACCGGCACATCAACTGTTTCTCCTGGTGAAAGAACCAGTTGACGACCATCTAGTGTGACCTGGGCCCGGCCGCCGACGATCATCCAATGTTCGGAGCGATTCTTGTGTTTTTGATAGCTGAGACGTTTTCCCGGCAACACTTCGATCCTCTTGACCTTGTAAGTCGCCCCCTCGTCCAGGACCGTGAAGTTGCCCCATGGTCGCTCGTCAAAACGGGGCGAAGAATCGGGAGAAACGGGCATGTCGTCAGCATATTCGACGTTTTGAGTCATGTCCAATTCCAGTTCGCATGAGCGTAAGACTGAAATAGCTATAAGGACCTTCCCTGTCTAGTCGGTCGGCTATATACTCCGAAAGCGCTTGACTCGCAAACATCGGGCTGACAATATCGCTCACCAATTGCGCGCGGGAGAGTAGGGAAACAACAACATGCACGTACGTTTCTGGGGAACGCGCGGCTCGATTCCGACGCCAGGTCATCGAACGGCAGCTTACGGCGGAAACACTTCATGCGTTGAGTTGAGAACCAATGAAGGTACAACCATTGTTCTCGACTGCGGCACGGGAATCCGCGAGATGGGTCTCGATATGCTGCGCAATCGGACCGGCCCTCATCGAGTTCACCTTCTGATAGGCCATACCCACTGGGATCACATCCAGGGCTTCCCCTTCTTCACACCCGCGTTCCTGCCTGGAACTGAGTTGAACATCTATGGTTCCGCCGCATTTCAACGGAGCCTGGAGGAGTCACTCTCGGGTCAGATGCAGTATTCATACTTTCCCGTGAAGCTTCAGGACCTCGCCAGCCGGCTTCATTACACGGAACTTGAAGAGGGATTCTTCCGCATTGGCGATGCATTGGTTGAGACTCAATATCTCAATCACACGGCGCCCACGATTGCCTATCGTATCTCCAGCGGCGGCGCTACCGTCGTTTACGTCACCGACCATGAGCCATTCTGGAATTCACCCGGCCCAACGTTCCATCATCCCGGTGACCAGCGCCATATTGCGTTCTTGAAGAATGCGGACCTGGTAGTTCATGACGCCCAATACACAGGCGACGAATACAAGTCGAAGCTGGGTTGGGGCCACAGCCCGACCGACTACGTCACGGATGTTGGAATCGCCGCGGGTGTTTCGAAGATGGCGTTATTTCATCACGACCCCACCCACGACGATGATTTCGTAAAGCAGATTGAAGACGTCCAGCGAGCTCGAGCGGCGGCAAGCAACTCCTCGATCGATGTTTTTGCGGCGGCTGAAGGAATGACTTTCGAGATTGCCGGCAGAGGGGTCTCGCAAACCGTTGTGGAATACTCGGCCCTGGAAAGGCGTCATATTGCGGGAAGCCGGGTGCTCGCCATCAGCGACGCCCGGGCGGACATCATGGCCATCGAACAGGTTTTGCCTGATGACGGCCTCATCTTGATACCCGCGCCAAACGGACACACCGCCATGGATCGCGCACTGAACGTGAATCCCGACCTGGTGATCATCAATGCGAATCTCGCTGACGGCGACGGCGCCAGTTTTATCCAGCCTTTGAGAAGCATGCTTGGTAAGCCCGATCTCCCTGTCCTTCTGCTGACTGAAGGACGTGATGGCACAGAAGCTCTTTATAGCGCCGAGAGCATCGCTACAGACTATCTGGCGAAGCCGTTTAGCCCGCCGATGCTTCGAACACGTGTGCGAGCGTGGCTCGCGCGCACGGTTCCGACGGTCTCTCCGACCGAAGTCATTCCCGTGGAGGTTGCCCCCGATGAAGCGCCGGCGCCGATTGCAGCAGTCGAAGCTGAGCGATCCGGTGGCAGCTATGTCGACATTCTTTCGTCCGTGCCTTTATTCTCTGCGCTCAGTCGAGAACGCCTTGAGCACTTTCTCGCACGGGCTATCGACCATACTTATCCAGTAGGCCATCCCGTCATCCGGCAGAACGAGCCGGGTGGAAGTGCTTTCGTTGTCCTTTCAGGAAGGGTTCGAATCCTGGAATCCGTTCCCGACAGTCCTGTGGAAATGTTCCTGGGAGAACTCGGAGTCGGCGAGGTTTTCGGCGAGCTTGGCGTCCTTCGCGACCGTCCCAGGTCCGCCAGTGTGATCACCCTCGAGCGGACGCGATGTCTCATGCTTCCGGCGGAAGATTTTCTCGAAATGCTTCAGAGCTCCGCGGAGGTCTCGCTAGCATTATTGCGTGTGTTGGCAGGACGACTGTATGACGCAGACCGCCTCCTGGCCCGCTACGCCCCGGATCCGCTCACAGGTCTTCCCGGACGAAGAGCATTCCATGAACTGTATCGCCGCTTGACGGCGGCCGCCCGCAGAAGGGGCAGCGGCGTCATGCTGCTTGTTCTGGACGTTGTGCATCTGAAAGCCATCAACGATCGCTTTGGCTACAGCGTCGGCGACGATGTTCTTCGGACAGTCTCCGATGCTTTGCTGGAATCTTCGCGCAGCACCGATCTGGTAGCGCGCTATGCAGGCGACGAATTTGCTGTGCTTTTAATCGAGGCTGGCGCCAAAGATGCCGAGGTCGTCGTCAACCGCGTTCAACAAAAACTGAACGCTCTGGCCATATATCGAAATCTTCCGTTAGTGGTCGAATGCCGTATCGGCTTCACGGTAAGCCAGGATCCTCCCGAAACGGCTGATGAATTACTCCGTATAGCGGACAAAGAAATGCAAAGCAAGCGATCGGGTCAGGCAATTTAGACAACGTTTTCGCTCCACCAATCCCTCGCTTCAAACAAAAGGCGTTAGCGGCCCTTCCCAGGCCTGGCTTCGCAACAGATCCACGCATCCACCCGATTCAGAGTATTTCCTGTTACTCTCTTTTCTATGAGTGATGTCTTATCGGTCTTTACGGAGTATGAACGGGAAATCATCCGGGAGATCGCCCACAGGCGGGTGCAACCCAACGCTGTACAGAGATTGCTGGACGTGGCGGGACGTCCGGTCGGCAAGCTTCTCAAGATCGGCCGCGAATCTCACAGCCGCGCTCTTAGAGGCATTACAAACCAAATTCATGGATGGATTGAAGAAGGCCTGATCAAAACGTTTCGCGCAGCAAACAAGCTCACCAACTCAAAGGACATTTCGAAACGATATGCCAGGCGCGGAATCAAAATCGGCGACGATTTTGATGGTCTTCGATATATGCCGCTGAGTCAGCTGGACCCGGTGGCTGATTCCTTTCGATTCGGGAACACGTTTTGGATTGGCGCAGAAGGCGCTTTGCTGGGCAGCGCAACAACGTTAGCCGAAGGTATTCCCGGCGCGCAGCTCGCCATTCCTTCCCTGATCCTCATGGATGTCACAACATCGCTGACGTTGCTTTCACGTCACACCTGTCAACTGGCTACGGCGTACGGTTATTCGTCCAAAGATCCCCGAAACTTACCGCATCTTATTGCGGCGATGGCGCCGCCAACGGAATCCAGCGATGAAGGCTATTTGTCGCTGAAGAGTGCAGTGGTCACATCCATTCGTGAATCCGGCCGGTTTATGGCGCGGACGACGGGTTTGGTCCTTGATCGACAATTGTTGGAACGCGAAGCACCGCAGATGATTCGCCTTATTACGTACGTTGCCGACCGCCTGGGAGTCGTTGTTACGCAGAAGGAACTTGGCATTCTCGTACCTGTCGCAGGCGCGGTCTTCAACAGCAGCATCAACATTGCTTTTCAGCAGGTTGGCCATCAAACCGCAAAAGACTACTTTCGTCGGCTGATTCTCGAGGATCGATACGGTGAAGAGCTCGTGGCCTACGCAATGGAGCTGGAGATGTCCGCGCTGCGGCGGCAACCGCCTTCACAACCTTAGTAACCCCGCTCAATAACCTTGATTTGACGGCCGGGAGTTATTGCCGCGCCGATCGCCAAACGGTTAAGTATCGCTAATTGATCTGCGTTCACTCGTGGATTGTTCAGCCGGGCGGCGATTGCGCTCAAGTTGTCGTCCTGTTTTGCGAAATACAGCTTCAGGCGATCCGGTTGCGCGCTAAGGACTCTACGCTCTTCTAAGCTTTCAAAGCTTTTTATAGACTCCTCCAGCCTATCGCCGTAGCGTTCGATGTCGGTCGTAGCACCCCATATTTCATAGAGCCGCTGCTTGTATTCGATAAACGCCGCCACAATCGCCACGATTCCATTTTCGGTAGGCTGGGAATAGTACCCTAGGAAAGCAGGGTAGCCATTAATCCTCGTTTCGCCTCCACGTCGGGGAACCATGCCCTGCTGGGCAAGAAGGCGGGCATAATCCGGCGCTGATGTTCCAGGCGGCGTCTTTGCTATCGAGAGCTGCAACTGAGCCGCTCGTTGTGAATCGATCGCAAGGACCGCTGCTCTTGTGTTATCGATTCGCCAGCCTTGCGGAAAGAGAATTTGAAACTCCAGGGATGGATGGAAGAAGCGTGCGCCTTCCGCGAAACCGGATCGTGGATCGTCGCCAAACACGATTCCGTCGATGTTTCCAAGATGGGTCTCGCGGTTGATCTTCATCCGCTCCGGAGTCAGTCCGAGATTCCGGATCCATTCCTCTCCAAGAGTTCGGGTCGCTTGAACGCGCTCCGGTGGGTCCGGATGTGTGGAAAGCCATCCAGGAATTGTTTCACGGTCGGCCGCCGCCGACATTCGGCCGAGGACCTCGAAGAAATTGCTGACCTCTCGCGGATCGTATCCAAGCCGAGCGGCATATTCGACGCCCAACCGATCGGCTTCGCGCTCGTTGTCGCGGCTGAAGCGAAGGAACAGCAAACCCAGCGAGTCCTGCGCAAGCCCGCCAAACCTTGCGAATGTGGGAGAAAGAATGCCGCCCACTCCAAGTCCAATCTGCGCTAGTTCCTCACGCGTGATCTGTTGCACGGAATGCCGCGCCGTGACGTGTGCGATTTCATGTCCAAGCACGCCGGCCAGTTCTGCTTCGTTAGCGAGGTAGGCGAGAATGCCCCGAGTCAGATAGATGTATCCGCCGGGAAGGGCAAACGCATTGATAACCGGCGAATCAACCACAGTGAAATGCCAGTCGAGGTTCGGACGGTGGGAAACCGACGCCAATTTTCGTCCAAGGCCTTGGACATAGGACTGCAGTCGTGCATCATCGACAACACCGTAATCATCTCTCGTTTGAGAGTCGGTCGCCTGTCCCATCGCCATTTCTTCACTTTCAGAAACCAAGACGATTTCACGCCGTCCCGTTGCCGGATTTCGCGCGCAAGTGACGATGCAGACTGAAAAGGACGCCATCAACAGCCAAAGAATCAGTTTCTTCATCGAGAGGGCTCACTGTATTTTAGTCACATGATCCCCTTTCTGGTGATTCTTCTCTTGATCGTTTTGAATGCTTTGTTCGCGATGACCGAGATGGCAGTCGTATCTGCACGCAAATCGAGGCTTCAGCAACTCGCGAATGAGGGAAGCGTTGGAGCGCAGTCTGCTCTCGATCTTTCGTCGAATCCGGATCTCCTCCTCTCGACGACCCAGATCGGTATAACCCTCATCGGAATCCTTGCCGGTGCGTACGGCGAACGTACGCTTACCAATCGGCTGACGCCGGCGCTGGAACGCGTGGAATACCTCGCGCCCTACAGTGAAACGATCGCGTTTGCCGCCGTCGTGGTGATGATTACGTATCTCTCCCTCATACTCGGCGAACTCGTGCCGAAACGCCTTGCGCTGCACAATCCGGAAAAGATTGCTTCAAGATTCGCCCGGCCGATGCACTGGCTGTCCCGTATAGGCGGTCCTGCGGTCCGATTTCTAGGGGCGTCAACGCGTCTCGTTTTGAAAACCCTCGGGGCCAGACCATCCGGCGAACCTCCGGTTACTCAGGAGGAAATTAGAGTCATGATGGAGCAAGGCGCCGAGGCAGGAGTTTTTGAAGAAGCCGAGCACAAAATCGTCGACAACATCTTCAAATTAAGTGATCGCGCGGTCAGCGCCTTGATGAAACCGAGACGCGACGTAGTGTGGCTGGACATCGACGAGCCATTTTCGATAAACCAGCGAAAAATGGCGTCTTCCCTTTATTCGCGTTTCCCGGTAGCGCAGGGGTCGCTGGACAATGTGTTGGGCATCGTTCAAGCCAAGGATCTGCTAACGCGGTGCCTTGCGGGGCAAGAGATTAATCTCAAAGACAATTTCAGGCCCCCGCTGTTCGTCCCGGAGGCTCTCTCCGCTCTGGAGCTTCTCGAGATGTTCAAGAAGTCCCGCACTCACATCGCTCTCGTCGTCGACGAATACGGTGGGGTGGAGGGCCTTGTGACGCTTAATGATGTCTTGGAAGACATCGTTGGTGATGTCGCCTCCGTCGATATGCCGGAAGAAAAGCAGATCGTGCGACGCCCTGATGGATCGCTGCTGCTTGACGGCAAACTGCTTCTTGACGAACTGAAGGAAGCTCTGGGGATTTCGCAGCTGCCGGAGGAAGAAACCAAGCGCTATCAGACTCTCGGTGGTCTGGTGATGCTTCAAGTTGGACGTGTGCCCGTAACTGGCGACATGTTTGAAATCGATGGATATCGATTCGAGGTCGTGGACATGGATGAAAAGCGCGTCGACAAAGTGCTCGCCACGCCCGTGCCTCCGAAGACAGAAAAAGATTCTTCATTCAAGGAAAAGGAAGAGGAATAGCACAACCATGGCGTCTCCTGAAAAGCGGCTTGAAGAAACGCCGTATATCCCGGCTTCCGCCGACCTTCCCGAGGTTACGCTTAAAGTTGTCGTTCTGAGCATCGTCCTTTCGGTGATCCTGGGCGCGGCCAACGCCTACCTGGGTCTTTTCGCAGGCATGACGGTGTCCGCCTCTATTCCGTCGGCGGTTTTGTCGATGGCGGTTTTTCGATTCTTTCGAAAGTCCAATATTCTTGAAAACAATATTGTCCAGACCGCGGCTTCTGCAGGCGAGAGCGTTGCGGGAGGAGTGATCTTCACCATTCCTGCTTTGTTGATCCTCGGGGCATGGAACGAATTCAAGTATTGGGAAACAACTTTGATCGCAGCGCTTGGCGGCATCCTCGGGATGTTATTCACCATTCCATTGCGACGGGCAATGATCGTCGAAAATCCCCTTCAATTTCCAGAAGGACTGGCCACTGCCGAGGTTTTGAAAGTTGGAGATCAGGGAGGCTCCGGAGTTCGCCGACTGGGCGTCGCGGCCGTCATAGGAGCGGTTTTCAAACTGGGCGAAACCGGATTCAGGTTATGGAGCGGCGTGGTGGAAAAAGCCGCCTTCGTTGGCGGCTCGATTGGATACGTCGGGACGAATCTTTCTCCGGCCCTCATTGGCGTGGGCTATATCGTTGGTGTGAACATCGCCATTCTCATTTTTATCGGAGGCGCGCTCAATTGGCAGGTTGCAATTCCATTGCTGGCTCTTCTGCGTGGAGCGCCCGAAGGAGTGTCGGCTGTAGAAGCCGCCGCGCAGTTGTGGTCCACACAAACACGTTATATCGGTGTGGGCGGAATGGTCGTTGGAGGCCTGTGGGCGTTGGTCCGGCTGCGCCACAATCTCGTTGCTGGAATTCGATCCGGAATCCACTCATATCGACAGGCGCGTCAGGGAATCAAGATCGCCCGCACCGATCAGGACATACCGATGCCTTGGCTTGGAGTGGCGCTGATTGTTTCCATCGTTCCTTTATACGCAGTGTGCGAATACATCATTGGCATGCCCGGCGTTTCCCTGATCATCTCCATTCTGATGCTCCTGGCGTCCTTCCTGTTTTCCGCCGTCGCAGCCTACATGGCTGGAGTAGTGGGATCGTCAAACAGTCCTATTTCCGGCGTCACGATCGCGACAATCCTCAGTTCTTCTCTGCTGCTTCTGGTCGTGCTCGGTTCCGATAATCCCGCGGGACCCGCCTCCGCGATTCTTATCGGCGCCGTTGTTTGTTGCGCGGCTGCCATCGCGGGCGACAATCTCCAGGACATGAAGGCGGGACGCTTAATAGGCGCTACACCGTACAAACAGCAGCTTATGAACACCGTGGGCATCATTGTGGCAGCGCTTGTAATGGCGCCGACGCTCACGCTCCTGTTGCATGCATATGGCATAGGTGTTCCGACCGCCGAACATCCCAGACCGCTGGCAGCGCCTCAAGCGACACTCATGGCAGCGGTGGCGAAAGGTGTTTTTCAGGGAGGTCTGCCGGTGAACATGGTAGTCATCGGAATGTTCCTGGCCGCTGTCATCATCGGCATCGATCGTCACCTGGAGCGCCGCAATGCGAAATTCCGCATGCCGGTTCTTGCTGTCGCGATCGGTATTTACCTGCCGATGCAACTATCCGTCGCAATTTTCCTGGGCGGACTTGTAGCATGGGCCGCCGCTCGAACGCACAGAACGCCCCAATCCGCCTCCGCTGGTGAACGCAACGGCGTCCTGTTCGCAGCCGGCTTAATCACCGGCGAAGCGCTCGTCGGAATAGGTATGGCCATACCGATCGTCCTGTCCGGACGTCCCGACATCCTCGCGTTTTGGGGCGTTCATGAAGGCAATATCCCTGGAGTTGCGCTTCTCGGAGTGGTCATGTTCCTGCTTTACCAGACTTCGAAGACCAGCGCGCTTAACACATCATCCTGAGGGCTGTGACATGGCAGGCTGACCAAAGAACGCGGTTATGACGCCGAACAATTGAGAAGGCTGGGGACGGATAACGGTTTTCGGCCCGTTACGGCGTTTGGTGCAGGTCGAATGTAATCGTTCGTGGCGCCAAGGGACGCCGTTCCCGGCTCACCGTTTGCACTTTGATTGGCGCGAGACTTTCGAGAACGCCCTCTGCAAAGTAGCCATTGCTCACGGAGATCGAAAAATCTTTGTTCCCGCTCCGTGGATCGCCGGTCATTGCGATGAATGTAACAGAGGCGCCATCAGGCAGTTGTGCTGATCCGCTCAGCCTCATCCGTTTGTCATCGGTTGGCGATGAGGTGAACCGTGCAGATTTCAACCATAATCCTCGCTGTTCATCCAAATAACTGAGACTTCCACTTGAATCCTGCTTCACGCTGAAACTGACATGTATTGCGCCGTTTTCTGTTTTCAGACTCCCGACAGCGTTTAACAAAGGATCGAAGAAAAGCCTTGCGCCCGCTATCTGACTGGCAAGCATCGTTGACCCGTACACAATGTTCGCGTTTCCAAATGGATCGACGGCGGCAGATGGGAGAGACCCCTCAGATTCATTCCCAAGCAACACATAGCTAAATGTGGGAAACGGCGAAAAAGCATCCGATGTGAATGCATAATACGACGCGCCGCCGGCGACGCGCCAGACAACGCCCACTCGTCCTGAATCTCCGGCTAAAACCCAAGGAGAAGACGACTGCGATGTCTGCGGATTCGAAGGGTCGTTCACGGGAACAGGATCCTTCCATGTTGCGCCGCCATCCGCGGATGACATAAGAAGAACGCGCCGTCCATCGCTAAAAACGATGTGCAGACCTCCCGCACGGTCCGAAGCTATAACCGGATATGGGTGGTCGACGGTGACGTCATGGTCGCCGATGAATATCCGTCGCGTTACAGATCGGCGGCATGGCGCATCGCACCGAACCACATACAGTTCGTTTCGCGACGCGCCGGTGTAGACGCTGAAAAGAACCCCATTGAAGTCAGTGATGAGATTCCCTTCTCCGCGCTCCACCGCAACAGATCGCTGTGCAACGATGACCTCGCGTTCCAAGGTTCGGCCTCCGTCTGTCGACAGCAAAATTGCCAAACGTGTTTGCTCAGGCGACATGAGATAAAGATTGGACCTTCCGGCCGCGGCAATCCATTGAGAAGGTTCGCTCACGTATACGCCGCCGGGATGCAAGCCGCCAAGGGCAAGGGTGGATCCATTTTGAGCGATATACGCACGCCCGAATGAATCAATCTTGATATCCGTGCGTATACCGGGTTCGTGGGGCCGGCCAATTGAGACATCAGGAGCAAACTGAAACAAGCCGGGGCCAGTTCGACCGTCCGAATCTTCAAGATATCGAGCCACGCGGAACCGGGTCTTCTGAGATACGGGAATGGAGCGGACACGCCCCCGGTATGCGCTTCCGGAAGGAGTGAAGACTGCCTGTACGTGCACCTGATAAACCCCATTTAGCGGCTGATCCAGACGGACTTCCTCCATGTCGGTTTGCGCCTGCCGAGAGTCTTCTATAATCCGACCCTCTTTGCTGATCACCAGGTCAAAGTCATCGCCCGGCTCATCCCACTCCACATCGATCGCCACCGCAAACGAAGGATTTTGCTCTCGATACAACTCGGACAGGTCGATGCTGAGCGTAAAAACATCGCAGCTGTGGCCCTGTTGACAGGATGGAGAATCGAGGTTCTTGTCGGTTGATTTCGGGCTGCCGGTCCACGTGATGCCTGGCGTGGCGTCCCGAAGAGTCTCCGACATGCTCTGCTCACCTTGGACCAATTGGATCGGAGTGATGAAGAGACTGGCCAACGCCGCTATCACAATCGAGAGCAGAAGCGACTTCAACGCGAGCGAGAAAACCAGGCGCCGAATCATATTCTTTTACAAAGCAACGCTCCTTCCACAGTCCACGAAGCGTTCCACTAGGTTTACGCACCGGCCGATGGAATGAATGGTAGCTTCTGATGAGAAAGAGGCAGGCGTCTTCCACTACAAGAAAAAGGGGACGGGGCTAACGGGGAGACCCCGACTCTACCGGCAGACTTTGAGTCTGTTGCGGTATGCCAAATCGCTGCTCCGACGGAAAGAGAAACGAATGTAACCCTTGTGTGCTGAATCAGTCGACACGGCGCTTCCGCGTTGTGGTGTTTTCAGCGCCCGAATCCCCGCTTTCGGTGCAATGGGTTTTGTTTCCGACTTGTGAATAGCGTCTCGGCTAGTTTCGTGCCATGAACATCCATCGATGTCCTTCGAGATCCTCCACTCGATATCGTCGCGCCGGCGGGCCATCCTCCGGTTCAGACAAGATTGCGGCGCCGGCGGCCTTAGCCCGCGCATAGTGCTCATCGACGTCCTCAACATAGACGAGAATCCCATCGATGATCCATGGCAGGGCGGACCATGAGGCAGCAATCTGGCAGTTGCCGCGATGTCTCTTGGGGCATTCATAGTCCGGCGACGGACTCGCCAACATGATTAATCCATCCCCAATCGACATTTCTCCGTGAGAAAGCCTCCCATCGGAAGACGTGAAGCGAGCTGTCTCCGTGAATCCAAACACTTCTGCCAGCCATTCTAGGGCGGCAATGCCGTCCTCATAGGTCAAAAACGGCGCCACGTCTGGCATTTTGTTCTCCTCTCGCCATACCACAAAGGTTTTGAACACCACGCACGATGGCGCTGCCGAGCCGGCCGTGCCGCAGCAAAGGCTCTACGCTTCAGCCGGTCGGTCTGGCAGCGCGTGTTGAACTGAATCCACTGCGCGGATAGATCAGAGCTGGACTGAGATTTTGCGTTTGTCCGTTTTGCCCCAGGGCCTACCGAAGCGCCTCCTCCAGCATCGTGGAGGCATCGGTCTTTTGATCTCGGTACTTGACGATCACGGGAGCGTATAAAGAAAGATGATGCTTGCCTGCGAACTCGCCAGGGGCGGGCCGGGAGCCTGGAACAACCACAGCTCCTGAAGGAATAACGAGCGGGTCCTTTGGAGTTTTTCGGTAAACGGCGCCTCGGACCA
>CAZIPZ010000029.1:2156-25586 GCA_964541075.1 uncultured Solibacteraceae bacterium | reverse complement strand
CATTTCAGCGAATATCGAACCCTCAGGATCCGCACCAATGATTCGCACCTTGGCATTCTTTTCCTTCAAGTAGCGCGCAACGCCTGTAATTGTTCCTCCGGTGCCCACACCGATCACAACATGCGTCACCTTTCCCTCAGTCTGTTCCCAGATTTCCGGTCCAGTGGTCTCATAATGAGCCTGAACGTTGGCGGGATTTTCGTACTGGTTGGGGAAAATACTGTTCGGAATTTCGCGACTCAGACGCAGAGCCACGGAGTGGTAGCTGCGCGGATCGTCGTGATCGACCTGAGTTGGCGTAACGATCACCTCGGCGCCTAGCGCGCGTAAGGCGTCAATCTTCTCCTGGCTCATCTTGTCTGGCATTGTAAAAATGCATTCGTAGCCCTTCAGCCGCGCTGCAAGAGCCAGGCCCATGCCGGTATTACCTGACGTGCCCTCGATGACAGTTCCGCCTGGTTTGATCTTCCCCGCCTTCTCAGCCGCCTCAAGCATATAGGTGCCGATGCGGTCCTTCACGCTGCCGCCGGGATTTAGGTATTCCAATTTCGCCAGGATCGTCGCACGTACGCCATGCGCGACGCGGTTCAATCGAACCAGCGGAGTATTTCCGATGACCTCAAGAATGTTTTCGCGCCACATTGGAAAACGGACTCCAGAAACGCAATTTCTACGAAGTTCGCGTCGCCGATTCCCCACTTCCTCCTACAACAAGCATCTCATCAAGCCGTCTCTCTATTCGCCCCAGGGTCGCGGGTGCGGTTGCAAGCGGCAGGTTGCTGATATAAACGTTCCTCACGCCGCAGGCGACTAAAGAATGCACACTGAGAGCGCAGATCTCCTCCGGAGTTTGACCCGCTGCGAACGCGCCCTTGAGTTCTTCGAGGGGAACCGGAAAAAATTTAGACAACATTCCTAGGGTCCTGGCATTCATGCTGCGGTAGTAAAACACTCCAAAGATGCCAGGGATCTTGACGCCGCGCCGCTCCGCCTCGTTCAAAAACTCGTCAACCACACGCGACTGAAAGTGAGAAACGATCTGAGCTAGATAGAAATCGGCGGAATAATCCGAATCCAGAATATATTCAATTTGCTTTCGGCCGCCATGCGGACTTGCCCAACCACCTAGCGTCATCCCTGGAACGGATCGGCGAATCAATCGGCGCAATTCGTAGGCATGCTCAACGCAACGCGGTTCGTTGTCCCCCTTGTCGCCACCCAGGACCACAAGCGAGGTGAATCCCAGCGCATAGGCGCGCTGGGCGAATTCGATGCAATATTCCAACGTATGTTTTGTAGTGAGAATCGGAATGATCCGGGCGCGATCTGCCTCTGTTCCAAGATTGATCGTAACGTGCCGGAGATTCGGTTCCTCACGACGCCCAATGGCGCCATCCGTCATGAAGACATACCTGCCCAGCGATACTACCTTACGCATTAGTTGATTGCTGTCGATCCATGCCTCCACGCTTTGCTCGATGGGCAAATCCATGCGCGGTGGGCACATTTCAACGTTCAGCAACAGCTGTTTTGAATCACGAAGCGCTTTAAGAAGAGACATATATACAGTTAGGCTTCAGATTCAGGCTATCACGTCAGCGGCTGCGCAGGAATCGAAAGGGTCCTGGAGGAAAAAAGGGGACGCTAGCCGCGACGAACGCCGGCTGCAGCAGCTTTCCTGGATTCGATTTTCTTGGGCTTTTTCGGAGGAGCAACCGTCACTTCAACACGATAGTTGTCGAGAGCTCGGGAAAGTTCCGACTCAACTCTGCGTCGGAGCCGTTCTGGAGAAACAACTAAGGCGGAGGGCCCAAAACTCAAGATCCACGCGCCCAGTTCAAACTCGCCCCCAACATGCATCTTCATACGAATTCTGCCGTCACCAATCTCCCGAACTTGCTGAGTGGGATGCCACACCCGCGAGCGAACATATTCGGCGACATCCGCGCTGAAGATCAGTTCCACATCAAACGGGTCCTCTTTCACCAGGCCAAATGCAGACTCAAGATAAGTCTCGACTGAAAAATCCGGCGGCTTCGTGAACGCATCTCGAAGCTTTTCGATGCTTTCAATGCGTTCGATCGCAAAAGTTCGTATTTGCTGATATTGCTCGACGTAAGCAAATAGATACAACCCGCCGCGAAAGTACATCAATCGGTACGGATGAATGGTGTACGCCTTCTTCTTCTGGCTGTGGACCGAGTAATAATCCATTTTGACGCGCACTTCTTCCCCAATCGCATCCATCAACACACGAATAGTCTGTTTGTGCTGGTCCAAATCCTTGGGGGCGTCAGGCCGAACAGAGATCATTGAATCCAGGCTGTCGAGAAACTCGATGTTCTTTTCGGGCAACGCACTCTGAATCTTCTTGAAAGCCGATTCTATATCGCTGGAAAACGGCGGTGAGGCCAGGTTGACAACCAGTTTCTTGCTGAAATAGAGCGCAGCTATTTCCGATAGCGAGAGGCTTGCCAGCGGAAGTCCCTTATACTGCTCGTCAAGCCGCCAATAAACCTTTCCATCATATCGTTCGTCATAAAGGGGGAAACCGGCTTCCATAAGGGCGGCAAGGTCTCGACGAATGGTCTTTGTGGATACCGAATGTTGGTCCGATATGTCGGTGATGGTGGTCCAGCGATTCGTTTCAATCTGCTTGAGGATGGCCCACTGCCGAATTAGTTGAGCGTTGCGCCCCATTGTTCCTCCAAGGTCCGCTGCCCATTATGGACGGGGTGTCATAAAAACGAGTAGCACCAAATCCTCAGGTGCATCATTCCGCACTCCATGCGCTTCACCCGGCCGCGCCAAGACGGCCTCGCCTGGACCCAATTCTCGTTGTTCACCTGCAATGTGAAAAATGCCTTTTCCCCGAAGAACGAAATAAATCTTATCCGACTCCGAATGGCTGTGGATTCGCTGGTCCTGACCGGATCTCAAACAATATAAATCGCAGAAGTACTTGTCCGACTCGAAGAGCAAACACTTTTGCATCTTCTCATCGGAAAATCTTATGAGGTTCTGAACGTTGCGAATGTCCATGGTCGTTAAGGCATTGTAGCTGTTCCACGGCTCTGAGTCAGCTATCCGCCTGGGGCCGTCTGTGATAAAGGCTTTAGGAGGCTGAAATCCTGCGCGGTGCAGCCCGAAGGTAATTTACGCGAGCGAAATCACATTGGCGGACGGCGCAATTCTTCGCACTTCCTCAACAAGATGAGGATGGCACGTGAAGAGTAGCACCTGGTGGGTGGAGCACAATTCGCACACTGCTCTGATAGAAGTTCGACTGCGGTCGGGATCGAAGTTTACGAAAATGTCATCCAATATCACGGGAAGCGGATCCACATGATTGGCGTACTCCCGGATCAGCGCTAAGCGCATCGCGAGATATAACTGCTCAGCGGCGCCCCTGCTTAAGGTTTGCGGCGACAATCGAACCCCATCGGCGCGCTCCACTTCCAGTGTTCCCCCGTCTAGTGGAGTAATTATGCGGACATACCGGCCATCCGTCATCAGCGTGAAGAACATCGAGGCGTGGCGCAATACTTCAGGCTGGCGCTCGGTCTCGTAGACCTTCCGCGTTTCGTCCAGCAACGCCCTGCACAGAGTGAGGATGGCCCATTGCTCGGCTGCTTCATCGATTCGCGCCAGAATAGTTTCTTGACGGGAAAGCGCCCTCGATCGTTCCTCGCTTTTCTCCATCATCGAGATCCGCTCCTCCACACGCCCTGTTTCGTGGCGCGCGTCGATCAACCGTTGCTCAAGCGAATTCAACTCGCGCTGGGCCGCTTCGAACGCCGCTTCATCAGGCAACATGTCAAAAAGGAAACCAGGCTCAGCAGTTTCCACCGGAATCTTCTCAAGATCGAGAAGCAGTTGCCGTCGTTGTTTGAAAGCTTCAGCTTTCTCGAGAAATTCGGCTTGGGTTGACACCGAAGCTTCCTTCAGGAGATCAGTAACGGCCTGTGCTGCATTGTCGATTTGACGAGCATTGCTGGCCAGCTCAGCCTCCGTTCGTGTAAACGCTTCATCAAGACTTCGGATCTCATCGTTCAATCGGCCCAAATGCTCCAGTTCTTCGGTTCGGGCTTTGATTTCGCCGACCGACACTTCACTTTGCCCGATGAGCTTTCGTACTTCGGCTTCCATCTGCAATATTTCGTTTTCTGTCATCCGCAGATCGGCTATACACGCATCCTGGCGAATACAGCACTCGACGATTTTGACTTCGAAAGCTGCAGTTTGGGTCAGCCGCTGGCGGCGCCAGAAAAGCGGCGCAAGCGAAACGACGCCGAGGACCACGCCTAAATAATCATGCCCGGTCATTGCCAGACCGATCACTCCCGCCCACAAAAGGACGACAAACAAAGAGAACGCGAACATCGAAGGCGGCATCATGCTTTCCAACGAAGCAACGAGCGTTTTCTTTTCCTGGGCGATTGCATCGCAGCGCTCGGAGTGAGCTGCCCGGATTGAACGCGCCGCCTCCATCCGAGGTGAAAGATTTTTTAGGATTTCCAGAATCTGTGACCGGCGAGCAAATTCGTTCGAATCGAACGCGGACCGAACCGCGATGCGCCGAAGACGCTGAACCTCCATGTCGTTTTCGATCCTTGCGCGCTCGGCATTGAAGGCATCGCCCTGTTGCGACAAAATCTTAAGGCGCTCAACACCTCCTTCCGGAAAGTGATGTACAGCAGGCAATTCACGAAGGCGCGCTTCGAGTCTCGTTCGTTTTTCCAACAAAGGACGCGATTTGATGCGGGCGGCGTATACGTCGATCTTGCGGGTCACTTCTGCAACTTGATCCTCAAGCCTTGCCAGTTCCCCCGCTAAGCGCGCCCGGGCTTCGTGAGCGGAGAGATAGTCTTGCGGTTGATGCTCCGTTCGATTGAGGTCGTCGCGGACAGCTTCGAGTTCCTTGAAAGCGACGTTGATGGAGCTGTTGTGCCCTCTTGGAAGAAAAATGGCGGACTGGCGCGCTTCGAGATCTTTCTGAACGCTGGTCCACCGCGACGCACCGATTCCAAGAGCAGCGCCGGATAGATGGCTCGATATTTCAGATTCCTGTAGCGTATGAAAATGTTCGAGTTCTTCGAGTCCAAACGCGAACACGTTGTGATACAGAGTGCGCGTGGTTCCTTCCAGCAGCCGCTCGAGCGCCGCTTCGTCGCTGGAAGCATCGCCTGTATACACGGTCACGGTCCCGCGCACGTGTCGCCCCGGCTTCCGGTGAACTCGAATGTGGGTGTCTCCAACCAGAAGATCGAGCCATCCACCGTGTGACCCACCATTCACAGGCTCGTATCGCTGCGGAGCGCCTCGACGCTCGAATCCGAACAACACCGAGCGGATAAAAGCCATCAGAGTGCTCTTGCCAGTCTCATTCGGACCGTGGAACACGTTCAGACCTGGATCGAGCGGCCCCCAGTTCTTGTCGTGCCAGACTCCGAATCCATCGATGTGGATGCCGTCGATCTTCATGAAACGACTAGTTGTCCAAAAGGAGATCCACGCCTATTGCACCAGCCTGCTCGATCCATTCACAAAGCCTTCGATCGTCAATCGGTCCTATTTCTTTTCTGCGGAAGAGCGGGGTGAGAGCATCCAGCAGTTTCCGCCGGAGTTCCGGATCGTTTAACGCACTCTGAGACAGCCTGACGAAATCACTAACCAGTGATTCCGTACGCGCCAGCGATTCCAGATCCAGTTCCGGTCCGGTTGCGATGCGCACAGACTCTGCGGCGACGATCGACTGCAGTTCTTCACAGATTTCCTCGGCCATCCCCTCACGCTGAAGATCCCGATGCAGTGGCCCATTTCCGCGTAGTGTCCAGCGGACAACCGTAGGACCTGCGAAAGCTTTGGCCAAGGTGTGCGCTTTCTGCGTAAGGTCGTCCAGAAGCTGGTCTATTGTTGCCAGTCCCCTAATCGACACCTCGATATGGTCCCATCGGGCGACATTCGTTTCGACAAATCGAAGATGGGCGCGGCCATTTGGATCCACGTCAACCTGATAACAGCCCTTTGGACCCGTCTCACGAGGATTGCGCCCTTGCGGATTTCCCGGGTAAACGACCATCGCCGGCTCGCTGGCGAGCACGGAGCGGTTGTGAACGTGTCCTAGCGCCCAGTAGTCGAAGCCGGCGTAAAGCAAATCATCGATTACAGCAGGAGCATAGTCCGCGTGGCCCGCCTGTCGACCGATGTTGGCATGCAGTATGGCGATGGAGTAGGGGGAGCCGCTGGTGGGCTTGAACGAGGATGCCAAGTTATCTGTCACTCGCTCCCGCGTGTAGCTGACTCCGGAAATGCGCGCCACCTCGCGGCCGCGGCGGATGAAAGGCTCGGTATCCATGCGACCGCTAAACGTGGTCACACTCGAAGGCAGCTTGAAACCGCTTCCCCAACCATTCAGGGGGTCATGATTGCCGTGGACGATATAGGCGGGGATGTTGATCTCGGCAAGGCGCTCCATCTGATTTCTAAAAGACACGAGCGCCCGCAGGCTCCGGTCTTTGGAATCATAGATGTCGCCCGCGATGATGAGAAAATCCGAATTGGATTCAATCGTGTGGTCTACGATGCGCTCAAGCGCCCCGAGCGTTGGCGACTCGTGCGACATACCACGAAATGGGCTGTCCAGGTGCAGGTCTGCGGCATGAACGAAGCGTAAAGGCTCCATGTCGCGATTTTTATCGCCAACCTCGGACAGAACAGGTCTTTAGGAGCGTTGAACTTCGAATAACGACGCGGACGACAGGACCCGCCGCCGACTTTTCAATCGCTGATCAGTTTCCTGCAGCCGTGATGAAAGCCTCAATCTGTTCTTTGGATGCGAGACCCACAAGACGATTGGCCTCCTTGCCATCCTTGAACAAGATGAGGGTTGGAATTCCCTTGATGTTGAAGCGCGGAGACGCCGACGGATTATCGTCCACGTTCAGCTTAAAGACCTTCGCCTTGCCGGCATACTGCTGAGCAACAGCTTCCACCGCCGGGGTCATGGCGCGGCACGGAGCGCACCAGGGCGCCCAGAAATCCACAAGCAAAGGCTGGCTGGACTGCAAAATTTCGTCGTCGAGGGCGGCCTCCGTAAGGTCATGTACATTTTGGCTCATGATAAGCTCCTTGTCCGGTAATTATATATATAGATATACATCGATATCTATATCCGAGTCAAACAGCCTTCACTTCGCGCTTCCTCGAGTTCGTTTTCGTTTTTCTCCTGAGACCTGCCCGGCGCTCCAATTCATGAATGTAATCCATTAGGACGTCCAATCGGGCGCGGCAATAGCGGAATTGTCCCTCAGGGCGCATCTCAATCAGACCGGCGTCAGCCAGTTCCTTCAAGTGGTGCGAAACGGTAGCCTGTGTCACAGGAAACTTGTCGACAATGCAGCCACATGACATTTCGTCGTCCGCGGACGCCATCTCTTCGAAGATCTCGAAACGACGAGGATCGGCCAGGGCCTTGGCAATGCGTTGAAACCGTGCAGCGTGCATAGATGCTTACTTTAATCCAGGCTGTAGAGCGGTTACTAAAAATTAGAAACCTTCCCTATGCGGCCTCCTGCCCTTACACTGAAACTAGGAAAGGCGGTCCCTAGAAATGCTCGGCAACCGCGACCCTCAAGCAGGATGACCCGGGATCTTACAAGATATATCGAGTTCAGCGGAACCCAATGGGGCGAACTGCGGGCCGCGACTCCGATGACCTTGAACGAAAAGGACCTTGAGGAACTGCGCGGCATCAATGAACGCGTATCTCTAGACGAAGTGGCGCAGATCTATCTGCCGCTTTCGCGCCTTCTAAACCTGTATGTCGCCGCCACTCAAAGCTTAAGGCAAACCACGGACACGTTTCTGGGCAAGCTCGCATCCCACATACCCTACGTCGTTGGCATTGCTGGGAGCGTGGCAGTCGGCAAAAGCACGACGGCGCGCATCGTTCAGGCCCTTCTCTCGAGATGGCCCAATCATCCCAAAGTGGACTTGATTACGACGGATGGTTTTTTATTTCCGAACCGTATCCTTGAAGAAAGAGGGCTCATGCGCCGCAAGGGGTTTCCGGAAAGTTACGACATTCGGAAGCTCTTAAGGTTCATGGCTGACCTGAAGGCGGGCGAAACTCCGATCGACGCTCCGGTGTATTCCCATCAGGCTTATGACATCGTTGAAGTGGAGCGTCAGATTGTGCAGAGTCCCGATATTGTGATCGTAGAGGGATTGAATGTCCTACAAACGGGCGACGGACGCAAGACGGGACCGCCTCGAACGTTCGTCTCGGATTTTTTTGATTTTTCCATCTATGTGGACGCTCATGAGGAGGACGTCCGCGGTTGGTATGTCGAGCGCTTTCACACGCTCCGTCGCACAGTTTTCCAGGATTCACGTGCGTATTTCCATCGTTATTCCAAGCTTTCCGCGGAAGATGCGACTGAAACTGCACTTCAGATATGGCACGACATCAACGGCCTGAACCTTCGCGAAAATATTCTGCCCACTCGCGAAAGGGCTCATTTGATACTTGAAAAGGCCTCCGATCACTCGGTCACAGGCGTCAAACTCCGAAAAATTTGAACTCCTGATTGAACTCCAGCACTTGAACGTTTACCCTGAGGGGTCGCGCGGTCTTTAACTCACCCTTTTGCGCCTTTCCCGCGGCGCGAATGGGGAGAAACAACAAGTGAAAACACTCGTCCTGCTACGTCACGGCCAGAGCATTTGGAACATGGAAAACCGGTTCACCGGGTGGACCGATATCGACCTCAGTCCGAAAGGAGTCGAAGAGGCGAAGGCCGCTGGCCGCTTGATGCTGAGCGAGGGCTTCACATTCGACGTTGCTTTTGCCTCGTACTTAAAACGAGCGATTCGGACATTATGGCTTGTGTTGGCGGAAATGGATTTGACTTGGATTCCCGTGCATAAGACGTGGCGCCTTAATGAGCGGCATTACGGCGCACTCCAAGGACTCAACAAGGTCGATGTGGCGCAGAAGCATGGTTTGCACCAGGTGAAGATGTGGAGGAGGAGCTACGAGATACGCCCTCCGGCCCTTTCCCCAGACGATGAGCGCTCACCCCATAATGATCCCCGCTACGCCGCACTGAAGCCTGAGGAAATTCCCTTGTCAGAATGCCTCAAAGACACGGTCGAACGCGTTCTACCTTACTGGACCGAGATGATTGCGCCCGCACTCCTCTCCGGGCAGCGCGCATTGATCGTCTCACATGGAAACAGCATTCGCGCCCTCGTGAAGTATCTCGAAGACATTTCGGATCAAGCCATTATCGACGTGAATATTCCGACCGGCATCCCGCTCGTCTACCAATTGAATGACAAACTCAAGCCGGTGGACAGCTTCTATCTTGGAGACCCACGGGCCGTCGAAGAAGCCGCTCAGGCGGTAGCCGACCAGACGAAACAGAAATAGCCGTCCGGAGGCGCCAACGACGGGCGTACAGTGCGGCGTTGACCACGAGCACCAGACAACCGATCAACTTTTGGCCAGTTGGATTTATCTGTGCTCCAGCAATGTAATGCTCCACAAAACCTTCTGCGTACACCGGGGCTCCCGCCATCACCCTCAGTTCCTTCTCGATCGAGGTTAACGGACAAATCCAGCCCATCGACCAGGACAAGACAGCCCAACTGGCGAGCACGGCGTGAACGAACAAAAATCGCTTCCGGCGAATAAGGGCGGGACCCGTTATGATGAAAATTATTGCGGCGCAATGCATCGTGGCCACTACGCCCACCGCAGCGTGATAAATCACGCTATGATAGTAGCGCATGACGATGCTTCCTGACCCCGCCGACCCGCTTCCAAACATTGTCGAAAAACTTGGAATTCACAAAATCAAACGGCATATCTTTTTGTGCGCTGATCAAACCACGCCCGTTTGTGCATCTAAAGAAGAAGGCCTGCTGTCTTGGAACTATCTGAAGAAGCGCCTGGAGCAGCTCGGACTGACGCGTGGAGACAACATCATTTACCGAACAAAAGCAAATTGTCTGCGTATTTGTGAGCGCGGCCCCGTCGTAGTCGTCTATCCAGAGGGGGTTTGGTATCACTCCGCGACACCGGACGTTCTTGAACGCATCATCCAGGAACACCTCATTGAGGGGCGCCCCGTAAAAGACTTCATCTTCGCTGAAAAAGACCCTAGCGGGCTGGCATCAGACTAACTTTCAAGCGGCTTCAGTAACTGAGCGCACCGTCTGATGTTGTCGCAGAACTTCGGCTCCGATCTTCTTGCTCATATAGACCTTGGATTCACGATTGTCATGAAGGTGCCTCTGGAACTTGATGACGTCAAAATTGAGATGATCGAGAGTTCCTCGCATCGCGTAGAATTTATTCTTCGTCTTCACAACCAGCTCATGATATCCGTGTTCATGCGCCCACTGCTCCTGCTGCTCCGTTAACGCCCTATAGCGCCCTTGACCTCGCCAATCCTGGCGCGTACCGCCGATCCAGCTGTAAAAGATTTTCCGATTGTCGAATTCGACAACGTCCTTCAGTTCGCCTGCAAGCTCTGTGAGTTGAATGCTCGTCTCATGCAATCTCAGTTCGTGGCCAATCTTGTAAGCGACAGGAATGAGAGATTTAGGATCATCAGGGGCGCGCGCCATCGACAATAGAATGAGGTGCTCACGGCCTTGCAAGCGGCGTATTATTTCGTCCGCAGTCTTCTTCTCGCTGAACTCTGGAAAACACTCTTCGATGTACTGTACTTCCAGCGCGCCGGCCTCCAGACGATATTGCGTTATTACGTGCTCCATGCCTTTTCATCATATCAAGTTCATGGCTCACGCTTCAGGAGCTCGTAAAAGATTCCCACGTCCCTGGCCGGCAGCGGCAGCCACAACTTACGGCCATGACTGGTCGTAACGATCAAATGGACTTCTCCTCTGTCTCCAGCACGTTCTTCCACATCGACGATGTTGCGATAAGCTGTCTTCCGCAGCGAAAGCCCCATTCTTCCCGCAGTGACAATGTACTCCGGATAGACGCCCGAGAACTGCCTTAGCACCAACGCAAGTGAAAATGCGTACACCAGCGATGCGATGACAAATTGCATCAAACCAGCCAATGGCTCGGTGGAACGGCCGTAATAGGCGAAACGAATGAAAACGGTGATGCATGCTGTGACCGCACCGATCAGTGAGAAGATCATGGGCAGGGGCCACCGCCGGTGTGAAAGAGCTGACGCTCTTGGCAGCTGAAGCAGAATCCGGAGTATCAAAGTGAACGGAATAGTCGCGACCAAAACAGCAAACAGCAGCGATGTCAGCCAAACAGGCATCAGACAGCTTCGGCTTTGAAGGCTTCAGACGGCCAGCATCTCGACCGAAATCCGCATTGCGTTTTTTCACAGTATGAGCGGTCAGCCGCCGGCCACGAATCGGATTCCAGAGCTTTCGCATACTCACGAATCAAGCGCTGCAAACGGAGTTCAGCGTCATGCAGTTTGTACTCGCGTCGAATCACTTTCATTGGGGGTTTCAAATACCAAAGTTCGCCATACGCTCGATCGGTTTCCATGGCCTTCATTAGGGCAGCGCAATACGCTGTCATCTGAACTTCATACCTTTCCTCACTACCCTCCAGCCATGTTGCGTATTTGTAGTCGATAACCCTCGGATGGCCGCCCGGTACGACAAGGTCCATCCGTCCGCGGATCCAACAGTCTCTGCCATCAACCGACAAGTGCATGATGAACGGCATCTCCCGCTCAACGGCGCAGGTTGTCAACTCAAGCCATTCCTTGGAATTAAACACGGAGACAAGGTCACTGAGACCCGATTGCTCTAAAACGTCGATCTCCGGCGCCAGACCCGTTTCGAGTATGGCGTGAGCCAATGATCCGATGCGCATTTTAGAATCATCGCGCGTCAGTCCCGGCTCAGGCTCCCCCAGCATCCGCGTCCAATGAAAATACCGAAGGCAACCATCAATGGACAGCAGGTCCGAAGGAGTCATTTCCAGAGTTTTCATGAGATGGGGCGTCTTTATGACCCGGATATCGGGCTCACCCACAACAATCACATCAGCGACAAACGCCAATTGCTCGGGCAGATTGAGCCTTGATGCAGAAAGCATTTGAACTGAGAAATCCGGAGCGCCTTTGCGACCGCGAAATCGTACGCTGACAGACTTTCCTTGCCGTGCTTTTTCGACAGCCCCAGCTTGAACACTCTCGAACATCCGCTCCATCCAGTGAAGCCAAGGTCCGGCCTGCTTCGAGAAGCCTTCTCCAAGAACGAGCATTTTTTTTGCCCGCGTCACAGCAACATAGAGAAGCCTTTTTTCTTCCTCGTACTGCTGATCTTCATCGTGTTCCTTCGCTTCGAGGATTAAAGAGTGTGGGAGCGGCTTCCTGTGAAGGCCATATGCAGGCGCCACAAGTAGACCCCAGCGCTCGCTGCAGAAGGTCCGATCAGCTGAAGCGCGCCCGGTCTTTGCGGCAAGAGAGGGGATTACAACGATGTCGAACTCCAGTCCCTTGGCCTGGTGGACAGTCAGAATCCGGACAACCTGATCGTCTTGGCCGACAATCTGTGCTTCAGGCTCACGAACCGCGTGATCGTATGCGCGCGCGCGCAGATGTCTGACCACTTCGTCCAGGGAGGTCGTCCCTTGGCGCGCGAGTTCGCGGGTGATTTCAATCAGCTTTCCCACGTTCGCCACACGCTGCCGGCCTTTCTTTTGCGCCATGAGAACAACATCGTGGTTTGTTTTTCGAATCACGTCCTGCAGAATCTCGGCGGCCGTGGCCTGATCTCGCCATTCAACCCAGTAGCGGACTAACTCCTCATAAGCGACGTTCGTGGCGCCGGCCAGCACATCCTTGAACGTGACTCCAAAGAGGGACGATGTCAGTACAGTCGTGCGCAGCAGGCTGTCGTCAGGATGAATCACAAGTTCAAGAAAGGCGATTAAGTCTGAAACCTCCGTCTTCTGGTAAAAAGCCGCGCCTTGAACGACATAGAAAGGAATGCCGTGCTCTTCAAAGGCTTCAACGTACGTGTCGATATTCGAAGTGGAGCGAAGCAAGACAGCCACTTCCTGCCATGACTGAATCACTTCCTGGGACTTCCACCTTTTCAAGAGCCGCGCGAAAGCTTCCGCTTCCATCTCGCGACCCAATGCCGCTCTCGCGCCGGATTCAGCAGCGACATACGTGATGCCGAGAAACGGAGAGTCCGACTTCGGTTGCAGCCGGTCCGCATCTGAAAAAAGAACGCGATACTTCAAATCTGTCGAATCGTCCGGCAGGCTTCCCTTGCCGCGCCCGTCCATCATCGATTCCGACAGGCGGTTTGAAAACTCGACGATTGCAGGAGCTGAACGATAGTTGTCCTGGAGATGTTCGACCGCACCGCCTTCCCTCCGAATACGCTCGATCATTTCGAAAAACACAGTTACGCGAGCGCGCCGAAACCGATAAATAGATTGTTTAGGGTCGCCAACAATCATCAGCTTTCCCGGAACAAGCTTTCCCGGGTTCTCGGAGTCCTCCGCAAGCAGCGAGATGATTTCAGACTGAACCTGGTCAGTGTCCTGAAATTCATCGACAAGGAGAGCTAGAAAATGCTGTCCACACCATCCCCGAACATCCGGCCTGGTTTTGAGAAGATTCCGGACGCCCAGCAACAGGTCGTCGAAGTCCAGCACGCTCAGTAATTGTTTTTTGATTCGGAGGCGAGCCGCGAAAACCGCTATTAGTCTGCAAAGTTGATCGGCAGCGGACACACCGGCAATCTGACCGACTCTTGGAAGCAGAGCCTTGGAATCGTCGCGCTTTCGCAGAGGATGTTTCGCTTTCCTGGCGTCCACTTCGTCCGCAAGAGCTCCGATCATTTCAAAATCTCCGCCGTATTTTCTGATCTGCTCGGCAAAAGCCTGTTCAACAGCTTTTGCTGTAGTGCGCTGCTCCTCTACACGCTCATGGAGCCATTGAGAATCTTCGCCAAGACTGTTCAGCCAATAACCCGTGGTAACAATGGTCTCGACGAGGCGCTCCAGACCAAAATCTCCGAAGAGCTGCTCTACATCTTCATTTCCGGATCGAATCTCTTGGCGGATCGCCTCACGTGCGGCTTCGCGGGCCAGGTCGAGGCTTTGCTGTTCATCCAGCAACCCAAACGACGGATCAATCCCAATTGCCAATCCGTGATCACGAAGAAGGACTGCGCAAAATCCATGGATGGTTGATATCGGAGCGGCAGGCAACAGCGCGAGAATCCGCGTCCATCTGCCTCTTTCGTCGAGTGGAATTCCTTCGAGCTTTTTATAAATCGCTGTCCGGATCCGATCCCGCATTTCTGCAGCTGCCTTTTCCGTAAACGTCACTGCCAGGATGCGGAGCGGATCGCCGCCTTTCTCCAACAGTCCGATGTACGCATCGACCAGCCTGCGTGTTTTTCCGGTTCCCGCACTCGCTCGGACGACTGTGTTGTTCTGGAAAGACATCAGACACCATGGAACCGGCAAAGCCGCCGGTAGTCGCAACTGGCACAATCCTGCTTCTCCGTGGGATTCGGATGAAGGTCTCCTCGCCGAACCTTCTCCAGTTCGTTCGTGATGCGCGCGCGAACATCTTCAAGGACGATCTCATCGATGGATTGCACCACGACTGGATTACTGGGCGATCGAAGCAACAAATAGCGTCCCTCAATGCGGATGCCAGGCTCAGCGCCAAGCACTTTCGCGGCGAGGTGGGAATACACGGGAATCTGAAGTGATTCTTTCAACTGTTTATTGATGCCGCTTGACGCCGCCGAATATTTGAAGTCGTCGACGCGAATTCCATCAATGCGGCCGTCCGTCCTGTGAACCGCGACATGATCAGGCCTGCCTCCGACCATCACGTCACCTAACGGCGCTGGCGGCAAAGGCGCATCAAGATATTCGGGCAGGCTGACAAATCCGTCCAGCGCGTCTTTAACCGTGAACTTCACATATTCCATAAGTACAGAAACCAGCTGGCGGCGCCGGATTTTCCATAGCGCCGGATCGAAGACCGTGTAGGGTCCTTGACCATCGAGGTCCACGTTGGAAAGCTTCCGCACAATGATGTCGCTCATCCGCGACGCGGCCTCTTCATACGAGGCGGGTGACCCGAGCGCGTAGTACTCCCGCAGAATATTGTGGGCAAGAATTCCCACTTCCGACACAGGCACTTCAAAATCGGGCGTTTCCCATGCCCGCAGCCTCAAGCGATGACGTGCGAGAAATACGAATGGACAGGCGGCGAGGGAGTTCAGCTCACTGGGATGCCACACGCCACCCATCGGGATCGCATTACAGCCCATGTCGGCTCGACTAGATCCCAGGAATTCCCACTGGACCCGTTCGATAATGTCGTCACCAAGAAGGTCACGTGCGCGGTCCTTGGACAGTGATCCCTTTCTCCACTCGTCTGCGAGGCGCCGCAGACGCTCTCCGTCGTCGCGCACCGGCAGATGGCCATGAACACGGTTAACCGGAGGGTCCGCAAAATGCCGGGAGATCTCGCCAATGTAGACTGATGGATACTTGGGCTCGCCCTCCAAGGTGTTGGCCGGATATGTCAATGTACATCGTCTCGAAGCGCAGTCAATCATCATGAAGAGGTAGAGCGGTTCCCGGCGCGCTCGATCTCTTGTCGTCATTAATCGTCGCTTCCTGCTGCGGCGATTCAAAGCCTCCACGATTTCATCAGGCAGCAGCGGATTGGCGGACGCGCGCGCGGGAAATTCACCGTCTGCTACGCCTGGCGCGAAGATCCATTGAAAGCTGCGGTATCCCATCAACTGCGGTCCAAGAATCTGAACTCTGGGAACTCCAGGCGGCGATCTGCGCGCGCCGGCCCTATCCACGGTCTTGATCGAAGCAATTTCGGAAGCAAGCTGCCGGAAATCTGCGAACGATATCGTTCCCGAGAGGCCATCGGCCGATTCCAATTCTTCTATCAGAGATCTCCATGCGGACCGATCGCGATCCGTCCGGGGCGCGAATTTGTCAAGACGCTGAAGAAACGTTGAGATGGCGTCTTTTGCTTGCTCGAGGTCGTCAAGCAGCCGCTCCAATCTGGCAAGCTCCGTGGCAAGGGGAGACTTTTTTCGGGCCGCCATCACCGACGCCCGCAGATGATGGCGGTCGATGTAGCCATAAGCACATAGGGCTTTCTCAACGTCAAATTGCGGGGACAAGCGAGGCTCGAAATACGCGCTCGACATAACGCGCGCTAGCGCTTCTCGTGACCGCTCTCCGGTGGCCAGGTCTAGCAAAGCGAACCAGAACTTGATGAACGGCACGCGGAGAAGCGGCACTCCGGTTCCGAACGAGCAAGGAATTCCGAATCTAGAAAAGACGTCTTCAAGCATTTCGCCGTAGGTTTCGATGTTTCGCACGACCACGGCGATTTCATTGGGACTTACGCCGCGTCCGATCAGGTCGGCGATTTCGGAACAAATGATTTCGGCTTCGTTATATCGGCTTTGCGCTTCGATAATCTGAATTGATTCATCCAAGGGAAGAGGCTCAGCGGCCTCAAACGAAAAAAGGCGATCCAGCACGGGACGGGCCGGGTTGGAGCCGCGGCAAAATTCGGGGATGCTTTTTTCAGCGACAGCTTCGTTTTGAATGAACCGGCGCCATGTCCATTCGGCGAACTCCGTCGGCTTGACGTTGGCGGTCGAGTTGAAGAGGACGACCACGCCGCCATCAGGCAGAACTTCGATTAGAGAGCGGGCAAGGAGAAATTCCGATTCGGAAAGATCATAGATAGCGTGAAGAAAGACTCTCTGAAATCGCCGCAGCCACTCCGTTTTGCCCTCAATCACTCTCGACGCAGCAAGTGCTCGCCTCTCTTGCGGATCGAATAATCCCGCTTTCTTGAGGCCGGCCTCGTAGCCTTCCAAAACCATGGCGAGAAACTCCGCACCAGCTTCCCGCAGTTCTCCAGCGCCGACTGTTGAGGCTTTTGTATCCGCAACAGCCTCGAATGCATACCGAACAAAACCCGGTGGAACAGCCGATCCCGTCTCTCTGATTGCTGAATGGATAATGGCGAGACGTTGCCCCGATGTTGCTGTTCTGGCGTCCGGCGTGAGGCGCTGAACCAATTCGTCCAGCGTCACCGCGTTCGACGATAAGATCGCGCCACGCTCCCGCGACGCGGATCTTAGATCACACCAGCGGTCTTGAGAGTTTCGGTAAACGTGCAAATCCATGAGTACCTGGAGTTGCGGAACAACTCGGTTTGGCCAACCAAGATGAGTTTTCGCCGCGCACGAGTGATGGCGACGTTCAATCGTCTCTCATCAAAAGCGAAACCTGCACTTCGAGCTCGTACGAACGAAAGGATCATGATATCGCGCTCGCCACCCTGAAACCTTTCGACGGTATCGACCATCACACCGACGCCGCCCAACAGGTGACGCAGTAAGACGACCTGCGCGCGAAAAGGAGAAACTACCCCGATTGAGGCTGGTGACACTCCTTTATTAAGGTAGGAGCGGACCAGATCGCACACAACATCGGCTTCGGATCTGTTCGAACGACCGTCGCACTCGCCTTCGACAGGAATGAACACTACAGGTCGTCCGTCCGGCGGAGTGCGTTCTTCATCCGCAACGCCGGGTCGAAGCCGCCCTTCATAGAAGAATCTATTCGAGAGATCCATGATTTCAGAATGCATCCGGTACTGCGTATCCAGCATGGTGATCGCCCGGCCATCTCTCTTGAGGCGTTCGAACATGGACAATCCCAGGCTTTTAGTCCGAACCACCGGAGGGAGTTGTTTATCGTCCCCAATTAGTACAAAGCGCCGGGCGCGGAGAATAAGCCCGAGAGTAAGAGGCTCCGTCAATTGGCCAGCCTCATCAACTATCGCCATCTCGAAGGCCCGCGTTCTAAGATAAGGGATCGTACTTGCTCGATGGGCCGTTGCAGCGACCACTGGAGCGGTATCGAGTAGCTGCTTCATGGCGCGGACGGTTCCGGTTCGGAGCGCCAAGTCCTCGGTGAAGTATTCCCCAGGATCATTAAGTCGCGAGGCCAGTTCCGGCGATTCCGACGAGCGGCCGACGCGCAGAAACCGGAATGAAGGATCGCGGTCCAGCATTGCTCCAAGCATCTTGTCCACGGCGGTGTTAGTGAATGCACCAAGCAGGATTGGACCTTTCACTTCACGGACAATTTCCGGAATAACTCTCGTCTTCCCAGTACCGGGCGGTCCCCAAATGAGATGAAAAACATCGCAGCCAACTGCGCCGTTCACTGCTTCCGTTTGGCTATCGTTTAGGGTTCCTCGCGATGGGAAATCCGCGGGGAGCTTGGGTGATTGCGCGCTCTCCCCCAGGATGGCTCTTTTCTTGGCGTCCATCGGCGCAATTAAAAAGTCATAGAGCGCAGTGTGGCTCGCTTCGGACGTCACGTCGCCTGGAAACCTATCGATGATCCACTCGCGACCCTCAAACACCGTGCGATGCAGATTCTTTAAAGGAATTGCCACGCGCATGCTGTGAGTATCGATGTCGCGGATGTGGCCGTGATAAGTCGTGCTGCTTGAAATCATGCCCGAGTGAATTAGAACGCTGTCGCCCCGCTCGAGGTCCGATGTGTTGCGCTCAAATTCGAATGTGAAACAGTCGGCGCCAGGCGCAATCCTCGCTCCGCGAATGGCTCGAAAATTCCTGACGCGGAAATCCAGACGGCTGTCGTCGAGAAGATCGCCCAGGTCCTCATCAGCACGCCACCTCTCACGCTGGACAAGTCTCGTAAAACGCCGGAAGTAGCGTAGCTCCTCCGTTTCTGGACACCCGGGCCGATCTCCAAATACATCCGATGCATCCTTGCAGCGGCTTCGCGTCCACGACGGGCAGGCGTTACAGATCTCCTCATTGAAGCCTTCGAAGCGCACTGTAACGTGCGGTTGATATTGGCCGAGAGCGTACTGCAGTGCGACCAGCTTGTTGCGCGCATCAAGCACCTGGTGAAAATCTGTAGTCACCCGAAGCGGCGCAAATGATCCATCCACCGACGAGAGAAGTCGGCTGGACACCTCCACGTCGGACCCATCATTCTGCCGCCACCGCCGAATCAAATCAGAAAGCAACAATCGATAAATAAAAAGCTGGGCGTGATCTTCGGGCCTGATTTTCGCTCCTGTTTTGAGCTCCAAAATGTCGAGGCGGTTGCCATGGCGGTACAGCGCATCGATTCGCCCTTGAATTCCGATCGTGGCGGAATGGCGCTTGAGTTCGAGCTGTGTGTGCTCCAGAAGATGAGGATTCGCGTGTACGAATTCCTTGAGCGCGCTCGTGTGTCGGTTTACATCGGCGCGAAACGCCGATTCGTCGAAGAAATCGTCCACCACAGACGCGAGCGGCACGAGCAGCGACGGCAATGCTTCCTCGTACGCGTTTTCGATGCTACTCGAACCCTCAAGCATACGATCGAACAACAAATGAATTAACTGGCCCTTAAGCGTGTGAATCGTAACGTCGCCTTTGCCTCGTCTCGTCTGGTCGACTTGCGGTTTTGTGCAATGGAGACTCCGGGCGATCGAGGTGGCGTTGACCTGACGTACGGGTTCAATGACGAGAAAAGTCTCGGCGCATGCGGCGAACCCGCCGTCAGGCGTTGGCACCAGGTTGTAACCTGCGATGGTCGAGTGGACCCAGAGATAACTTACTAGGAAAGTGGCGATGCGATTTTCGTCAGATCGCAACGAGATTCGTATTTCTCTGCCTCGCAGGGCGCCTGATGTAACAAGTAAATCGACGGAGGATTTCCAATGTCCGTCCTCTGTCCGCACTGGCCTATTGACCTCGATTACCTTGGCTGCGGGTAGCACCACACGATCGACCAATGCCTGCCGTTTCGGTTCGATGATGGGTGGATTTCTGTCAAGTAGTGCTCCCAGACTCGAAACGAGTTCATCCAGCGTTTCATACTCATTTTTGAGAGCTCGCAAAGCAACCTGAGCAAGATAACGCGAAGCAAAAAAAGGGGGGCCGATCAGGGCGAGCGGATCACTTAAAAAGTCTGCAGGCGTCAATCGGCTGCCCGAAACGTGGTCGAGCAGATGTTTCCCCGCATCCTCGACACTCGCCGAAGGACGCTCCAACAAACTGTCAATCAGCGAATCAATCGTGGTCATCGCCGATCAATCTATCATTGAACCGGCCGTAACGGGTCCGCAGGAATTTGCGTAGGAGTGTAGTCAAGTCGGGAAGAATGGCGCTACTGTTCAGGCAATTTCGGAAGCGGACTGCAGGTCGCGGCGATTCTCTTATCCGTTATCCATAGCGCGCGGTACGGATCATAAACAGCCTCGACAGACCCAAGGTCCCAATATGTCACCTGGACCTGTGGGCGAAGTGGATAGGGCAACGCAGGCTGGTGATCCGTTGGACGTCTGGAGATGGGCATCCCGTAGACCTTCTCCAGAATCTCCGGCGCGGTTCCCAAGGTGCGGCTCTCATCAAACAGAACCTGGAGTGTCATCACGCGTTCAGGCGAAGTCGCACCTGCGGGACAAAAAACGATATTCACGCGCTCCGTAAGGAAATCGTCCTCAAAAAGGAAGGTCACAAGGCCTTGCCCCACATTGTTGATGGAAAGAGAAAGAACCGGCGTCTCGATCGAAGCCGGTGCACTCCAGCGAGATCGCATTTCCGCCGCCTGTTGTGGCGCCAGCCGCTCGGTATTGCGCAACAGAATCTGGTTTTTCGCCTCAAGTCTTGCCAACACCGAACGATAGTTCAGTCCAAGAAAACCTCTCAGATCCGCCACATCGTCGGATGGACCCTGGAAAACCAGAAAAAAGAAAGTCAGCAGCTTGACCATTGCCGGATTCTACCGCAAGGGCCCGAAAGCCGGTTCATGTCGAACTATTTCTTGGAAGGCTTGTGGTTTCGGGCGGAACCGGTCTTTGAGCTTTGTTCGGTGTGATGCCGAGCTACGACCTCGTCCAACTTGTGTTTCAGTTCAAAGACAACACCCTTGGGATCGGTTTCGCTGTAACAGCGCTCCACGTGTTCGTCAACCATTTCAAACAACGCGAGCAGTTCCTCTGAGGTAAGCCCCACCTTCATCGCGGTCCAAGTGTACTATGTGACAATCGGAATGAGGTAGAATCGTTGCAGGTCCTCGTCTTGGGAGGTTCATTTTGAAAATTCAAGCACTTGCTTCTTTGTTCGCTGTTCTGATTGCGACGCCGGCCTTTAGTCAGAATGTCGGATTCCGGGTCGGGATAGCACCGCAAGAGAGCATGACGGCCGCTCAGGTAGGTGTCAACAATCCGCCGATCGTCGTTCCCGGTTTTAGCGCACCCATTGTGATGCCGTTTGCAACCGCCCCTGTGTCCGGATTTGGATTGATGCCCGCGCCATTAGCCGTTGTTCGTGCGGGCATCCTGCCTCAGGCGGTATTCGTCCAGAATCCTGCCGGAGGGCTCCACCAGCAACCTTACCATCAACCTTACCAACGAAGGTTTGCACCGGGTGTTGTCATCGTTGAAGCGCCACGAGCTCATTTTGGCCCGCCGCCCACGCCTGTATCCAATAGAGATCTAGCCATCAGAGACTTCGGCAGGCCTTTGGCAAGCGTACTGACTAGCGCCGGCGAAACCCTGTATTTCAACGGGGGCGTCACGGTTTTTATCCAGAATGGACAAGTGGCCGGCCCAAGGTGACATTGTTAACTGCGTCCGCTGTCCTAGGCTGGTTGCGTATCGGCAGGAAGTTGCTCGCAATAAGGTAAGGCGTTTTCGACATTGGAAGTATTGGGGACGCCCCGTGCCCAGCCTTGGGGACTCAGGCGCTCGACTGCTGGTGATCGGACTTGCGCCAGCCGCACATGGAGGCAATCGGACAGGCCGGATGTTTACGGGCGACCGTTCGGGTGACTGGCTCTACCGCGCCCTATTTCACTTCGGCTTTGCAAACCAGGCGCTATCGGAAGGTCCAGATGACGGTCTTCGCCTGATCGATTGCTATATCTCTGCGGCGGTTCATTGTGCTCCTCCCGACAACAAACCGCTTCCCAAGGAGTTCGAAAACTGCCGGCCCTACTTGCTGGACGAACTTCAGAGGCTGCAGAAGGTCCGCGTGGTTGTTCCTCTCGGTCGAATTGGATTCACGGCCTATTTCGCGGCTCGAAAAGCTCTTGGATTGATGGTTCCAACGCCTTCGCCCGCTTTCGTGCATGGGCTTGCGACGGAACTCTCCGAAGGTGTTACGTTGATCAGTTCCTACCATCCGAGCCAGCAGAACACTCAAACTGGACGGCTGACCGAAGACATGCTTGACGATGTTTTTCGGAGTGCGAGAGAGATTCTAGCGTCCTGAGTCGGAAAGGACACTGGAAGCCGCTTTAATCGAAGTCGTCTTCTTCCCACCGAATATTGCAGACTGCGCAGGTCCACCAACCTTGCATCCAATGCCCGACGTCCGACACCGTATGCTCGGCGCCGCATCGCAAGCATTTCGGCTTTGGTGCAATTTCGAGGTTCTTTACTTCAACTTCAGGCATTCACATTGCTCCTTTGTCACTGTATTGGCACAACCATAATACCGTTTCGAATTCACACTACCTATCGGGCTTGGAAACGGCGGAAAGATCAGAAGAGGGGCGCAGAATTTTGGTCTCGCCGGGGAGAGATTGGGCGTCAAAGCCGGCTTGTCGCCGTTGGCTGGTCGTGTTCTTTCTTCTCCTCGGGTTTCGGTTTGTTCGACTTTTCGATCTCCTCCTGAACGCTCGCAGTCGTCTCGTTCATCGCTCTTTTAAAGTCTCGGATTGCTTTTCCCAAGCCCGAACCGAGTTCAGGCAGTTTCTTCGGTCCAAAGACGAGTAGAGCGATTACTCCTATAACAATCATTTCAGGAAGTCCAAGTTGACCCATGATTATTCCTTTCATCGCCGAACGGGCGACTTATACGCTTCAAAATATCACACGCCCCGCCCGAAGCCTCGATTATTAGTATTTCAGTTCGGTTGCACCGCCGCCCGAAAATCAGCGTCCAAAAGCTTATAAGGAGGTCTTTCAATGCGATTCAAGGGCAATCAAGGCATTCCAGAGACCATTCATCCCAGCGTTGACCAAAAGACAACCCGTTTTCCAGAGCCTAAGGAGAAGGATTTGACGCGGTACCGTTCAATCGAGGATGTCAACGAAGCTGAGAATGCCGAAGATATAGCAGATCCTGATGAGGTCGGCCAAGCCGCCAGAGACTATTTCGGACGCACTGAAGACGACGTCGAGGGCGGTATTCCAGCCGAACTCCCGGATCACAACACCATGCGCCATCGACCACGAACTTGAATTCGTATCGACCAACCGGCAGGTTCAGGGCTGCGCTCCAATTCCCTTTGGCGTCCTTGACCATCGGCGTCGCATTGGGGTCCCAGCCGTTGAATGTCCCGGCCAG
>CAZIPZ010000029.1:0-2146 GCA_964541075.1 uncultured Solibacteraceae bacterium | reverse complement strand
CATGCGGCTTCATCCGACCAAAAAGGCCAGCGTCCCCAAGCATAATATGTGACCGAGGATCGGGTGAGAAGGCGGCAAAAACTGGTGACTCTCAGCCTAAAGTTTGTGATTCGGTCCGGTCAACCGGCTGAGGGCTTTTGCAAGTAAAGGGCCCGCCACGCGCAACTCCTCGAGACGAGCGATGACGACCGCTTCAAGAGCTCTTTCACCTGCAGCTGTAACGGTTACGTAGACAAAGTTACGATGTCCGCCGCTCCGACTGCGTTTCACGAGGCCGCGCTTTTCCGCACGATTGATGAGTTCAACCGCGCTGTGGTGTCGAATATGGAGGTGCTTCGCGATTGCTCCGACCGTTGGCTCGAATTCCTTTCCAAGCCCCTTCAACGCCAATAATAATTGATATTGTTTGGGTTCAATACCGACAGCTTTCGCGGCACGATCCGCGAAATCTAAGTAGCAGCGGATATGATGCCGGAATTCTGCCAGCGCTTCGTACACATCCTGACGGACTTTTCCCCTTTTCTTCTGCTTCGGCGCCGCGCTCATTTTTGACTATGGTGACCTCGCGAGTTTCGAAGTGCAAGTTCAATTGGCCCGATAGCCGGTTGCAAGCCTAACATTATTTTTTCTAAGGAACAGACCTCTTTCGGGGCGAGAGCATCGCCGCGGCCTAGCCTGCATCTAAGCTTTGGACCGATGCCGGCGGCCCAAAGGTCGATCCATTATCGCCGGATCTGAAAGTCGCCTTGAAAAAGGTGAAGGAAACAATCCAAAGCCTGAAGATCGTGTCTTCACGTATGTGGCAAACCCTGGAAGGACTCGCAAGAAGCTTTCAATGCCCCGGCGGAAGAGCCGGACTCAAGGACACTGCCACGGGAGTTGGATCGCTTGGAACGCAGTTACGAATAAGGCACACATGGAGCCGATGACACAAGGATGCCAAAATGGACCCTGGGTTCACACTCACATCGCTGAGTGCAAATGAAAAGCCGTCGCCGATTTGCCGCACTTCAAACTCTCCGGTCCAGTCTAAGAGTCCCTGAAATTTCTTGAATCCAAACAAGAAAACGTCAGCACCGCTCCCGACTTTTGCAGGCATTTTTGAGCTTTTCGAGGTTTTTTGAACCGATCTTTACCCAATTGTCTGAGCAAGTCCGCCATTCGGACCTGAAACCCTGAACGCGCAACCCCCGTTGACTCATTCAGCACACGCGGGTTACATTCGTTTCTCGTCTCTTTCCGCCGGAGTGGCGAAATTGGCATACGCAGCAGACTCAAAATCTGCCGGGGTTCACTCCCCGTGGGGGTTCAAGTCCCTTCTCCGGCATCTGACATTTCAATGAGTTGCCGGAAGTGCGAATAGTTCTTCCAGCTTCCCAACTTCGTCCTGTCTCCTCTGCTCTACTGCAATTGGTCGAATCCGTTCGCGAGCTGCCGCAGGCTTTCGGCTTCCGGGCGTTGCCGCGAGGATAGTTCGAGCCGATGCTTCGGAGCGAAATGCGCGTAGCGCATGGTCGTGATGTCCCGGTGACCCAAGAGCCTCCAGAGCCGTTTTGAGATCGACCCCGAGTTTTCACTCACTGTGCTGCGCGGGAGTGGCGGAAGTCCTCCGGATGCACCAATCCAACTTTGTGGGAGCTTCTTCGTTGTCATCGCCGATTCACTTCCTTTTGGTCTCAGGAAGAGACTGAGGCGATTGAAACGCGCTCACTTCCTTCGAACGAGCCACATATCTTGACGCGCGAAATCCACGTCGCCCCCCGGAACGTGCTCGATGCACTCGAAGCCGGTTTCATCCATCAGCCGATGGACGGCTGGCGTCGGATGAAACGTCGCACAAAAATTTGATCCTTCTTTTCCAGACCGCGGACAACCAAATGGCCTGCGTCGTAAATCGATTTTTCCTCCGGCCGTAAATCCTTTCTAAAGTGATCTCCATGTGTTGTGAAGTGGAGGTATCCGTCGGGGATTAAGACTCTCCGCAACTCGTTGAGCCAGGCAAAATGAAGGCCTAAGGACAGGTGAGTAAAAACGGACGCGCAGTATACCAAATTGAAAGTTCCAGGCGGGAAGGACAGCGGCGGTTGCAGGCCGTTTGTGCGGAATGCGGCAAATGGCAGATTCTGCTTACACCATTCCACCAAGC
>CAZIPZ010000028.1:0-25631 GCA_964541075.1 uncultured Solibacteraceae bacterium | reverse complement strand
GATTTTGAATTGGGACGTTCACTTCAGTGCTGCTAAAAAAGCCGTCGACCTCGTAAAATACCATGTCCAGACCTCGAGCTCGGGGCTGGTTTACAGAAACATAGTCGGAATTATGGTGGATTGCCTTGACTAACCTCTCGCGGTCCACCTGATCCGCAATCGCTCTGCGAATTGGAACCATCAAGTCTTTCAGTTGAGTTTCAAACCCGCGATTCAAATTTACAGATTCAGACTGGTCGACATTCAGATAAACCGTAAGGACAGAGGCATATGGCCTTTCAGGCCGGTTGAATAGCACATTCAGCTCGTTTGGCTTCATCGGTGACACCTACGACAAAAGAATGCCGGGCCACTGCTCGGCCGGCACTGAATACGATCATCACGCATTCGGACGCCACGTACAGCCCCAATAAGAGTAGGGCCGATCCAACAATGACTAACGCGTAAATTTCGAATAGATATTTCATGTGTGAGCCCTTGATAGGCCCGTTGGCGCTACGCCAACCGCACAAGATGGAGCACGTTTCCTGCCTGAAGGTGAGAACTCTAAACTGAGGACTGCGGTCAGCCGCATCTTCTGCATTTCATGCGGTTTGAATCTATCCACGGAAGCAGGCAGCGCAAGGCGATCACGCCTTGCACTGTCACTTTGTCAATTTCGCCATCGCTGTTTGCAAAATTTGAGACAAGCGTTCAATCCAAAGCCGTTGGGTCGCCGCATTGTTTGGCAGGTGTCTACTCCGCCCCTCGGTAGAACCACTTCTTCGCGACTTCGGCGGCCAATACGTACAGCGCGGTGATGACCGCCAGTGTAATCAGCATCGGGATGGGAATGGGTGCAAAGCCGAGATACTCCGCAAGAGGCAAATACGGGACAAGCAGCGTAATGATGACGAGGACGACAGTGGACCATAACAAGACGGTTCCGGGACGGCTTTTGGAGAGAGGGCGCCGAGTTCGAACGACGAGTGCAATGAGCAATTCCGTAAGAAGCGATTCTACAAACCAAGCAGTTTGGAAGGAGACGGACGACGCTTGGAAGACAACGATCAAAGCGGAGAACGTAAGGAGGTCGAAGGCAGAGCTTAAAATGCCGAATTCGATCATAAAGATGCCTATGAAACGAATACTCCAGCGACGGGGCCGGGTTACGAGCTCTTCGTCCACCGCATCTTCGGCGATACCTATTGCTGGAATGTCTGAAAGCAAATTGTTGAGCAGGATCTGGCTTGCAGTCAGTGGAAGAAAAGGCAGGAATAATGAAGCGGCGGCCATGCTTAACATATTCCCGAGGTTGGCGCTGGTCGTGGTCAGTACGTACTTGAGTGTGTTTGCAAATGTCCTTCGCCCTTCCTCGATTCCTCCCCGAATCACGTCAAGGTCACGTTCAAGAAGAACGAAATCGGCTGCTTCTCTGGCGACGTCAGCAGCAGTTTCCACAGAGAGACTCGTATCGGCGGCATGCATGGCGGGTGCATCATTCACACCGTCCCCCAGGAATCCTACGACGTGTCCCATCTTTTTCAATGAAAGGATGATGCGTTCCTTCTGATTGGGATCTACTTCAACAAAGAGATCGGTGTGCTCGGCCGCTCGCCAGAGAGCTTCATCATTGAGACTTTCGAGCTCCGCGCCTGTGACGATCCGCTCAGAGGGCATGCCAACGAGCCCGGCAATGTGTTTGGCCACGAGCTTGTTATCGCCAGTTATCAGTTTGAGGGATACTCCAAGGCGGGCGAAGTCCTTAAGTGCATTGGCTACGCCATCTTTGGGACGATCCATAAACGTAACGAAACCGGCGAACGTCATATCCTGTTCGTCGTTCCTGCCACACGATGCTCCGTCTTTCATCACTCGAGTCGCTACGGCGATGACGCGGATTCCCTTCCTGCTCCAATGATCAAATTGATTGTGGAGTTCTGCCACTGTGGGCGCACTGAACTCGTCGATGCCCGCGACTTTTGTGCACACCTCGAGGACATTGGAAAAAGCGCCCTTGCAAATCAATCGAAGTCCGTCCTGGTCACCAACCAAAACGCTCACTCGCTTGCGGACAAAATCAAAAGGAATTTCGCCTATTTTCTCAACCCGAGTCAGGTCAGGTTTGTGCGCGGCAAGGATGGCTTCGTCCAAAGGACTTAGGAGACCTGCCTGCAAAGCCGCATTGCAGGCAGCCAGATGAAGAACCACGGGTGAGGCGGCCCCTATCGGATCATATGCGCCTTCCGCCTGAACTACACCTTCGGTGAGAGTTCCCGTCTTGTCGGTGCATAAGATGTCCATGCTGCCCAAATTCTCAATCGCACTGAGACGTCGGACGAGAACCCCCCTTTGGGCCATCATGCGGGCGCCGCGCGCCAGGTTGACGCTTAAGATGGCCGGCAAGAGTTCCGGACTGAGTCCAACCGCCAGCGCGATCGAAAACAGCAGAGTCTCCAATGGCGGCCGATCCCGCAGCATGTGCGCTGCGAAAACGACCAATACCATCAGAAGCATCAAGGTTGTCAAAAAATGGCCAAACGTTCGGATGCCGCGATCAAACTCGGTTTCAGGCGGCCTGAGCGTCAAACGATGTGCGATTGCACCAAACTGGGTTTGCGATCCCGTTGCTATGACGACACAAGTGGCGGCGCCGGTGCGGACATTCGTTCCGAGAAAGACACAGTTTTTGCGATCCGCCAAGGGTGCAGAAGGACTAGCCCGTCCCGGCTGTTTTGCTGTCGGAAAACTTTCGCCCGTCAAAACGGCTTCGCTGACAAAGCAGTCTTTGGCGTCGATCAGGACTGCATCGGCTGGAACCAGACTGCCGGCCGAAAGGGCGACTACGTCTCCAGGTACGATTTCTTCCGCCGGCACACGCCGAATTGCTCCATCTCTTAGAACGCGTGCGTGCGTTCGAACACGAGCTCCAAGTGCGACAACAGCGGCTTGAGCGCTATACTCGCGCGAATATCCGATGCCGGCTGAAGCCGCAAGAATCAGGAGCACAACGCCGGCATCCACGAATTCCCCAGTAAATGCGGACGCGATCGCCGCAAAGACCAGCAGAAGCAGCAGTGGACTTCGAAATTGATTCCAAAGCACACTCAGCCGCGAAAGTTCCCGCTGACCCTTGAGGAGATTCGGACCATATTGCCTCAGCCGTCGAGCCGCTTCCTCAGTTGAGAGTCCGGCGCGTGTGGATTTAACGCGGACAAATAGTTCTGATAGGTCTATGGACCAATAGTCCTTGGCGATCAGCGGAGGCAATTGTAATGGTGTGGCATTTCTGGAAGGATTGAGAGCGCGATTGGAGCGGCAGGGCTTCAGCTCAGACTGAAACCCCGGCCCGATCTCAGAGCGGTTGTCCTTCAAAGGATTTGACATACAGGACTGAGGTGTTTCCCTTCTTTACGACGACCCCAGTTACAGTGATGCTGTAGTTCATTTGTTTGATAAGGCTGTCGCGAACGTCATGAGATGCTTGATAATCAGCAATGCCGATGAGGGTGTATACATCGTTGGTCTTTGCGTCGAGGAAACCAATCGGGTTGCCCTGCGTCGCGCATTTCGTCGAACATGTCTTGTGTCCGACGCCGCGCAACTCACGGTTCATGTAGCAGTACATACAGACTACGTCACCTTTCAACGTGACCTCCTCCCCTTTAATGGCTGGAGGAATAATCTGAGCCAGCAACGTGGTCGATGCAAAGACAGCGGCCATAAGTAAGCCTAACGCCGCCGATTTCCTGGAAAGATCTCGTTTCATTTTTACATTCTCCTGAGTTATTGGTAAGTACGCCTAGTAGTCAAATGCAACCGGCCTCTTGATGCAAACATCGTTCCTATCGTGTGTCCGCTTCTAACTGACTCACGTCTATATAAGTGACACCGATGGATCTGTTGTTCATGAAGACACTGTGGCGAGGGCGCGTAGAAATCGGGACTTGCGAGTGACAATTTGTCCAAACTTAGGGGACGTTTCTAAACCAACAATGGATTTTCTTAATCAACGAGGGATTAATGGCAATCATCTGCGGAATTGATTCTTCCCAAAATGCAGCGCAGGCATCGCGAGCAGCGGCTGCAGTTGCAAAGCGGTCCAATATGCCTCTTAAACTCGTTCATGTGATCGAACGAGTAGGTGACGGTCCGAAACAAGCAGCCCAGGAGAGCGTACTGTACGATTCGGCGCTGCAACAGACACGCGAACAAGCTGCCGAACTAGGACAGCGCTTTGGCATCGATGTTGAAGCCATCGTCATCTTTGGCGCGGCTTACGAGAAACTGATCGAGGTTGCACACGAGCATCAGGCGAGGCTGATCGTGACCTCGGCTCTTAGTGACAAAGATCAACATCGATGGATGCTCGGAACCGTTGCGGAAAGGGTTGCTCAGAATTCGACGGTCCCGGTGCTAACGGTCAGGGAGGCAGCGAGTATCGAAGAATGGGCGAGCGGTAAACGGCCGCTTCGCGTCCTGCTGGGTGTGGACATCAGTTCGACCTCAAAAGCCGCTCTCCATTGGGCGATGAAACTCAGGAGTATCGCACCTTGCGACGTGAAAATCGTTCAGATTGCTTGGCCGCTTGGAGAGCATCAGCGATTGGGGCTTTCCACTCCAGTCCCTCTCGACCGGCTGCGCCCCGAGTTGCACGACGTGCTGATGCGCGACTTGCGTTCCTGGACAGGGGACGTCACTGGAGAAGGCGAAACCACATTTGAGGTGATTCCAGGATGGGGACGCGTTGACTCTCACCTTGCGGAACTCGCCGCGGAAACTATGACGGATCTCCTTGTCGTTGGCGCTCATCAACGCTCCCGCAGCGCCCGGTTTTGGCAGGGCTCTGTTTCCCGTGGCGTTCTGCACGGCGCGTCCTGCAATGTCGCGTGTGTGCCTCGTGTGGACGCTTATGAAGAAGAAACAGCCATTCCGGTGTTTCAACGGGTGCTTATTCCGACTGATTTTTCATCTCTTGCGAATACCGCCATACCGGTTGGTTACGGGCTCGTGGCCCCAGGCGGAATTGTCCATCTTCTTCACGTCGTGACAGGTAGACCAGGAGAAATGGATGACAACGCCAAAGCTAAGCTGACAGCATTGATTCCGAGAGGCGCGGCGGCGAAAGGGGTCTTGACGCAAATCGAAATCATTGAGGATAAAAAAGCTGGCATGGGCATAGTTCATGCAGCGGGCCGCTTGGGTGTGGACGCGATCTGTATGGCGACGCGCGGCCGGTCGGGCGTCTCCGCGGTTCTCGGGTCTCAAGCGCAGGAAGTCGTACACAGGGCGAGACAGCCGGTTCTGTTGACGCCTCCCGAGCGCGAAATTTGATGGGTGGAATTGCTTACATGTTAGCAAGCCATTGGATTACTGACAGATTCTGTGACTTTACAACGAACCGAGGCCGTTAATGAGTCCCACAGGGCTCCAAGGAACGCCGGAACGTCGTCGAATCAAAGAACTCGAAGCCATGGTCGCCGACGTGGTGCGCGAGACTCACGACACGACGACGCTTGTCCTGTTCACGGGTAACGAGCGGCTCGATTATGAGGCCGGCCACTTTCTGACCATCGATCCGCATCAATTTGAAGGACTCGAACGTTTTGTCGCGTTTCTTGAAGATTTGAAAGGAAGAAAGGAGCCGCCGCGGGCATACTCGATGTCGTCCGCTCCTCATGAGCGTTACATTGCCATCACAGTAAAAGAGGAGCGTTACGTCTCGGGCGTCACCAAATATCCTCCGCTGTTATCGCCCTTGCTGGTTCGTCGGACTGCGCGAGGAACACGCCTCGTGATTACAGGCTTCACCGGACCCTACACGTTGAACTCAGCGAACTTGGCGAAGACCAATCACATATTCCATATATGCGCTGGTTCGGGAGGAGTACCGAACTTCGCAATCATCAAAAGTGCATTAAAGCTCCATCCGGAGATTCGCCATACACTCCTATATTCGAACCGAAAGTGGGAAGACGTCATTTTCAAAAACGAACTGGAGCGTATCTCACGAGAGCATCCCGAACGGTTGAAGGTAGTTCATGCGTTAACGAGAGAAGAGCATCCGCCGACCGACTCGAATGTGCGCACCGGACGGGTCGGGACGGATCTCTTGAGCGAATTCATTCCTCATGATCTGGATTGTCATTTTTTCGTTTGCGGACCTGGAATCTCTGCGCACGAGCGTCTTGCGGCCAAGGAGAAAGGAGTGGAACCTCCACCTCGCTTTCTGGAGTCCGTGCTTTCAGATCTGAAGGCGCTAGGCGTGAGGCGCGATCAGATCACTCAGGAGTCATATGGCTGATGAGATTTCCATTAATGACCTCGTGCAGCGCGCCATCACGGCGCGTCGTCATGCTATCGCGCCACATTCCGGATTCAGAGTGGGCGCCGCAATCCGGTCGTCGGATGGCTCGATCTATGCAGGTTGTAATATCGAAAATGCAACGTTAGGCCTGACAACGTGCGCAGAACGGGTTGCCCTCCTGAAGGCCCTTAGCGAGGGTGTCAGGGATTTCACCGATCTGGCGATAGCTGTCGATGCTCCGAAGCTTGCGGCGCCATGCGGCGCCTGCCGTCAACTTCTCTGGGAATATTGCGGCGATATCTCCATCATTCTTTCCGGCAATGAAGGCGCTCGCCGTCTCTACAAGCTTTCCAAACTATTTCCTGACCCCTTCGATAGAAGTAATTTGAAAACAGACCTTTCTTTCACCTAAACCGGATCTTGTATGAAATCATTTCCGGCTTGCTCTTAACAACGAAGTCAAATACATGGCTACCCCTGTAAGGACCAGAGGCGAGCCGATGAAAATGAATGCGAGGAATGTCAGAGGATGATTCCAAAAGAGCGTCGCCAACTGTATGCCAAGCCCAGTCATCAAGAGACCGCTTGCTTTACGGATTCGACGTTCAATGATGATGTTCATCGGGCTGGAGTCCACATCTTTCGGTTCTGCAGGGTGTCAACTTCGTGCGCCTGATCGTGACAGCCGCTGCTGAGACATGAAATCTCGTTCGATTTGATGGCCGGCAACAGGGAAGGGTCCGAATTATGCATGCCGCCCTCCTCAAACGCGCGAGCTCCTTCGTGGCAATAAAGGCACTCGCGATTGTTGTACGGACTATAGAGCTTTACCTCTACCGCTTGAGGCACACGGCCCAGGTACTGAACGTATACATGCCGCAGTCCTCTCCACTTTGCATGGAGGTCCCCATACATCGTGTAGTCCGTGTGACAGGTGAAACAGGCCTTGTCGGCAGGCACTCGATGGTTTTGAAAATGAGACGCAGGCACTAACGCGGCATCGTCAACATAAAGACTCTTGCCGTGGTCCGACATGGTGTGGCATGACAGGCAAAATTCAGTTGTTTTGGATTTTTCGAGATGGGTGAAGGCGCCGATCAGACCTGCAGCTATCGGCAATATGAAGAAAGGAAAAAAGGCCAGGATCCTTCCGCTTCTTTCGCGCGTAATGGCGGGGAAAATGTAGAAGATCAAGGCCAGAACGATAGCAATGATGGTGCTGCCGATCGCAGCCAACTAAAAGTCCCTTGTCCAACGGATGCCAAGAATATTGGCGCTGAAATTGTTTCCTCGCATGATTTCCTCAACATAGTACGTTCGATGGAGGTCAAGAGAAACCTTTCCAATCAGAGGGAAGTTGTAAGCGGCGGTCGCAGTAGCAAATGGCCATCGTAATGGTCCGGAGATCGGAGGCTCTCCGCTGATTTCTCCGACGCCGGTAGTCCTTTCGTAGTTGCCGCTGAACATCAGCGTAAATGGATCGATGGGGTTCACTTCGAAGCCGCCCTGCCAGATGCGGTTGATCGTCTGGTCTCGCCATGTAGTGGAAAGAGGAGCCGTTCCCCGCAAAAATGAAATGCTCGCCGTCGCGAGGAAGCTGTCATACGCAAAGCTTCCAAACGCGGAAAATCGCTTGTGCGGGGCGTACCGAATTGTTGCAGCGTTAGAACGAATGATATTTTCGTAACTGGTGGTCGTGTACTTGCTGTTTCGAAGCTTCAGGTTGTTTTCAATAGAAACTTGGGAACTGGGTTGATAGCGCGCCACGAACCGCGCGTTCAAGTCCGTTCGTGGACTGATGCGCGTATACGGGCCGTCGTTGGTCGTGTTCTGAATGTCTCCTCGAAGCGAGAACCGTCCTGAAGGTGAGTAATAGACGGTGAAAATCGGCGAGACGAGTTTGGATGGACGACCGGCCTGTGGATTGATCACTTCGTCTTCCCGCATCGTCACATCTCGCTTCATAAGTCGGATTCCAGGCCTCACCAACAAGCCTGGACCGGGAGCAACCTCGAACGCAACGTCCAGATTGTGGACATTCTGCTCCCAATCGATCCCCGTTTCACCCCGTGCAAGTGTTATCGGGTTTTGAACACTTTCGAATGATCCCAAGCTGTTGATCGTGAATAGGGAATAGCGGTAATCCGCATGAAGACTCATTCCGCTATAGATTTCAACCGTCAGTCCCTGATCGATAATATGGTTGTGCTCTTCGACGCTGATCCGCTCGTTTACTGACGCCGCATATGGCGACAACACCGTTGCGCTGGATGTCCTCGCCACTCCGGCAAAGGAGGCGTTCAATGCAGCCGGTCCTGCGTAGCCGTAGAAGATGTATCCGCCTCGAAGCCTCACTCGCGGTGAGATGCGCCCATTGTAAGAAGTCTCACTCAAAGGGGCCTTCAGCCTGCGAAACTCCGACCAGCTTGCGATGCTCAGCAGTTCGTTTGCAGTCGCCGCATCGTCAGTATTAATGCTTCGCTGAGCGGCGGCAAGGTTGCCCGTTAGAAGATTCTCATCGTAGGTTTGATATCCGGCGCGATGAAAAACGTTCCAATTCTTAGCCGAATAGCTCAAGCCTCCTGAGAATCGGTGTGTGGATTCGTTGAGGTCCGACTCCACCACATACGGGTTGGCCCTTAAAAAATTCGCCCAGGTTGAAGGCGCTCCGAAGTAGTCGAGAGACCGCGTTGTCAGCGTCATCCCTTCTCGCTCGGTCCGATAAAAATCGAGATTGAGGCGCAGATTGTCTGTTGCATAGAGAGACAGACTCGCAGAGCCGAATTTTCGAACGGTCGCCCAGTCGTGATTTGTGGTCAGTCCGCGCAATCCTCCGGGGTGAAGGTCGTCGTCATTGCGGTTCCAGTAAAAATATGTTTGACGGTAGTTCAGTCTGAAGTCGTATAGGTTCTTCTTGTTCAATCGTAGCTGGCCACCGGTGAATGGCTCGCCGCCAATGCCGCTCGCCGTTATGAAGTAAGAGCTGAGATATGGGTTTGCGGCAGCGGCATCGCCGGAAACATCGAAATCGTGGAGGCGCAAGCCGCTCCGCAAGTCAAAGAGCTCGGAGAATGTCTGTCTACTTCCATTCACATCAGTGAAGCGGTAACCCGTAGTTACAGATCCGTGAGGCCGGCTTCCATCTTGGGCGACGGTCGGCGTTAAAGGAGCTAAGAGAAGCAGCGCAGCTAGTAGAGCAATTCGCAACATCATTCCTCAATTTAGGAAGAATTGGCTGTGATTGGACCCATGGACGGTGGCATGGCATCGCACGCATTCACCCCGCGTTGCGAAACCAAGGCGACCATGGGGGACATTGGGCGCGTGCGGATCAACATGACATTGAAGACATAGAAATCGATCTTCCCGGCGTAACAGCAGCATTCTGCTTACCGAGCCGTGGGGCGAATGGCAGGCTGTGCAACCTTCGATTTTCACCGCGCCGTGTTCGTAAAGAAATGGACCGCGCTTTTCCACGTGGCAGTTGATGCACGCTTCCCAGTTTGTTCTCTTCAACATCGGTTGATTTCGAGTGCCGTGTGGGTTGTGGCAGTCGGTGCATTTCATCAAACCCTCGCCAACGCCATGGTGCGAAGGAAGGTTGAACTGAGCCTGCACGACGCCATGACAGCCGAAGCACAGGTCCGGCTGTGATTTCCTCAGCAAGCTGCTCATCAGCCAACGTTGTTCCTCCTTTCTGCTCGGAGGTATAAACAATTGCCCCAGCGGCAAGAGCGAACGCTCTGAGGCGCTCTTCAGGTCAGCTTCAACAAGATGGGGCGAATGGCATGATTGGCAATCCACGCCATTGAAATGATGTTCGGAACGGTCAAAATGCTGTTGATCCTGGCTCGTGGAATGGCAAACCTGGCACTGCGCCGAGTTCTCCCGTGGTGAACCCTTGAAACCGAAGATTAACTTCTTTCCCGCTTCAATAGCCGCATCGTCGCCGGCATTCACCATGGCGTCAGCATGAGCTTTTCCGGGACCGTGACACGACTCGCAGCCGGCGCCGATTATGCCCTGAGGTTGAGATGAGGCGTGCCGCGTCTTCCGGAACTGAGTGTCTACGACACTGTGACAGCCGGTGCAAGTATCACTGCCGGCGAAGTCGGCAGGATTGCCTTGGAGCGCCCTCGAAACGACAGTGGACGATTCATTGGCCGCCGGCTGTTTCTGAGGCCGTCCCAGGGTTAATGCAGATAGTGCCAAAACCAATCCGATCAAGAGCAGCAGAAGCTTTGCGGACGTTCGCATGAACTAAACCTCAACATCAGTCAAATACCCAACCCGATCAATAATAACTAATGTTTGTCCGGTTTTGCGTTGTTGATTCCATCATCATAGCCACGGTTATACCCCTCGTAGTAGATCGTATCGAACCACGCGCCCGGAACGTACTTTTTGAGCGGAAGGCGTTCAAGATCCTTCGAGACCAATGCGGAGCCAACCTTTACCCCCTTGATGCCGACGTATACACTGCGAGCTTCTCGCATCAGTGCGTTGTATTCGTCGACCTTTGCAAGGACGTGAAAATAAAGATCGTTCAATAGCTCCTGATATAGTCCAGTCGGTTTGCTGAAATCCTCCTTCGCTGCGTCCCATGCAACCTTCTCTTCCAGAGCGATGGGCTGCTTCGCTGCCCAGTAGCCCCGAACTTGATCCAATTTCTTCCGGATATCGAGGGCGGCTTTCTCGATATCCTGCATGCTCCGCACGATTTCCTGCGCCTCGACGTTCTTCATGAAATGGTCGACTGGAGCATTGGCCGCGGTGCTGAGTAAATGCGGGGTGTTGAAATCCATGCTCTCGATGGTGAGAATGTCCAGGATTGTTTCATCATTCCCGACCTGAACATGAACCTGGCCGCGTTCGACCTTCTTGATGACTCCCTCGAGTGTAGCGCCGCTCTTCAGCGTTATAGTGTCGCCTTTTGCGCCAACGGCTCCCAGAAATAGAATGATGGTGAAAACCGGAATCAAAGCCAGGATGCGCAATTTCATAAGAACCTCCATTTGGTTTGTGAACATTCTTCTGCAAGGCCGCGCGCCTCACTGCAGAGAGCGTTCCAATCTCGGCAGATTGTGAAAACACAGGTTCTTAGAGTGACGATGAAACCTATCGCTCTGGACATTATGGCCGCAGTGCTCTGCTGCGATCTGGACTTGCAGCCAAAGTGTCAGATTTGGTCGGAGAATGAGGACGAGAAAGTCTTTTGCTATCACCACTGTTTTGAAAGGCCATCCAAGTGCAAACGCTGGAGCGTGCCAACGACGAGCGCACCTTCAGAAACTCCGACGATGAATTTGACCGGTTTGTCCGATGTTGTTGCCGCCGGACGTTATGCTCATCCGCATTCAGTTCCGGAACAGCAACAAAGCTTCAACTTTGAATTTCTTAGGCTGACAGGGCGGGCCGATCCAGTGCGTCGTTTGGCAGCACGCCGTTCAGGAATGTTATGGCGCGGATTCAAATGCCACAGAGCAGGCAGGATCAATAACCAGTTTCGCTGCTACACCTCGACGATCTCGCAGTATGCCTGGTTTGGCGCTCCTAAGTGCGGTGTGGTTCGAGACCACACAATCGCCAACTTTCCAACGAAGGATTGACACGAATTTGAGGAGGAGATCATGGTGCTGAGGAAATGGGATCCATTGCGCGAAATGAACAACATGCTGTCGCGCCGGCCGGGGAAGGGATATGGCTCGGGGGCCGTCTGGAGTCCCGCTGTCGATATCTATGAGAATGATAAATGCGTCGTGATAAACGTCGAAGTTCCCGGCATTCCAGCGAACGACATCAGGGTGATAGTGGAGAACAACATTTTGACGCTTACAGGCGAGCGGCGTTTTTCGAACGAGGGCGCATGGGAACACTGTCTTCGGGTCGAACGCGATTACGGCCCGTTCTCGAGGTCGTTTGCGATCTCGCGGGCGATCCGCCCTGACAAAATCTCGGCAGGATTCAAAGACGGCATTCTGAAAATCATCGTGCCCAAAAAAGAACAGGATTCCAAGCCTATCCAGGTGGGAAACGCATGACTTTGTGGAATTGCATTGACAGTTCGGCACGTATAGTCCGCCCGTTGGCGCGCAAGTGACAGTTTGTCAATCCTGCGATTAAAGATTCGCCAGCATTCGCCTGATTGTCGCAGTGTGGAAGGAGCGAGTGTCCGAATCGCTTCAAAACTCGGATGTCGCTAACGGTGCACAAACTATTGCAACAACAATAGTTTGACAAAAAGGTGATGTGAGGAGGAGAAGAGTTGACAGAATGGCGTAATGATTGCCCCTCGGAAGACCCGGAACGACGTATGGATGCAACGCTGGAACAGCGAATCTTCGAAGCGACACAATGTTTGGGGTGTCCACATGAGGGCCTGATTCTTAGCAATGAGGAAGGTCTGATTCTTGAAACATCTCCATCAGCGGCGAGGATATTGGAAACGCCATCAATTCTATTGAAGGGTTTTCATGTGCGGGACTTCTTCGCCATTCCGGAATCGTACGACGCTCTGATCCAGCAGACAAAAGACGAACGCCGCATTACCGACAGGGCCAGCATTCTTTTGACCGCTGCGAGTAAACGCAAGATGGTGAACATGTCGATTCAGCTGGTATGTGAAAAAGACACGCTCCGTTACGTTCATGTGTTTCAAGACTGCGCTGACCTGCGAACCATGGAAGATCGTTTGTTGCAGTCGGAAAGGCTGGCGACAATCGGTAAGTTCGCTTCCCAAATCGCTCATGAGATTCGGAATCCACTCAGCTCCATCTCTCTCAATGTCGAACTGCTGGAGGATGAACTGACGGGCGCGAGCGGTGAAGCCCGGCAACTGATTCGTTCGGTCCTGAAAGAGCTGGACCGGTTAAATGACATTGTGAGCGAATATCTCCAGTTTTCACGATTCCCTAAGCCGCAGTTGAAGCGCGGTCGCGTGGATGATGTTATTCGCGAGCTTGCGGAAAGCGTGAAGATGCCTTCCGCTGTTCGATTGGAAGTGCGGATCATGGACCGCACTCCCGAGATCTGGTTCGATGAACGGCTTCTGCGCCAGGTGTTGGACAATCTCGTGCGGAACGGTGTGGATGCTATCGATGGGGAGGGCGTTGTCTGCATTGAAACAGACCTGGTGGATCGCTTCCTAGTTATTCGTGTGAAAGACAGTGGCCGCGGCATTCCTGCAGAAGTTCAAGGAAAGTTGTTTGAACCTTTTTTCACAACCAAGCCCCAAGGCACCGGTCTTGGGCTCGTCACTTCGCGCCAAATCATTTTTGAACACAATGGACACCTTATGGTGGACAGCGAGTTCGGCAAGGGCTCGACGTTCACCATTCTATTGCCGTTATGAACATTCGAAAAATTCCTACAATACTTTTGGTTGAAGATGAAATTGAAAATCGCACCGCAATGGTCAAGGTGATTGAGGGTGCAGGCTATAAAGCACTTGAGACCGACAATCCACAACAGGCGCTGGATTGGATCCTTGATGATGCGGCGGACATACTAGTCTCCGATCTTCGCCTTCCGATTATGGATGGCGTGGAATTGCTGAAGCGCGCGAAAGCGGCCGCTCAGGAACTCGAAGTCATCCTTATTACGGGGCATGGAACGGTTGAGGTCGCGGTCGAAGCAATCAAAGAAGGCGCTTACGACTTCATCACAAAACCGGTCAAGAAAGCCCAACTTCTACGCGCCATTGAAAAAGCCGCAGAGAAACAGTACCTCTCGCGCGAGAACCGTGAACTCCGGCGTCAGCTAAATCAGCCGGGCGTGCGGCGGCTCATCTATGCCGGAACGGAGATGAGAAACATCGCTCGAATGGCCGAACAAGTTGCTTCCAGCACTGCAACCGTGTTGATCACCGGAGAAAGCGGCACGGGCAAGGAAGTTGTGGCCGATGTGATTCATGCTGCATCTCCCCGAAGTGGCAAACCCATGATCAAGGTGAGCTGTGCAGCACTGCCGGAAACCTTGTTGGAGGCCGAACTATTCGGTTATGAAAAGGGTGCTTTCACCGGTGCAAACGCCCGGAAGGAAGGACGATTCGAGTTGGCGAATGGCGGAACCTTGTTCCTGGACGAAATCGGTGAGATCAGTCCTGCAATGCAGGTGAAACTGCTTCGCGTCCTGCAGGACGGAAAATTCGAAAGACTCGGCGGAACGCGCACGATCGATGCTGACGTCAGGATCATTGCGGCCACGAACAAGGATCTTCAAAAGGAAGTGGAGGAAAAGCGGTTCAGAGAAGATCTCTTCTACCGGCTGAATGTGATCAACATTCACATCCCTTCATTAAGAAACCGCAAGGCAGACATACAGCTGCTTGCAATGCACTTTCTAAAGACGTATGCCGACAAAAACAACAAGCCTATTGAAGGCTTTACTGAGGAGGCCATGTTGGCTCTGACCACCTATGAGTGGCCGGGCAATGTTCGGGAGCTCGAGAATGCCATTGAGCGCGCGGTTGTTTTCACGAACGGAAAACTGGTTCCACTTTCTCTTCTGCCCCAGAGCGTTTCGGCATTCGCCGAAAATCGCCATTCATTGACCTTCAAAATTGGAACGCCCCTCCGGGAACTGGAGCGGAAGGCAATAGAGATCACGCTTCAGCATACGAGAGGCGATAAGAACATGGCGGCGCGCCTGTTGGGTATTGCGCCGCGAACGATTTATCGGCATATCGAGCGCCAGGAGGCTGAGGGCGGCCTTACCGAAGAAGACCCATTGCCTGCTCCGTCCAGCGGCGCTCCGAACTAGTAATTTTCAATAAGGCTTAGCTCAAGAGACCTGACTATCGGTAAACGACCGGCACGGTCGATACGCCCGGTGTGTGGCTGGAGTCTGTCGGTAATCCGTCGCAGTTGCACGCAACGATTAAACTTTGGGAGATATTTATGATCAAAATCAAAAAAATCCTTTGCCCTGTCGATTTCTTTGCGGGGTCCGATAACGCAGTAAAGTATGCAGCTCTGCTTGCAGCCAATTATGAAGCCCGAGTGAAACTCTTGCACGTGATCGAGCCAATCTGGGCGGAATACGACTATCCGATTAACACAGGAGATTTACAGCTTTCGATGAAGTCTGTTTCCGATAAAGAACTCCGCAAGATGGCGGCGAAACTGGAAATCATTGGACTGACGGTCGAAAGAGAAGTTCGAACCGGAGAAATTGCTGGGGAAATCAAGCAAGTGATCGACAGGGACAAACCCGAGTTGGTGGTGATGGGCAGTCATGGCCGCCGCGCCTTCGAGCGTTGGCTCCTGGGATCTGTAGCCGAGCGTCTCATACGTCAATGTCCCGTCCCGTTGCTGGTCGTGCCCGCGAATCAGAAGAAAAAAACGACAGCGTTACGGCTTCGCCGAATCCTTGTAACTACTGATTTCTCGGAAGGCTCGCCAGAGGCGATCAATTACGCATTTTCAATTGCCCAGGAGAATCAATCGAAAATCACTCTGCTGCACGTTGTGCCTTACAGGACTGTAGAACTTGGCGGACAGTTCAACGAATCGATTATGGTCGGAGCGAAAAAGGAACTGGAGCGTCTTGTTCCTGCGGACGCGCGGGAATGGTGCGATGTTCAGACAAGACTGGAAACCGGTGAGGCATCTAGGCAGATCGAGCAAATTCTCGAGAAAGAGCGGATCGATCTGCTTGTTATGAACATTCATGGAAAGGGGTTTCTGAACCGAGCGTTGTTGGGGAGCACTGCGGAGCGCGTCGTGAGATCGGCGGCATGTCCGATGTTGTTGATTCCTCCGGCAATGGTTTCTAAGAAATTGAAAGCAAAGAAAAAAACGGCTTGATTTCGCAGGCATCAGGGCAGAAATCGATACGAGCTAGCCGTGGACGTGCATCCTCTATATTTGCCCGCACCGTATCAGGATTCTGTTGAGTCCGGCCGCCTCATCTTGCGTGACGGATCGACTGCTACTGTTCGGTTGGCTCAGCCGTCGGATGCTCCCGCTCTCGAACGCTTGTTCCAGGCATTGTCTCTCGAATCGAGACTTCATCGATTCTTCTCGATGGCCCAGCCCGATCCGAACTTCACCCAGGTCTTATGCGATTCCTCAAATCCTCGCAAGCAGCTCACCTTACTCGTCTTGCGAGGCATGGCGAGCACGGAGAAGGTGATTGCCGCCGGGTCGTACTTTGGCCGTAGCGAGCACGCGGCCGAGGTTGCCATGGCCGTCGATGATGCCTTTCAAGGCAAGGGTATTGGTGCACATCTGTTGGAGCGGCTTGCATTGCTTGCCAGCCGCGCTGGATTCACCCGGTTTTGGGCTATAACCCAGTTCGATAACCGAGGCATGATTGAGGTGTTCCGTCATTCGGGCTTTCCCATGACCGAAACGGTCGACGGAAGTTATCTCGAGTTAGACTTCTCGGTCATCCCCACAGAGTCCAGCGTTCGTCTTTCAGAGATCAGGGACCGCGTCGTCACTGCAGCATCTCTTCGAAGCTTCTTTAAGCCTGCTACAGTTGCCGTTATAGGAGCATCGCGGAATCCCGCTAACATTGGGCGCCGCATACTGAGGGCGCTTATCAATGATGGATTTCTGGGCGCGGTTTATCCGGTCAATCCGGCTGCTGATGTTGTTGATGGTATGCGTACTTATGGATCGGTTGCCGAAATCCCGGGCGCAATTGATCTTGCTATCGTTGCTGCGCCTCAGGCGGCAATCCTCCCAATCGTGGATGAATGCGCAGCCAAAGGGGTGAAGGCGTTGATGGTCATCACTGCGGGATTCGCGGAGGTTGGCGCCGAGGGCGCCGCAATCCAAAAGCAGCTCGTTGAGAAGGTTCGGGCCTCGGGTATGCGAATGATCGGGCCGAATTGCATGGGCCTCGTGAACGCCGACCCGTCCATCCGCCTGAACGCGTCCTTTTCGCCGGTGTTTCCGCCCTCTGGCAGCATTGCCATGTCTTCACAAAGCGGAGCGCTGGGTCTTGCCGTTCTGGCGTTGGCGGCTGACCGTCAATTGGGAATTTCGACCTTCGTCAGCGTCGGCAATAAGGCGGATGTTTCGGGAAATGACCTCCTTCAGTATTGGGAAACTGACGAAAAGACGAATGTGATCCTCCTCTACCTGGAGTCTTTTGGAAATCCGCGTCGCTTCGCCCGGATTGCGCGAAGAGTCGGCAGGACCAAGCCCATCGTGGTCCTCAAGGCGGGACGCACCAGCGGCGGGAAACGAGCCGCCGGCTCTCATACCGCCGCATTGGCCGCCAGCGAAACGGCTGTCGACGCCTTATTCCAGCAAACCGGAATTATTCGGGCTGACACGCTAAATGACATGTTCGATATTGCGGCTGGTTTGAGTTCGCAGCCACTTCCAAAAGGCAGGAATACGGCCATTGTGACCAATGCTGGCGGACCTGCCATCCTGTGTACGGACGCGTGCGAGGCAGACGGCTTGAGGACGCCCGCTCTATCCGACGACCTTAAAACAATCCTCCGTTCGTTCTTGCCGGCAACAGCCAGCGTTCTGAATCCCGTTGACATGATCGCTTCTGCAGGACCGGATGCTTACCGCCAAGTCATAGCAAAAGTGCTGCCGGCAGCGGAGGTCGATGCCCTGATCGTTATATACATACCGTTGGAAAAAGAAGGCTCCGAGGCAACCGTCGACGCCATCTGTGAAGGCGTTCGCTTGGGACGCGCCGCTGGCGGCGAAGGCAAACCGGTGCTTGCATGTCTCATGATGAAGAACGCTCCCCCCGCGCTGCCTGTTGATGATGAAATTGTTCCGGTGTATGCGTTCCCAGAATCTGCCGCCAAAGTGCTTGCGAAAGCAGCCAAGTATGCGGCATGGCGGGCCTTGCCGCCGGCCGTAGTCCCTGGTTTTGCCGGAATTCAATTGGACTCAGCTAGAGCGGCTGTAAAGCATGCGCTCGATGCACGTGGGGCCGGGTGGCTACTTGCCGAAGAGTCCAGCATTCTGTTAACGGCATTTGGTATTGCACAGGCGCCCGGGGCTTTGGCGCATTCTTCTGAGGAGGCAGTGAGCTTGGCAGCGAAAATCGGGTTTCCCGTCGCGGCGAAGCTGGCTTCCCCAAAAGTCCTTCACAAAAGTGATACGGGCGGCGTCCGCCTGGGCCTTTGCGATGCGGATGCAGTTCGCGGGGCGTTCAAAGAGATTCAACAGCCGGAAATGGAAGGTGTGTTGATTCAAGGAATGATCGAGCAAGGCGTTGAACTGTTGGTCGGCGTGACGGAGGACCCTTCGTTCGGACCACTCATCGCCTTCGGACTTGGCGGTATTCATGTGGAAGTTCTCGGTGATGTCTGTTTCCGAATCACTCCTCTGACATGCGATGATGCCCGAAGCATGGTGCGCTCCATCCGCGGGTGCCGTTTGCTCGAGGGTTATCGCGGTGAACCGGCAGTCGATGTGGATGCGATTGAGGAACTGCTTCTCCGCATTTCACGGATGGTTGAAGATATTCCACAAATTCGAGAAATGGATTTAAACCCGGTATTCGCATTGCCCAACGGGCAGGGTTGCATCGTCGCTGATGTTCGAATTCGAGTGGCGACCTAAGTCAGAATATTCTTGTTGCGAGTTGCGCCGAGAGAGAATTCAAGGACTCAAAATTCTTTGGACTGTATGTATGCAACGATGTCCATCAATTGGCGCACCGTCATGACATTGCTATAGTCACCCATGCTGGATGATTTCCCCTGCCAGGCGCCTGCAAGCGAAGATACAGAGTGAGAAGGTTGAACAACGGCTTCGGCTATCCATTCAGATCCTCGCCCAGCCTGGGCATTTCCGATCGCGGGGCCTGGATGAACTTGAGACAACAGTGGAAAATCTTCCCCGGCCACACGGTGGCAAGTGTTGCATTTCAATTCGAGAAAAGCTTTCTTGCCTGCGGTGGCATCTCCCGCTGTCCAAAAATGGGGTCGGGGTTCAAAGTCTTTTTCAACAACTTCTCTTGACGTACATGCTGGAAAAAGTAGTGCTAGAAAGCTTGTGGCGAGGGCCATGCGCGGGCGCTTTACTCCTGTCATATCGCTTTTTCCGCCGTCCATTCAACTGCCGTGTGTGCACTGGCAATCACGGCATCAAGCGCCGAACGATCGAGTGTTTCACGCTCCATCAACGTCTCGGCCACATGTTCAAGTTCTTCACGGCGGCCGAATAGAACAGTGCGGCTTCGCTCATAACATTCCTCAATAAGGAGCCGAACTTCTTCGTCTATCGCCTGAGCCGTTTTTTCACTGTAGTTGCGGTCTTCAGAGGCAAATGCAGTTTGCAGAAAGCGCCCTGAAAGAGGCTTTCCATATGTCAAATGCCCGAGCTTTTCGCTCATTCCGAATCTTGTGACCATTTGCCTCGCAAGTTCGGAAGCCCGCTCGAGATCATCAGCCGCGCCCGTGGAAACATCGCTGTTGAAGACGATGTCTTCCGCGGCTCTTCCGCCGAGCATCACCGCGAGCTGATCCCGAAGTTCCGTGCGTGTCATCAGGAAGTGCTCTTCAGTTGGCAGTTGCAGGGTATGCCCGAGCGCGCCGACAGATCGCGGGATGATCGATATGCGGTGCACGGGATGCAGCCGGTCCACCGTTAAGGCAACCAGCGCGTGACCGGATTCGTGGAATGCGACTCTCCGTTTTTCGGCAGCGCTCATCACTCGGTTCTTCTTCTCCAGTCCTAACATGACACGGTCAATAGCTTCTTCTATGTCGAACATCTCCACTTGGACCGCCTGCCGCCGCGCGGCAAGCAACGCAGCCTCGTTAATGATATTGGCAAGGTCCGCACCCACCATTCCAGGCGTGCGGCTTGCAATCAGGCGCAAATCTGCATTCGGCGCCAAGGCTACCTTCGAGGTGTGTACTTTCAAAATGGCTTCCCGGCCGTCAATGTCCGGCCGGTCTACAATGATGTGACGGTCGAATCGGCCCGCCCGAAGCAACGCTTGGTCCAGGACTTCGGGTGTATTCGTTGCTGCCATGATGATGACGCCGGCGGAACTGTCGAATCCGTCCATCTCTGCAAGAAGCTGATTGAGCGTCTGTTCTCGTTCATCATTGCTGAAGAGGATGCCTCGTCCTGTGGCCCGAGATTTTCCGATGGCATCCAGTTCATCGATGAACACGATGCATGGCGCGCGCCGTTTTGCCTGTTCAAAGAGATCTCGCACGCGCGCCGCTCCGACGCCGACGAAGATCTCCATGAATTCAGAGCCCGAAATCGAGAAGAACGGGGCCTTCGCTTCGCCGGCTACCGCTTTTGCAAGCAAAGTCTTGCCGGTTCCCGGAGGTCCTACCAAAAGCACACCTTTCGGGATGCGTCCCCCGAGCCGGGTGTACTTCTGGGGTGTTTTTAAAAAATCGACCACTTCGATCAGTTCAGCTTCTGCCTCATCCACACCAGCGACGTCTGCAAACGTGACATTACTGCGAGTATATTCGTCATAGATCTTCGCCTTGCTCTTTGCAACCCCACTCGCGCCCAGCGGTTTTGCCCGAGAGGTTAGCGCCACCAGAACAAGGAGAAATACTGGGACGAACAAAGCGACCAGCCCTCCCCATCCGGTGGTCGGCTTGGCGATGATCTTGACGTCCTGTGCGATGAGCTCATCCATTAGATAGGCCTCATCCATGTTAGGCAGACGTGGGGTCGAAATCGAAAGGTCCGTTGTGGAGCCCTCAGGCTTTTTTAGCTTTCCAATGAGGTTGGAATTCGAGACCTCTACCGCCTCGACCTTTCCATCGCGGACTTCCTGGATGAATTCAGTGTACGTCAGCGCCTTGGAAGAAGAAGCAGGATAGAGGGTCGTCAGAAAAACCAAACCCGCCGCCATGCCGTAGATCAGCAGAGTGTAAATGGGTAGTCTTTTGTGCTCGGGCATCGCAAGTTCCCCTTTGCACCGCACATCAATGCAAGCGGTCTGCCACGTGCATACAAGTGGCGCGAAAATAAACAGGAGGAAGTCCGATGGGTTACAAACAGTTGTTTTTTCGATCAGAAGCGCGAGAAAAAGTCGTTCGTGGAGCGGCGATGCTTGCCGATGCCGTAAGCGTGACGTTGGGCCCAAAGTCGAAATGTGTACTAATTGGCAAAAAATGGGGTCGTCCGCTCGTTTGCAATGACGGAGTGACAATCGCAAAAGAAATTCAGATCAAAGATGCAGACGAGAATCTCGGCGCACAGATGTTGAGAGAAGCGGCCGAGCGCACTGGTGACGTCGTCGGTGACGGCACCACGACGTCGACGATTTTGGCCTTTTCGATCCTGTCTGAGGGCGCCCGCAATGTGGCGGCCGGGGCGAGCGCGATTGATCTGAAGAGGGGGATTGATGCGGGTGTCCGGACCGTAGTGGAAGCGCTACGCTCGTTTTCAAAGCCGGTGGAGAATCGAATGGAACGGGCTCAGGTTGCGGCGATTTCCGCACACAACGATCCCGCTATCGGCGACGTTGTCGCTGATGCAATGGAACGTGTAGGGCCTGAAGGCGCCATTTCCGTTGAGGAAGCCAAGGGTACGGAGACGACGTTGACTGTTGTTGAGGGAATGCAATTCGATCGTGGATACCTTTCCCCCTATTTCGTAACGGATTCCGAAAAGATGCAGGCAGTCTTCGATGACACGTTGATCCTTTTGTGTGAACGAAAAATCAGCAATCTAAATGATCTGCTGCCTCTTCTGGAGCAAATAGTGAAGATGCACCTATCTCTCGTGCTTATCGCGGAAGACGTCGATCAGGAAGCGCTGGCAACGCTCGTCGTCAATAAGCTCCGCGGCACCCTCTCATGCGTCGCAGTCAAGGCGCCGGGTTTCGGCGACAGGCGGAAGGCCATAATGCAGGACCTGGCAATCCTCACAGGCGGACAGTTCATAGCCGAAGAACTCGGATTGAAGCTGGAAAACATCGGAGTCGAAAATCTCGGCAGGGCGAAACGGGTGATCGTTGATAAAGAAACCACAACAGTTGTCGGTGGAGCCGGCAAGAAGGAGAATATTGCGGGAAGAGTCGCTGAAATTCGGAACTTAATCAAAGAAACAACGTCGGACTACGACCGCGAAAAACTTCAGGAGCGGCTGGCCAAACTTACGGGTGGAGTCGCCGTGATTCGCGTCGGTGCGCCATCGGAAGCCGAGATGAAAAGCCGCAAAGAGGCGTTCGACGATGCAATCAGCGCAACCAAAGCCGCCATGGCCGAAGGAATAGTACCAGGAGGTGGACTCGCTTTGTTGAAATGCATTCCAGCCGTCGAAAGTGAGGCGGCGAAGTTTACGGGCGACCAGCGTACAGGTGTGATGATCTTGAGAAAAGCTCTTGAATCCCCGGCACGCCAGATTGCGGTGAATTCATCGGTTGACGCCGGCGTGGTTGTCGAGCGAATGCGAGCCGGGACCGGTTCGTTTGGTTTCGACGCCGGTCGTAATGAATACGTGGATCTCATGAGCAACGGAATCATCGATCCTACCAAGGTTGTTCGCGTGGCGCTGGAAAATGCTGCTTCTGTGGCTGGCACACTCCTGCTTGCCGAGGCGACTATGACGGAAATTGAGGACGAAAAGACTGATCATAGACCTGGCTTCGAGGCGGCAAGTTGAAGAAGACAATCTTTTGGGTCGGATGTTACGTGCTTCTCGCGCTTGGTCCTCTCGCCGCGATTGTAAGTGGAGGTGATTTGCCGCCCTCCCGAGGCTTTTGGATTGAGTTCTCGGCTGCGCTCGGATTTATTGCCTTGGCGATGTTTGCGCTTCAATTCGTCCTGACCGCGCGCTTCAGGAAAATCGCCTCGCCGCATGGACTCGATACGATCATCCAGTTTCACAGAGAAGCCGGCATTGTGGCCGTCGTATTCGCGCTTCTTCATCCTGTGATGATGCTCGTTTCCGCTCCTGCTTACGTCGAGTATTTAGATCCTCGCGCAGCGGTCGGACGCGCATTCCTGCTGATAGCATCGGTTATCGCCATGGTTCTGATACTTGTGCTCACCTTCCGCCGAAAAGCATTTGGAATCTCCTACGAGTGGTGGCGTCTGACGCACGGCCTACTGGGAGCAGTCATTGTCGTTGCTGCACTGATCCATATCTTGCAAGTGGAATGGTATGTTGCAACGACTTGGCAGAAGGTCTTGTGGGTCAGCCTCAACGTGGGGGCGCTGCTTCTTTTGGGGCATCTCCGCGTCGGAAAAGCCCTGCAAATCAAGAAGCGCCCATATTGCGTAATCGGAGTCCATCCGGAAGGCGAAAGGACATGGACTCTTGCGCTGCGACCGGTCGGGCATTCCGGTCTGAGATTCCAGCCTGGACAATTCGCTTGGCTAACCCTTGGCGATAATCCGTTTTCGCTGCAACAGCATCCCTTCTCCTTTTCATCGAGCGCTTTTTCAACAGAATATCTTGAGTTCACGATCCGCAACCTGGGCGACTTCACGTCGCAAATAAGGTTCGTGACACCAGGGACCACAGCATTTTTGGAAGGGCCGTACGGGGCCTTCAATCCGGACTTTGAATCTCCTCGTGGATGGGTTCTCGTCGCGGGGGGCATCGGCATCGCACCGTTTATGAGCATGCTTCGAACATTAAGGGATCGAGGCGACCGAACTCGACCGGTGCTTCTCATTTATGGAAGCCAAAAGGCAGAGGGTTTAACCTTCCGGGAAGAATTGGAGTCGCTGAAGGATGAACTGAACCTCGACGTGACTTACCTGTTTGGTGATCGAATCTCGGGATCGGTCCTTGGTCAAAGCCTGCCGCCAGATCGCGCCAACTACACCTACTTCATTTGCGGTCCAGCAACGATGATGGACGCGGTGGAGTCGCACCTGAGCCGAGCAGGTATCGACACAAGGCAGATTCACTCGGAGCGGTTTGATATCGCCTAAAAGTATGGTCATGCAATATGTTCGCACACGGCGCTTGGTATTGGGACTGGCTGTTTTTTTGTTCGCTGCAGCCATCCTGTTTGCATGGATTCGACTAGATTGATGCAAGGTTCCCGACGGTCACTTCACATTCCGAATGAAAATAACCGTCTTCCGGATGTCCTCAGATTTCATTTGCTTTTGAATTCCGGAATGGATCTTAGACTTCGCAATACCTTCAACCAACTGATCGTCCGTCTTCTTCCGAATTTCGGGGCTCCTTAAGTTGGGGATCTTCATTGTTTTTCCGCGCGGCGTATCACCGCTTCCATCTTTAGCATGGCAAGACGCACACTTAGCCATATAGAGTTTCTCACCTTCCGACTGAGCGCCAGCCAGCGCAGGAGCAAATAACGCAAAAGCCGCCGAAAGCGCGATTGTCGCTTTTTTAGAGCTTGCGATCTTCATAGGCACCTTCCTCCAAACTCAAATCTTGTTCGCAGCGAAATCTTGCAGATATGGGACCATTCGAAAGACAGTCTCACCTCTGCACACTTGACACTTTTGGGGAAAAGCAACGCAAACCCGTCAATGTTTCTGGAAAGCATGACAGAAACGCACGAACTCCGAAGACCCATCGAGACGCTTTCGCCATTTGGTCAGCGCTTTTCAGGCCAGATCATGCATGCCTTTGACAAGTTGTCAGCTGATTCTCTTTTGTCGTCACTTCAAGGTGTGATTTATTGCATTTCCGCACTTGGCAGATCTTTTGCAAACGTTAGCCTGGGTCGCTCGCGCGGATCAATCGGCGACGAACTGTCAGTCCAGCGTTCAGGCAAAATTGAGGAGAAAAGCTATGGAAAGGCACGCCAATCATCAGAGTGGCTTTGTGAGTAAGACATATTCGGTTTCAATTCATGCTGGCAAGGATTTCGACAGAGTTCTTCAAGTATTGACACAAGAATTGAGAAGGCATGGCTTTGGAGTCGTGGCCGATGTGGATATGCAAACCCTATTCAAGGACAAGCTTGCGGTTGACGAGCACCGTTACCGTATCATGTCTGTGTGCAACCCCATGGTCTCGCACCAGGCGTTGCGAATTGACGCAGACGCCGGTCTCCTCATCCTCTGCAACATCGTTGTTCGAGAAAATCACGACAGGGAAGTAACAGTGTCATTCGCACTGCCCGAAACCGTGTTGGGTTTAGTGTATGAGAGCGATATTGTGAAGCTGGCCAGGGAGTTGAGCGGGCTGTTGGAAAAGGTTCGAGAAGGTTTGGCTGCACAGATCAGACAGGCGTCGCCCTAGATCCGTCCAAATGCGCGACAACGCAACGCATTTGGATCCATCCAAGGCAACAACTTCATAGAGCCACCGTCAGCATACCGAAGAAAATCATTCCATGGATGATCCAGCCCAGCAGGCAAACGCCAAGGGCGCGCGCTGAACTGGAATAGTCGAGAGCATGACGGACGGCTTTGTGTTCCTCGATCGAGAGTGGCGATACAGCT
>CAZIPZ010000027.1:0-26665 GCA_964541075.1 uncultured Solibacteraceae bacterium | reverse complement strand
AGATCGCAAAGTTTCGTGGTGGGCGGGTGATGGAAGCCCTAGCGGTTCTTTGAAAACATCTTAAGACGTAACTAGAATATCGAACGAACATCTCCTCATGTTCATACCTGAACACGTCGCAGCTTCGAATGAAGTTATTCGCAACCACGCTGCAATTGGCGTGTTAACCTACCGCCTTCGATTATGAAGGAACCAGTTGATCTCTCCGCGATCATTTCCGCTCCCAAAGGCGGCGGCGCGCTTCAGGGCATTGGAGAAACGTTTTCTCCAGATCTCTTCACTGGCGTCGGTAACTTCAACGTTCCTCTCAGCCTGCCAAGCGGCCGAAACGGATTCCAACCCAATTTGAGTTTGAAATACTCAACCGGAAACGGAACGGCGCCTTTGGTCTGGGTTGGAAATTGAATGTGCCCGTGATTAGTCGGAAGACGTCGCATGGATTGCCGCATTACGACGATCGAGACACATTTCTCATCTCAGGCGCCGAGGATCTCGTACGGGTTGCCGGAACGAACAGCCGAAGCTCTTATCGTCCGCGCACCGAAGGCTTGTTTGCGAAAATCGACCATGTTCGGAGTACTACAAAACAATGACAATTATTGGGAGGTTGCGACAAAGGACGGCCTCGTGAGTTTCTATGGAACTCCTGGATCAGCAGGCAGCGATGCCGCGGTCGTAGCCAGTCCCGCCGATCCGGAGAAAATATTTTCGTGGGGACTTACAAAAACCACTGATTCGTTCGGAAACACGATTCTGTATGAATACCAGGTCGATCAGGGCGCTTCGGGCTTGCGCAAATGGAGCCAGTGGAGTTCTACTACGATTTCGAACGCGCAGGTCCACCAGTCGCTGGCCGCAACCCTGCAGTGCTGACTCGACCGGATGCCTTCTCTGAGTATCGGGCGACTTTTGAAATCCGTTCTCGGTGCCGATGTGCGCTGATCATGGTGCGCACTCATCCGGCAGGGAATAGTCCGATCCCCGTCAAAGCTTATCAACTGATTTACCTGGACGAACGAGTCGATCTACCCGATCTGGAAGAGCGTTTGCCTTCCAATTCTGTTTCTTTGAAAAGCGGAGACTCGGTGACATTTGATGGCTTGCGTCAAGGGCGGTACTTTCTTTTGTTGAGCGTCATCGCGAACGTTCAGGCAAAGGTGTCCTGCCGGCAGAGGTCGGCAAGCTCAGCAGTGGCGCTGTCGGGATGGTCCGTTTCATCGAACCGTGCATTCCAGGATGACGGTTCTCTTGATACGAGCGTTGTACTGAATTCATTCGCCAGCCAACTCTTCGGTGCGGGCGAAATCGGCCCGATTGATATCTGGAGCGTAGAATTGCCTTCTAACTTGAATGGGCCTCTACAGGAATATGACAGCGCAGGAAATCGCGTTTTCAATGGGGATGCACTAAGCGATGTTGTCCTGACGATGGAGTTCGACCAATACATTGCGCGGTAGGCATGCTTGAAGGCTCGGAATGATGGCGCCTGATGAGTCTGGCGGCATCGCGATGGGCGCTGTTAACCGGCGCAATCGAGTCCGAGATTTCAATTATTCAACAACCTACCTTCATCGCAATAACTCCTTTCAAATCATCCGGCGTAGGGATAAGGTTTCGTGATGCTTCACATGCTCACTTTGTTGCTGATTGCGGCGCAGATGCAGTATGGCGGCACGTTCATTGGTGCAGTGATTGCCCAGGACGGAGTCGTCGTCGCTTCCGACTCCCGGACAACACTGCTCGACGAAAATAGCCGGGGATTCGGTTATGTGGATGGTATGCCCAAGATATTCGTTGGCAGCGGCCCGGCTGTGGCAATGTCCGGGCTGACGAATCTCGAAGGCGACCTTTTCAGCTCGTTCGTAGCTCGCAATGACTACCTGCTTTCGCGGCCCGCCAACGAAATCCTATTTGGATTTCTGGTATGGCTGCCGTTCGCAAACAGCACCGGAGTGGGATTGATTTCCGCCGGATATCTTGAGGGAAAGCCGCTTGTGTGCTGGAAAGCTCCCATCGTTCCGCAAAGTTGCACGAGTTCCGGATATGCCAGCAACAAAGACTCTTCAATACTTCGCGCGTCGATCAATAAGCTAGGAAGGATTCCAACAACAGCGGAAGCAGCCGCAATCCTCAGGGAAGCCATCGAACAACATGCTCGAATGGATCCCACGATTGGCGGTCCCATCAGTATATTGAAACTCACGCCGACCGGCGCGCCCCAATGGCTGGCAAATCCTCCCAGCGATCAAGGCTGGAGCAAGGTCTGCGATATGGTTGAAGCGCACCGTCGCGGCCTCAGGCGGATCACACCTTTAGGAAGTCCTCAAGAGCTTGATCAGAGGCTCAACGGCATTTGCCCGAAACACTGAGCAGCGGAGCGGTCAAGTTTTGTTAGTCTGGAGTTTGGCGTGGTATCGCTGGAGCGAACGTACATTGAGATTCTCTCTCTGCAAAGCGCGAATCCCGCTCACTGCCGCAGCGGCGCCGGAGATTGTCGTAATACAAGGGATGCGGTGATTGATAGCTGCTCGACGTATCGCCTTCTCGTCGAAAAAGGACTGGCGGCCGAGTGGTGTATTGATAATCAACCCAACCTTTCCGCTCTTGATGTAGTCCACGACATTCGGCCGCCCTTCGTTGACTTTATACACGGTCTCGGCCTGGACGTCAGCAGCTCGAAGAATCTGAGCGGTGCCGCGAGTTGCGATGATCTTGAATCCCATTCCCACAAGGTCACCGGCGATTTTTGAAATAAGACTCTTATCATGCTGGTTGACGCTGATGAACGCTACACCGGACTTCGGCAGAATCGAACCCGCACTGATTTGCGCCTTTACATAAGCTTGCCCAAAGCTGGCATCGACTCCCATTACTTCTCCGGTGGATTTCATTTCAGGACCCAAGAGGGTGTCGACGCCTGGAAAACGTGCGAACGGAAAGACGGGAGATTTCACATAGAACTCTTGCACCTTTAGTTCGCTCGGAAGGCCAAACTCTCTTAGCTTTCGCCCAACCATCACTTTCGCAGCGATTTTCGCAAGCGGGACCCCCGTCGCTTTACTGACAAACGGGACGGTCCTGGAAGCTCGCGGATTCACTTCGAGTACGTAGACCTTGCCGCGGTGCACCGCGAACTGGATGTTCATCAGGCCAATGACATTAAGGGCGCGTCCCAATTGGATCGTGTATTTCCGGATCGTCGCGCGAAGTTCTTCACTCAACTGATATGTCGGCAAAACGCATGAACTGTCGCCGGAATGAATACCGGCTTCCTCTATATGCTCCATAATGCCGGCGATCACCACCTGCTCATCGTCGCAGACCGCATCCACATCAACTTCGTAAGCGTCTTCCAGGAACTTATCAATCAATATCGGGCGTTCGCGCGACACCTGAACAGCAGCATGCATATAGCTGTCGAGGCTCGAGTCGTCATAAACAATGACCATCGCCCGGCCGCCGAGAACGTATGACGGCCGCACTAATACCGGATATCCGATGTTCCGCGCAACCGAACGCGCTTCATCGGGAGTGGTGGCCGTGCCATTGAGCGGCTGAGGAATATCCAGATTTCTGAGTAGTTCGCCGAAGCGTTTCCGGTCTTCCGCCAAGTCGATGGATTCAGGAGAGGTGCCGACAATCGGAACACCCGCCGCCTGCAGTTCTAGAGCGAGATTAAGAGGCGTTTGGCCTCCGAACTGGACAATGACGCCTGTCGGCTTTTCCTCATTGGTGATGTTGAGAACATCTTCAAGTGTGAGGGGCTCGAAATAGAGACGGTCCGACGTATCGTAGTCCGTTGAAACCGTCTCAGGATTGCAGTTGATCATGATCGTCTCGAAGCCTTCCTCTTTCAGGGCAAACGATGCATGGCAGCAGCAATAATCAAACTCAATTCCCTGCCCAATCCGATTCGGGCCGCTTCCGAGGATGATGATCTTCTTACGGTTCGTCGGCTCCGCCTCGTTTTCCTCTTCATACGTCGAATAAAGGTAAGGCGTATACGACTCAAATTCGGCGGCGCAAGTGTCCACCCGCTTGAAAACCGGAACAATGCGATGCTCCGCGCGCTTTGCGGCGACTTCCATCGGTTTGGCTGAAATGAGACGACCAATCCTGATATCCGAGAACCCGGCCCGCTTTGCCTCCCGAAGGATTTCTGGGGGAAGCGTTTCGATCGTATAGGACGAAAGAGTTCGGGACAGATCCGCGATCTCCTTCATCTCGTTCAGGAACCATGGATCGATAAAAGTCATTTCCGCAAGTTCCTGCACGTTGAAAACGCTGCCCACCGCATGCAGCAGATAAGGAATCCGCTCAGGAGTCGGCGTAATCAGTTTTTGCCGCAATAGTGAAGGATCGATTTTGTCTGAGCCGGGCGCCCTTCCGTGCTCGAGCGAGCGAACACCCTTGAGAAACGCCTCTTTGAATGTCCGGCCGATAGCCATAACTTCCCCCACGGATTTCATCTGGGTTCCGAGAGTGGGATCAGATTCCGGGAATTTTTCAAAAGCCCACTTTGGAATTTTGACGACAACGTAATCCAACGTTGGCTCAAATGATGCCGGGGTCTTCTTGGTGATGTCGTTCGAGACTTCGTTCAGGGTATAGCCTACGGCCAGTTTTGCGGCGATTTTAGCAATAGGAAAACCTGTGGCTTTTGAGGCTAACGCGGAGCTGCGAGAAACGCGCGGATTCATTTCAATGACGACAAGATCGCCATTTTTGGGATTCACCGCGAATTGGATGTTGGAACCGCCGGTCTCCACTCCAATCTGGCGGATGACGGCGACAGCCGCATCACGCATGCGCTGGTACTCGCGGTCCGTGAGCGTTTGAGCCGGAGCGACAGTGATGGAATCGCCCGTGTGAACGCCCATCGGATCAAAGTTCTCAATCGAACAGATCACAACGACATTGTCTTTAATGTCGCGCATGACCTCCAATTCGTACTCTTTCCATCCGATCACCGATTCCTCGATGAGGACTTCATGCACAGGGCTGAGATCGAGTCCGCGCTGAACGATTTCGTCGTACTCTTCGCTGTTGAATGCAACGCCGCCGCCGGTTCCACCCAGCGTGAAGGAAGGACGAATTACCGCAGGAAAACCTATGGACTCGATGATGCGATGCGCCTCACGAATGTCGCCTACAACCTCGCTCTTGGGAGTGGCAAGACCAATCTCCTTCATGGCCTTCTTAAACAGAAGCCGGTCTTCAGCCATCTTCACGGATTTCGCGTTCGCGCCGATCATCTCCACCTTGTAGACGTCAAGCACTCCGGCTTCAGCCAGGTCCACGGCGATATTCAAGGCCGTCTGCCCTCCGACCGTTGGAAGCAGGACGTCGGGCCGTTCCTGCTTGATGACGGCTTCGACAAATTCCTTGGTGAGAGGCTCGATATAGGTATGTTGCGCCAGCTCCGGATCGGTCATGATCGTCGCAGGATTCGAATTGATCAGAACGATCTCGTATCCCTCTTCGCGCAATGCTTTGCAGGCCTGCGTGCCTGAGTAGTCGAACTCGCAAGCCTGGCCAATCACGATCGGACCGGACCCGATGATCAGAATCTTCGATATGTCAGTGCGCTTTGGCATCTCAGAAGAACTTCACTTGTTCGCCTTGATGAGGTCAAAAAATTTCCTAAACAGGTAATACGAATCGTGCGGCCCCGGAGACGCTTCCGGATGGTACTGAACACTGAAGGCAGGAAGCGATCGATGTTCGAAGCCTTCGACCGTATTGTCGTTCAAATTGATGTGTGTGATTTTCACATCGTTCAAATTGAGGCTGTCCGGATCGACAGCAAAGCCGTGGTTCTGTGCCGTGATCTCGACTTGTTTACGATCGATGTTCAATACGGGATGATTCCCACCGTGGTGTCCGAACTTCAGCTTGAATGTTCGGCCGCCCAGCGCCAACCCGAGAATCTGATGTCCCAGGCAAATGCCGAACACCGGCTTTTTGCCGAGCAATTCACGCACGTTTCGAATCGCGTAATCCACCGCTTCAGGATCGCCTGGACCATTCGACAGAAACACGCCATCCGGCTTGAGGGCGAGTACATCGGATGACGACGTCGCAGCAGGAACGATAGTTACTTTCGCACCGCATCGGCTGAGATTGCGAAGAATGTGAGACTTGATTCCGAAGTCATATGCCACGACATGAAACGGAGCAGGCTCGACGCCCGCCAGGGTGGAAAACTCAATGAAGTTCACATTGGCGTCCGCATTTTCGTAGCTGCGGTCGATCGTCACCTTGCTGGCCAAATCCCATCCGATCATCTCCGGAGATTTCTGAGTCTTCTTCAGCAGAGACTTTTCATCATGATCCACAAGAGAGACGACGCCGCGCATGGAGCCTTTCAATCGGATGTGCCGAACAAGAGCGCGTGTGTCGATATCGGATATGACGGGAATGCGATTGGCGGTGAGATATTCCTCGAGTGTTGAGGTCGTCCGCCAGTTGCTGGGAACCGGAGATAGCCGGCGAACAATGAATGCTTCGAGGAATGGTTTGCGGGATTCGACGTCTTCAAGATTGATTCCGGTGTTTCCGATCAGGGGATAGGTCATGACAACGATCTGACCGGCGTATGACGGGTCTGTCAGGATTTCCTGATACCCCGCCATGGAGGTGTTAAAAACGACTTCGCCTACAGCCTCTCCGTCGAAGCCGTGACCTTCACCGCGGAAAACCCGTCCGTCTTCGAGTACAAGGGTCGCTCGTCTCTTCAATCCAACGCGCCCATCTTGCTGACCGGCCAGTATCTGAAAACAGCTTTGCCGTAGATGTATTTTTCAGGCACCAAACCCCACATGCGACTGTCGTTGGACTGATTTCGGTGATCTCCTAACACGTAGTAATGACCGGGTTCGACATAGACAGGAGGATAAGTGCGGTTATCGATGAATTCCGGTTTGATGTAAGGCTCGTCCAAAGGCGTCTCATTGACCAGAACCTGACCTCTTCTAACTTCAACAACATCGCCAGGCATGCCAATGATTCTCTTGATGTATGACTTGGTTGGATCGAGCGGATACCAGAACACGACGATGTCCTTGCGCGCGATCCTCTCAATCCGATAAACAAACTTGTTAACAAAGATACGTTCTTGATCCACCAGCTCGGGCAGCATGCTGGTGCCTTCAACCTTCACCGGCTGATAGAGGAATACAACGATCATTACCGCGGTGCCGATCGCGAAAAAAACGTCGCGGGCCCAGCCGCGAATTTCGCCAACGATGGTCGGCAGTGTTCTGGTATCGGCCTCAACTTTCGAGGTCGCTATGAGTTCGGGCTCTGTTGTCATACGAGGCTTGCTTAGGTGAGTTTCCTTCTACAAAATGGAAGTGCTAGTGTAGCCGATTCACTCTCTCATTTCCATAGCTGGAATCGCTTCGTGAAGCCGAAAACTACGCCTTTGCGGTGATCCAATCGCGTAAGACCCGCAGTTGCCGCTACATCCCAGGTCCCGCCAGGGCCGAGTATTTGGGCCCCGAGCCGAACCTGCGCCCTATCCTCGCCGCCGGGACTCGGGTTTTCCTGAGGATTTGAAAGGCCGTTCCATTCGATCGCGAGGTTCACCCGCCGCTGAACGGGAAATATTGTTGCTATGCCGTACGTCAGGACATCCTGTTGGGCGGCAGCGCGGACCGCGTCGTCAAGAATTCCAAGCCCAATATTTCCGAAAAAAAACGCAGGCCCCAGCGTCTTACCGAGCAAAAGACTCCCGAAAAAGTGCGTGCCATCGGTTCCGATGCCCTTTTCATTGTTGCCATTCGGAAGAACGACCGTGGGACGGAAGGTGACAATCGGCGTGAATCGCGTTTCCGACGCCAACCGGATCTTCGTGGAAGTCGAAAAGTCACCCCAATCATTCCTGCGACCCTGGCCATTCTCGCGAATCCAAAGAAAATTGTGCAAAACCCCATTAAGCTGAAATTCCGCCCGGTCTCCCAGACCCACATTGAGGCCGTTGACGAAGAACGAGAACTCGTCGCCGCCGAGACCGGAAACCGGGAAGCGCGCTCTCTCGAAATAACCGATGCCGGCTTCGCTGATCAGAGCTCCGTCAGGGATGGTCCGGGGATCCTCCGTAAGGAGCGGCCGCTGTTGGGCGGAAGTGACCACAGGCAGGAGAAACGAAATAGCGGCAAGCAGCGTCCAGCGTCTAAATTGCGCCCAGTTCATAGCGGATCAGCGAGGCTCCCACGATTGCGGCTGTCTCCGCCTTCAGAATTCCAGAACCAAGCGTGACCGCGTTGAATCCTTTTTCTCGCGCGGCTGCCAGTTCAGCGTCCGTCCAGCCGCCTTCAGGTCCGATCATATACAGCACCGGCGATCCGGCGAGGACCGACTTTAACGAACCACCGCCGCGTTCCGCAAACATTATCTTTGACCGAGCTTCAACCTCGAGTACGTTGGCCAACGTGGCAGTCTCGCTGAGCGACGGAAGGTGATATCGCTTCGACTGCTTCGCAGCTTCAATGAGAATGCGCATCCAGCGATCATTACGGCGACCGTGTGCATTGGAGCGAGCAGCGACAAAGGGAATGATCCGATTGACGCCAACCTCCACGGCTTTCTCAATCGCCAGTTCGAATGCCGCGCTACGGATCACGGCCTGTGCAAGGATCAATTCCACCGAATCCGGCGGAATCTTTCGGCTGCTGTTGATGCGCGCGACCGTCTCCCGTTTTTGAACCGACTCGACCGTGGCGGACCACACATGGCCACGGCCGTCAAAAATCTCAAGGGCTTCCCCAGCCTCGGCGCGCCCGACAAGGAGGTGCCGGTGTTCCTCATCGACAACATGAATACGTTCGTTCTCTAGCCGAGGCTCGGGAACGTAAACGGACTTAAGCGCCATGCTTCTCGGCGACGATGGCCAACCATTCGCCACGCATTCCTTCTTCATGAACGGAATACTGGTACCGAGACATGACTTCGCGAATGTCCTCGTGCTGATCGCGGAGAATGCCCGAAAGTATCGCGATGCCCCGGGATCGGAGAACACGATCGAGTTCGCCAAACAACTCGACAATGAGATCAGCCGTCAGGTTGCAGAGCACCAAGCCCATGGTCCCTGTGCCGATTGCATCGACAGAACCGCAGAACGTCCAGACCTTGTCTTCAGCATTTCGTTCAATATTCGCTTTCGCCACAATCCCCGCGACCAGATCGATATCGCAGGCATACACGGCATTCGCGCCCAACAACCGTGATGCGACCGCCAAAATGCCCGATCCCGTACCGATTCAACCCATCGTTCAAGCGCCTCAACGGCAAGTTGCGTTGTTTCGTGCGTGCCCGTTCCAAAGGCCTGACCTGGATCAATCCGTATTGGAAGTCGGTCGTCAGGACAATCAGATGCTTCCCAACTGGGTATTACAAAGAATTGTTCACCGATTGGGAAACTCTTGTAAGACTTCTTCCACTCTCCAGTCCAATCGCAGTCTTCGACAATGGCTCGTGAAATCGATGGCCCGGCCAGCCTGCATCGGCTGAAAAGGGAGTAAACGCGCTGTTCGACATTCTCGATGTCACAATGGGGACTGAAATAAAAGACCAGACGCGTCGAACCTGGCTCGGCCCCGGTGTTTTCCCACACTCCGGCGACGCCGTCGTCCAGGATTTCGCCGACGACGGCGTCTTTGAGATCGTCTGGAACATCAATGGTGAGTTGGTTCCAAGACATCTGTTATCCGTTCGGGTTAGGAAAAAATCTCCCTTACTTTTTCGAGGATCTTCTTTTGAATCGGTTTGTTTTCGGTATCAATCGTGGCGGCAAATTTGGCCAAAAGGTCCTTCTGCTCGCGATTGAGGCGTGCAGGAACCACGATATCGACAGTGACGTAAAGATCGCCGCGCGCTGAACCGCCGCGCTTTGAGATTCCGCGGCCTTTAATTTTGAAAGTCGACCCGGTCTGCGTTCCGGATGGGACTGTAAGTTTTTCTTCTTCACGTTCCAGTGTCGGCACGTTGATCTGCGCGCCGAGCGCGGCCTGCGGATATGAAATCGGAATATGGCAAAACAAGTCGTGTTCTCTTCGCTCAAAGAACTCATGATCACGGACGTGCAGCACAACGTAGAGATCGCCCCTGTTCTCGCCCTTTGCGCCTGCATCGCCTTCACCTGAAATTCGAAGCTTGGAGCCCGAGTCGACGCCGGCCGGGACCTTCAATTCCAGTGTTTTTTCCTTGATCATCCTTCCTTCGCCGCGGCAAACCGTGCACTTGTTTTTGACGATCTGACCGGAGCCGTGACACTGATTGCAGGTTCGGGTGATGCTGAAGAAACCTTGCTGGAATCGCACCTGACCGTATCCGTTGCACGTCGTGCAGGTGGTCGGCCCTGACCCTTTTTGAGCGCCGCTCCCTTCACATTCAGGGCATGACTCGTGTCGTGGAACCTTGATCTTGGTCGTCGCCCCGAACGCGGCGTCTTCAAAGCTCATTTCAAGGTCGTAGCGCAGATCCGCGCCTCGCTGTGACCTGCCGCGACGGGATCCGCCTCCAAAGAGGTCGCCAAACCCAAAGAGATCGCCGAGAATATCGCTGAAATCGGCAAATACGTTCGGATCAATCCCGCCGCCCGCCGCCGAACCTAATCCAGCGTGACCAAAGCGGTCGTATTGCGCGCGCTTCTGCGAATCGCTGAGAACGGAATAGGCTTCCGCCGCCTCTTTAAAGGATTCTTCCGCTTCCTTGTTCCCGGGGTTCCGATCGGGATGAAACTGGAGCGCCAGTTTTCGGTAAGCGCTCTTGATTTCCTGCTCGGAAGCAGTGCGTGTGAGGCCGAGCACCTCGTAATAATCGCGTTTGCCGTTCAATAGCTATCCCTTCTTGACCGATACGCTAACCATGGCGGGACGCAGCAGGCGTCCGTTTAACAGATATCCCCTGCGCAGTTCCTGAGTAACGGTGTTTTCTTCCACGGCATCATTGACCTCGGTCGAAACCGCCTGATGGAAATTTGGATCGAATTTTTGGCCCTTCGCCTCGATGATTTTCAGCCCGAATCTGCTCAGGGTGTCCTGGAGTTGCTTGTAAATCAACTCAAAACCACGCAACACATTCTCGTCGCCCGAAGCATTGCGCAGCGCGAGTTCAAACGAGTCCAGCGATCCCAGAATTTCACGCATTAACTCCGAAGAGGCGAATTGCGCGTACTCGGCTTTTTCCTTCTCCACCCGCTTCCTGTAGTTTTCGAACTCCGCCTGCTTGCGGAGCAACCGGTCATAAAGGCTGTCGCGCTCATCCTTCAGGGTCTGAGTTTCCGAATCGGCGACCTGCTGATCGGCGCCATCCGCACCACCATTATCCGGCATCAAACTTTCGTACTTGTCCTTGTCTCCCATAAACCAAATTATAAGTGAATTGCGGGCATAGCTCGCCGACCTAGTTTTTATGGAGATTGAATCCCGGGTGAAGCGGAAAGTTACGCGTGGATCATCTCACCGACAACGCGGCTCAAATACCCCACCAGCGAGATGCTCCGTTCGTACTCCATTCGCGTCGGTCCAATGATTCCGAGGAACCCAACACTGCGATCAGCGGCGTAGGAAGACGCTATAAACGTGAAGTCCCTCATATTCGGAACACCCAGTTCCGAACCGATCGCAATTGTCACGACGTCCGTTGGATTCGATGCAATACACTCGTCGAGAATCTGAACCAGACGGCTCTTTTCCTCGAACATTTGAAATAGCGCGCGCATGCGCTCCACATCCGCAAATTCCGGTTGATTCAAAATGTTCGAGGCACCCTGAACATAGATGCCCTCCACCCGGGGAGCAGCATCGCTTTCGAGCGTGTCCGCCCACGCTTGCAGCAGCGCGAGCATCCGGTCAAACAGCAGGCGCTCAGCATGCATCACTTCCAGGAGTTCATTGCGAATCTCGGTGAGCGTTTTGCCCGCAAATTTCTCGATAAGGCACCTGCTTGCTTTTTCGAGTTCGCCTTGAGTATAGCGGTCCGCCACACGGATGACCTTGCGCTGCAGCATCCCTTCATTGGACACGAGGATAACCAGAACCTTGCCGTCGCCAAGGTCGACAAATTCAATGCGCTTCAAAACAGTGAGCGCCATTGGCGGCGCGATCACGATTCCGACGTTCTTGGAAATATTCGAGAGTACGAAGGACGCTCGCGACATCACGTCTTCCGCAGTGTCGCTCTCCGCAAGCATGCGGCTGATGTAGCGCTCGTCCGACTTGCTGACCTTTCCGGAATCCGTCAGATGATCCACATAGAATCGGTAGCCCTTTTCTGACGGAACGCGCCCGGCAGACGTGTGCGGTTGAACGAGATAGCCGGCCTCTTCGAGTTCTGCCATGATGTTGCGGATTGTGGCAGGACTTAGCCTTCTGTCGATGAACTTGGAAACGGTTGTCGATCCGACGGGTTCCCCGGAATTGATGTAGGAACGAACGATGAGCCGGAGTATTTCTTGAGGTCTCTCGTCTAGCCTGTCGGATTCATCTTTTGCGGACATAGATGGACTTTTTATAACATCCGGATGCGGACAGGTCAACACGCCGTATCTCGCTCAGGACTCAAGTCTTGGACGAGTTAGTCCATTTTCGGTTATTGCTGCTGCGACAAGAGGACCACCTTCAGTCGAAGTTCCGCACCTCGAAGTCAATGCCGAAATAGTCCTGAAACGCCCGGGTAAAGACTCCGGTGAGTTCTTCTATTGTGGGCCGCGACGGAAGAAACTCCGCCATCCCAGCCATTTGCAGATTCAAGTCCTCCAGGTCATCCGTTTTGGTCACGCGCGCCAGAGCTTCACAGTCGCATGTGATAAGCATTGAGCCATGCTGAAGAAAGCTCTTGCGAACCCGGCGTTGAGCGCTGCCAACAATTTTGCGTCCGCCGACCGTGAGTTCATATCTAGAGGTCGAGACAAAGCACGGAAGATCAGGTCCGGCACGCTCTGTGGTGGTTCTCCGCGTTTCCGAAGCAAGTACGACAGGAACGCCCAGTCGCTGATAGCCGAGTCGTAAAGCCTCTGAAACCCGTTTGTAGTTTCCGTAGATGGTGTCGCCGAAATATGCGGCGTCGTTTGAAATCACAGCGTAAGTGAGTTCATCGTCGTGCAGAACTGCGCGGCCGCCAGTCGGCCGATGAACAATGGAAATGCCCTTTGCCTTGCAATAGTCGGCGTCAACTGCCTTCTCGACCTTCTGGTTGCGGCCCAAAGAAACAGTCGGCCTAATCCAACCATAAAATCGGACGATCGTTCGCGGTGAGGACGAGCTTTCCACTTCATCCAAGAGTGCAGAATCGATGGCCATGTTGCTGACGCCATCGATTGCTCCATCCACAATGAGCTGCCATCGCATATTCGACCGCCCTAATCAATCCCCTGTGCTTTTTGCAGCTTTCCGCTGAAATCAACATAAATGGACTTCCACTCGGAAAAAACATCCAGCGCGGCAGAGCCGGCTTCTCTGTGTCCGTTTCCGGTGCCCTTCGTTCCACCAAATGGAAGGTGAACCTCGGCGCCAATCGTCGAGGAGTTGACATAAAAGATGCCGGTGTACATATCGCGCATCGCTCGAAAAGCCCGATGGACATCTCTGGTGTATATGGCGGCGGACAGACCGTATTTCACGCTATTACCGATATCGATCGCGTGGTCCAGATCGTTGCATTCGACAACCGAAACGACAGGACCGAAAATCTCTTCCTGTGCGATTCTCATATTTGGGCTGACATCACCAAACACGGTAGGCTGAATGAAGAAACCGTTCTTCAGCGAACCATCCTGCAAGCGCTCTCCTCCGCACAGGAGTTTTGCTCCTTCTCTCTTGCCGATTTCGATATATTTCATGATCGTTTCGACCTGTTGGGCATTGATGACCGGTCCGACATCAACCGTTGGATCGAGACCGTCGCCAACTTTCAGCCTCCGAACCCGGCTCACAAACTTTTCGGTGAATTCACGGGCGACCTTCTTATGGACAACCACGCGGCTTGCAGCCGTGCAGCGCTGGCCCGTTGTCCCAAAACCGCCCCATACTGCGCCATCGACCGCGAGATCGATATCCCCATCCTCCATGACCATAAGCACATTCTTGCCGCCCATTTCGAGATGAAGATGCTTAAAAGTCGGTGCGCATGCTTCCGCTACAACGCGTCCGACCTCGGTTGATCCTGTGAACGACACAACAGACACACCGTCATGCCGGACAAGGGGAGCCCCGCAGCCGGGTCCATCGCCGGTCACCATGTTCACGACGCCCCGCGGGATTCCGGCCTCCTCGAGAACCTTGATCAGATTGACAGAAGACAGCGGAGTATCCTCCGCCGGCTTGATCACGACGGTGTTGCCGCAGACTAGAGCCGGCATGATTTTCCATGACGGTATTGCCATCGGAAAATTCCAGGGTGTAATGAGGGCGCAAACACCGAGAGGGTTGCGGGTGGACATGGCGAATTTGTCGGGAAGCTCCGCCGGCGTTGTTTGGCCGAAGAGACGCCGTCCCTCTCCCGCCATGTAGTACGTCATATCGACTGCTTCCTGCACATCTCCACGAGCTTCTTTCAGAACCTTCCCCATCTCGCGCGTCATATCGCGAGCAAACTCTTCTTTACGGCGAGCAATAAGATCCGCGGCCCTGTAAAGAATCTCAGCCCGCTTTGGGGCAGGCGTTAGACGCCAGGTTTTGTAGGCGTTCGCGGCCGCCGCAACGGCGTCGCTCACGTCGGTTTCGTTCGATAACGAAAACGTGTCAATGACTTCATCCGCGTTTGCAGGATTCCGATTTTCGAGAACGTTGCGGCTGGATGACTCGATCCATTCGCCGTTTATGAAATTTTTTTGCATAGATGGAAATAAAAAAAAAGGGACAGGCCCCAATTTCTGCGCAACAGAAATTGGGGCCTGTCCCTTTTAGTCACTGTCCCCTTTTTCCCGATCCCCCTTTGTTCTTAAGGAATCGTTATGGCTACAAAGCCGGATGTATAGTCACCCGCCGGCGTGCGGCGAAGAACCATGAGCGCCACGTCCATGCCGGAGCGCAGCTGCCTTTCGGCTTTGCGGAAATCATCGAGTCCCTTGATCTCGAGACGCTGATTGCCCGCAATGATTCGAGTAATCACCATACCGCGAGCGAGACCGGCGTCCTCAGCCGGGCTGTTCGATTCAACTGCTGTGATAATGACACCGTCGGATGAGTTTAAGCGGAGCTGTCTGACCATGTCCGGAGTGATTTCATCCACTCGAACCCCGAGGGTCGTCGGAGTGCTGTCGCCCGGAGCTCCGCCGTTGCTGGAATTCGCGGCCGAGGAACCGATAACGACGGCGCGATCGCCGACAACGATGGGAAGGGTCTGCTCTTTGCCGTCGCGGTTCACACGAACCTGAACAGTCCTGCCGACAGGGGTATTCGCAACCACATCAAGAAGAACGGATCCATTCGTGATCTTCTTACCGTCGATTTCAGTGATCACGTCGCCCGCGCGAATTCCGGCCTTCGCAGCAGGACCGCTGGGCACGACATCCTGTACGACAATGCCGGCATCGGGTCCGAGGCCAAGGGCGCGCATGAGCGCCGGATCCTGTTCGGAACTGTATTGAATGCCGATTGATCCCCGCGTGACCTTTCCGTTCTGCACCAACTGGTTATAAATGCGAACCGCGGTGCCCGACGGAATGGCGAAGCCGAGTCCCGCGAAATTCCCGGTCTCGGAAACGATCGCGGTGTTGATGCCGACAACTTCTCCCGCCATGTTTACGAGGGGTCCGCCGCTGTTGCCGCGGTTGATGGCGGCGTCCGTCTGAATGAAGCTTTGAAACGAATTATTGCTGCCGATCTCGCGGCTTTCACGCCCCTTGGCGCTGATGATGCCGGCGGTCACACTGTGGTCCAGTCCAAACGGACTACCCAGCGCAAGAACCCAATCCCCTACTTTCGCGGAGTCTGAATTTCCGAGCTTCAGCACCGGCAGATCCTGACCGACGTCGATTTTGATCACGGCAATGTCGGTCTCCGAGTCGCTGCCGATGAGTTTGGCTTTGAACTCGGTTTTATCGTCGAGGCGCACGGTGATCTTCTCGGCCTTATCGACGACATGGTGATTCGTCAAAATGTAGCCGGCCTTGTCGACGATGAATCCGCTGCCGAGGCTTCGAGCCTTGAAATTGCGGTCAGGCGCATCTGGGCCGCCAAAGAAATCGAAGAAATCAAAAGGATCCTGAGGTGTTCTTCCGCGGCGTTGAGGCGCTTCGACCATTGCCTCTGTACTGATGTTGACCACGGCTGGCTCCACCTGGTTCGCAATTTGAGCGAAGGCATTGGAAAGAGACACCGGATCGGGTATGACGAGAGTCGCGGCTTTTTGCTCTGCCGTAGCCTTGACCCCACCGGAGACTATGGTTCCGATTACGACCCCAATCGTCAGGGTTGCAACAATCAAGGTGAGATAAAGCAATCGCCTATTAGTCATCGACTTTACCTTTCATAGTTTGAAGAAGTGCGCTTGCTTGGATTATAACCCAGCCGCGCGTTAACAAATATCACGCCTTAATACAACTTCTTACGACCAGATTTTGACGCGCTTTCATCCATTTGGTTTCAGGATTGCGCGGGGGCGGAAACCCGACGCTGCAATTCCTGCAAACGCGTTTCAGCGGCGCTCAACGTTTCCTCTCTCTTGCAAAAGGTGAAACGAATCAGGTCCTTTCCATCAGCCGGATTCTTGTAGAAGCTGCTGCCCGGAACCGCCGCCACGCCAATATCCTTAACAAGGAATCTCGCAAACTCCACATCGCTGGGATATCCCCACCTGGAAATATCGCACATGATGTAATACGCGCCTTTCGGCAGCATTGGCTTCAACCCCGCGCCGTCCAACACCCTCATAAGCCGGTCACGGCGTTCCTGATAGTGGTTGGCAAGATCCTCATAGTATTTGTCGGGCAAGCGGAGCGCCGTCGCACCGGCCTCCTGAAGTGGGGCGGGCGCACCGACTGTAATGAAGTCGTGCATTTTGCGGATTGCGCTGGAGAGCTGAGGCGGCGCAATGATGTATCCGACACGCCAACCCGTCACGCTGTACGTTTTTGACATTCCATTGACGACGATCGTGCGCTCTCGCATGCCATCCAGTGTGATGGGCGATACGTGCTCGGCGCTATCGTACAGAATGTGCTCGTAGATTTCGTCTGTTACCGCCAGCACATCCCATTTCTGGCAAAGCGCGGCGATACACTCCAACTCCCGGCGGGTGAAGACCTTCCCCGTTGGGTTATTCGGCGTGTTAATGACAATCGCTTTGGTGTTGTTGTTGAACGCGGCCGCAAGCTCGCCCTCGTCGAAGGACCAATCGGGACGGCGAAGCTGAACGTATCGGGGGATCGCGCCCGAAATGATCGCATCCGGACCATAGTTCTCATAGAAGGGTTCGAAAACGATGACTTCGTCACCCGGATTGATAGTTGCGAGAAGAACGTCGATCATCGCTTCCGTGGATCCGCAGGAAACGGTGATTTCACGTTCAGGATCGATGTCGACGTTAAGAAACTTTTTTGTCTTGTACGCCAGCGCGTCGCGAAACTTTTTGGCGCCCCAGGTAATGGCGTATTGATTCACATCGCCATAAATGGCGTCCGCGGCTGCTTTTTTAAGAATATCGGGCGCAGGAAAATCCGGGAAACCCTGGGACAGGTTGATCGCGCCGTGCTCTAAAGCCAGGCGAGTCATTTCTCGGATAACGGATTCGGTGAACTGTTGAGCCTTGTGCGAAATAGGCTTCCGAAACATGTCAATGAGGCCTCCGTAGCTGCAACAACTAAGCGTTGTTGATCGGGCCCGGGTATGCTTCACCAAGACGCGAAGGATCGTTTTCGGTGAGAATTCGCACGAGTTCTTCGTGGAAGTAGTCGCGGCTGCCGCGGACTTCACCGGGCACGCGCTGGCTGTACACCTCGCGGCCGTGATCGATTTCCTTTTGCAGCCGCTGGTAAATATCGGAGTGTTCGCGTCCCACCCTGAGTTCCTGCTCGTGATACAGCTTGATCTCCGAAATGAGCAATCGGGCCGTTCGGCGCGCCTCCGCATGAACCTTCTCATCAATCGCTGGCGCCGTGCCCTGGCTTGCAGGTGTGGGAACCGGAGTTCCCGCAACCGGCGCAGATACAGTGGCAACCGTTTTCTCGACCAGGATCTCCGGTTTGGATGCAGGCGCCCGAAGCTTCAGACCAAAGACTTCAACCGCACGCTCCAGCGAGGACGCAAGGAAGCTCAAAACGTCGATCCGGTATGGCTGTGCCGCGCAGACAGCCGCGACAGTCCGCCCCTTCACCATGACTTTTTTGAAGTAAAAATCGGGATCGATCGTTTCTTCCGAAACGATTTCGGGAAACACCGCGGACCCGCGGGTTTTCCATAGAGCCAGTCCATCCGACTTCGTCACATAGACGGCGACACCTGCTGCGTACGGTTCGGCAAATTTCAGAAATCGAACAAGGATCTCGGTCTGAGAAGAAGCCTCGCTCAGTTTCTTTTGGGCCTCTGCGAAGACCTGCCATTGATCCAACTGCTCTTGAAGGCGCTCTCGCTCCGTGTCCCATTCAGAGCGGAGGCTATTCGTCGTCGCCTCAAGTTCGGACCGAATTTTGTTGGATGTCTCTTCCAGAACGTTCTTGAATCTAGATTCAAGCTGCTCTGTAACCTCGCGCCGAACGTTTTCCTGTGTTTCCGCTACAGACTGCCTCAGCCTTTCGTCAGCTTCCCGTTGCTGTTCGCTGGCGCGCCGCTGCGCAGACGCTTGGGCATCCTGAAGGGCCGCTTCGAGGCGTTTCCGGAACTCTGCTTCCAGAATTTCATGGGTCTGCTTGACGACCCGGTCGAGTTCCGCATTGAGGGCCGGCGATAATGCATCGAGCAGCCGTTGTACAGCCTCGGGTTGCAACTCCATGTAAAACGAACTCCTTCCGCAGAAAACTCGGATTATACAGCTTGAGCGCGCCTTCGGAAAGACCGCCCATTTGACTTCCAGGCCGCATCCGCCTATATACAGAGTTAGTCACGTCAAAGGGGGGCGCACCGGTTTCGACGGGGACGAAGAAGTAAGAGACGCATACCGAGGCCCATGACCTCGTAAAAACGTGGAAAACAATTAACTGCTGACTATCAACCAGCATTAGCTGCTTAACACCAGCTAACGTCCTTGATTGACTCGCCTGTAGGTTAGTTAAAGGGCGTCACTTCATGCAGGATAGCCTCAAATTGCTGGCCCGGCGACGCGAGGCGAAACTCAACGGGCTTGTGTTCCAGCCAGCTCGCAGGCTCCTCTAGGCTGGTATACGAAAAAAATGGAGCCTGACAAGTATGTAGACTCTCTTGCGGAACGTTTTCGGACGCGGGTTCAATTCCCGCCGCCTCCATATAACCAATAGCTGCACATAGCGTTGGCCATCTTCATGGCTATGGCCACTAAGGGTATGAATTCGGTCTGCCGCACTTCGGGAGCCACCGATCCCTACCCGCCATCGATTTTTTGAGCTTCCCCTCCAGAGTTCCGTGCTTCGACTACATACTCGGATAGATCGGCAGGTTTAAAGCGGCGGCCCCACGATTTCCCGCGTCGCCTCGAACGTTTCCGTTCAACTTGGTCCGTCTGACCGGCAACAACAGGACGGTGTACCATCTTTATTGGGCCCTTAATAGCGCTCAGATTTGCGGTCACGTCTACACGGTTTAACGAACAAAGAATGGCGACGAACTCATCCATTGAATGGACAGAAACAACGTGGAACCCGGTGACCGGTTGCACCAAGATCAGTCCGGGTTGCGACAATTGTTACGCGATCCGTGAAGCGCATCGACTGGCAGGCAATCCGAGTCCCGTTGTCCAAAAGGCTTATCAAGGCACGACGCACCGACTGAATGGCCGCACGAACTGGACCGGCGTCGTGCAAAACGTTTCGGACAGGCTCCAACAGCCTTTGCACTGGCAAAAGCCGCGCCGAATTTTCGTGAACAGCATGAGCGACCTGTTCCATGAAGACGTCCCGACAACTTATATCCTGGAAGTTGCGGATGTAATGAAACGCGCGGGCTGGCACACCTATCAGGTACTCACTAAGCGAGCGAAACGCTTGCGTCAATTGCTGAACGAAGAACTCCGCACACTTGCCCAGCTCGATCATATTTGGTGGGGTGTAAGCGTTGAGAACCGGCGTCATGGATTCCCGCGGATCCGCGAACTTCAAAATGCGGCTGCAGCGGTGCGATTCCTTTCGGTCGAGCCGCTTCTCGAGGATCTGGGTGAAATCGATCTCGCTGGGATTCACTGGGTCATCGTCGGTGGAGAAAGCGGTCCCGGGTCTCGCGCTATGCAACCGTCTTGGGTGGAGTCCATCAGGGACCAGTGTACTGCGGCGGGCGTCGCGTTCTTCTTTAAACAGTGGGGCAGTTTCGGCCCGACAGATGACGGCATCAAGCGGTTAGGCAAAAAGGCAGCCGGGCGCTTGTTGAATGGGCGAACGTGGGATCAGTACCCACAAGCCATCTAATCTGTCAGGCCGGCGACTTCGTTCCGATCTTTGTGAACTGCGCCATGAACGCAGAGGTTGAATGGGTGACGTCTTCTCCCATGGCATAACGAAGGCCGAGAAGATAACCCTGAAGCTCCTTCTGCGTGACGCTCAGGCGCATTGCAGCGTCGAGCTCACAATCCGGGTCGTCGAGTTTTAGACAAATACCGGTGAGGAGGCTTTCAACTCTCCTCATCTCGATGAATAGTGTCTCGACGTCTCGGCCCGGCGGAACCGTCTTTCGATTCGAAAACAGCAACCCCTGTCCTTCTTTGTTTCTTTTCAAGTTACGGCTTGATCACTATCGGAATTTCGGTTTCGACGCAGTGTGGCCCCGTCTCGTCCATGATGGGTGTAAATTTCCAACGCTCGACCGCGCTGCGAACGGCTTCCGTAAGAACGGAATTATTTTCAGCTTCACCTTCCAGAACAGTCACATCGCCCTTCTCGTCGATTCTCACCTTGACGCGAACCGTGATCGGCGACCTGCGAACGGCGTCCTGGAACACGGGCGGAATCACTGGATTCACCTGAACTTTCAAGCGAGCAAGGACCAGCTGTGAATTCATTGCACTGCAACCCTTTTTGTTGCAGGTCTTCATGTTCGCAAGAATGTCATCGCCAAGCGAAGGATCAGGAAGCGATTCAGGAAGCTGCTGACGTATGAGCTGCGTCGTCGCGGTATCGCCCGCGCCACACGCACGATTCCACAACTCGATCATGCCGGTTAGTGCATTCCGGTATTCCAACCTCATTTGTTCCAGCGCGTGAGTTGAAGCGCCGTCGTTTGAAGCCTTTAATTGACCATAGGTTGCGGCAGCCTGCCTGAACTCCAGAGCCTCGAGTTTCTTACGCCAGTCGAGAAGCAGCCGGTCGGCATGGAGCTGCAGTTTGCTTTGCGCCAGGTCGGCGTACTGCACAGCTAATTCGTGTTTTGGAGCGAGCTTCAGCGTAATTTGGAATTTTTCAAGGGCGTCCGAAAAACGGCCTGCCTTATAGGAATCAAGCGCAGTCTTGTAGAAAAGCTGAGCGGTATCGGGTTCCAGCGCGTCAAGCGCGCTGCATCTGGACTTCATGGTCTGAATGATGTTCAACAGCGCCGTGGCATTTCCCGCTTCCAGCAATGTACGGGCATCACTGCGTGCACGCTGGCATCGAATTTCGTTCTGCTCAGAGCGGGCTTCGTCAGCCAGCACGAGAAACTTTGGGGGAAACTGATCCACATCTAGGCGATATTCCGAGTCGAGGCCGAAGAGCTCGCGAAGTGATGCCTTCGCCTGCGGGTATTCGTTCAAGCCAAGGTGCGCAAGCGCCAATTGCAGCTTCACGGTGATCCTGTCCTGAACACGGTCCGGTTTCGGACGCAGTACATCGTCGGCGCGTTCCAGGACATGGATGACATCTCTGAACTTGGCTTCGAAATACAAGGATTCCGCCCTGGCGAGCGCATCCGCGATATCGTCTGCCGGCGCAGCGTGAGCCGCTTGAAGGCAAATGAATGAGAAAACGAAGTAACGAATGTATCGAAACATTGAGACCTCTATGGGAAGGTCACTCGAATCTCGGTTTCTTTTCCCGTGACTCGGTATCTCTTTCCCGGAAAATTCGGGTTTTCAAACAAAAGCACACTTCCAATCGGAACCTGGACATCGCTAAGCGGAGTCTGTCCCAAGGCCTGTCGCTGCGATCCCGCCAGATACACCTGCGCCCATGGCTTGGCATTGATCCGGACGGGAACGTCGAACGTGATCATGGTTGTCGCCGTTTCGTTCGCTTTAATCACGTGCCTGACCACTTTCCGCATATCGTCGTGCCGATACTCGAGTTCCTGATTGCCGGCCGGCAAATCCAGCGTCGCAGGCGCGGAGCCCAGATACTCGTCATCCAGGTAGATGTCCACGGTCGTTGGTGAACTGATCGCGAGCGTGCCCGTTTGCTGAACTGCCGGCAGCGTTGTCTTAACAAAAACAGCGGTATCGGGAACGGCCACTTTGGGGAAAGCAGGAACGGGCGTTTGCGCGACAGCAGCCTGAGGCGCCGCAGGTGTGGATTCTGTCGCCGTTGATACCGGCAAGGGCTCGAAGGCTACAACTGAAGAGTGCACAGCTGCGGGTTGCATCGATGTGCTGCTCTCCGGAGTGATCGACGGGGTGTCGAGCGCCCTGGTCGCTTGATCGTGGCGGGCGAACACGTTAAAGTGCGTCGCCAACGCCAGGCTCCCGCCCAGCAATCCGATCAACCCAAACGCGATCCAGCTTACGTTCCCTCGTTTTTCCGACTTCTTCTCAACTTTTCGGTACACCGGTTGAATGACGAACGCCATCTCGCTCTGCGCCGCGGAAGACGAGGCGCGCTGCTGAACCGGCGGTTGCGACAATGTCGCCGCGGGACGCTGCGGAGGAGCGGGCGACACCGGTGGTGAAACCGTCGGAATAGCGAACGGCAAGGGCGCCGCGTGCACAGCAGCAGCCGCAGCCAGGACCATCGGCTTCGCCAAGGCCGCAGTCTCTAAAGGCGTTGCTACTGCTTCCGACGTCAGCGCCGGCAACGTTGCTGCCTTTTCTGGTTCCGTGATTGGTGAAACGGATAGCACGGACGCCTCAGCCTTGAGCAGAAGTTCTTTTGCGTACTGATTCTCTGGGTCAACTTCGAGAGTCCGCCTGATAATCACTTCGGCGGCTTTGCGATACTTTTGTGGATTGTCTCTCCACGGTGGGTCTTCGATCATCACTCGGGCATTTTCCAAATCACGCTCAATGCCCAATTGAAACGTTGCTGCTACGCTCTCATTCGTGGACATCACTTTCCCTCACTCCATTGCATCCTGCCGTTGAATCTCCGGCCATCCTGGTCGTGAGGACCCGATTGCGGGTCTTTTTCCGAATCCCGCGGCAAATTAGCTTGGTGACAAGGTCGAGTCAAATGCCCTACAGGCGTGGAAAAGCGCGGACCACGCAATTTGCATCACTTTTTTCGAGGAGGTGAAATGGTCAGGGCCGAGTTATAGAAATTATTCGTTTCTTAGTTCGCGAATAATTCCTTTGGGTGTGGAACGTTGCGGGCGCGTGCACCAAAGCGCAAAATTGTCGGACTTGTCAAACACTAGTCCCTATGGATCGGAATCTTCAGTCAAAAAAATTTTTCGCGAGTCATTCGTCTTCATCGGAAATGAGAACCGCGCTGATGCCGAATGGATGCGTTTTTCATTCGGAGGCGAGTGATGGCGAAAGCCCCGCAAGGACGCCATTCAGGACGTTATGTACGATTTCTAGAAGCGTGAACGCTCCGGGGCTGCATTGTCAGCCGCGCTTGCGTTCGAACTCCCGCATGAAGTCGACCAAGGCAGTGACTCCATCTTCTGGAAACGCGTTATAAATTGAAGCCCGCATTCCACCAACGGCACGGTGGCCCTGAAGCCCGTCCAACCCTGCCGCAGTCTACTCCTTCACAAACATCTTCTCCAATTCTTCAGAAGCGAGGCGGAAGGTCACATTCATTAGAGACCGGCTCTCCTTTTGCGCCGTCCCGCGATAGAAACCCGTACGATCAATCTCGCCGTAAAGCTTCTGCGCCTTACGCTCATTGGTCTTCGCTATGGCTGTTAATCCGCCAAGCGATTTGAGCCACTTCATTGTCAGGCCGAGGATGTAAATGCCAAACGTGTTCGGGGTGTTGTAGAGCGAGCCGTTGTCGGAATGAACGCGGTAATTCAACATCATCGGCAGACTGTCCTGAGAACGGGACAGCATATCTTCACGGATGATGACGAGCGTTACACCGGATGGCCCGAGATTCTTCTGCGCTCCCGCGTAGATCACGGCATATTGGCGGAGGTCGATTGGCCGGCTCAAAATATCCGATGACGCATCGCTGACCAGGGGCGCGCCACCAACATCCGGAAGAGTCTGCCACTGGGTTCCCTCAATGGTGTTGTTGCTTGTGATGTGAACATACGCAGCGCCTGGCGTCAGTTTGATTTCGCCCTGCGAAGGTATACGGGAGTAATTGTCGGCCTTCGTTGTCGCGGCAACGTTGACCTTGCCCACGCGTTTGGCTTCCTTGATCGCCTTATCGGCCCACGATCCGGTATCGATATAGTCGGCAGTTCCGCCGCTCGTTAGCAGATTCATTGGCGCCATCGAAAACTGAAGGCTGGCGCCGCCCTGAAGCATCAGGATTTTGTAATTCGATGGAATGTTCGCGAGCTCCCTGATGTCGTCCTCGGCTTTGTGCAACAGATTCTCAAAGACTTTCGACCGGTGGCTGATCTCCATCACAGAGATCCCCACACCGGGCAGAGCAATAAGGTCGCGCTGGGCTTCCTCCAGGACCGGCAACGGCAGCACGGCCGGACCGGCAGAAAAATTAAAAATGCGAGTAGTGGTCATTTGCGCTCCTGAGTATTCACCTTCGTGCAGAAACTTTCATCATACAGGACCTTTTAGTCCGGTGAAACGTGAGTGAAGATCCGTTTGCCAGCAGAGTCAAGAGCAGTGATAGCCATATTGGAGTCGCTCTGGCTGATGATCGGATAGGATCCGCCCTCTTTTCGTCCGAGCAGTTTCATCTTGCCTAAAGTGACGTCGAGCACGCCCCAGCGAACCATGGTTGGCGTAACATCATCCCAAGCCACCAGCACCGTGCCATCCTTGAGCGGCTTGACATGAGCATGTTTCGCAATCCGCTGTTCAACAGGTAGCAGCCTTCGCGGAGTAAAAGTGACACCGCGATCACTGGACGTCGCGTAAAACAATCCCGGCTTGCCTCCTCCTTCAGTAAACCAGACGATCGTGATCATTCCTTTGTCATCGATCGCGAGAGACGCACCCGCGATTGGACAGGCGTTCAATTCCCATCGATCCGAACTAGCGTTCGTGTTCATGAAGGTTTTTCCATCGTCGTCGGACCTGGCAACGACAATGTCCCGGTGCATGGGACCACTTTCGGGGACCGTGCGATAGGACACATACAGCCGGCCTCGCCGGTCCGCTGCGATCGCCGTTCTGCAGCACTCGCACACATCCGTGAGAATGCGATGGTCAGGCGAAAATGTAAGGCCGCCATCGCTGGAGGTGGCCATCCAAATCTCTGCGCCCCGGTTCGAACTCTGCTTGTTGCGTTCATCGATCCATACGATATGGATTCGTCCGCGATGATCGACAGCCATTGACTGGAATGCTCGCCCAACCGCAGGTCCGGACACTCCGGAGTTGACCGTGAGGGCGGGAAAAAACGTCTTTCCTCCATCCGTAGAACGTGCAAAGCGAATGTCGCCCTTCCACTTCTCCCGTTCATTCGCCCAGACAACGTACACTTCACCGTTGGGCCCCAGAGCGACCTTGGGAGGATTTTCGTTGCGCACAACTCCGTCGCCGGGCTTGTCGTTAACGCGCACCGCAGGACCGAACGGCTTTCCTGCATCCCTATGTTGAAGCATGACGTTGCTTTGCTTCCCCTTGCGTTCAACGTAGACCAGATAGAATCCGCCTCGCGCATCACTGATAACGTAGGGGTTGGCTTGTCCATCTTCGGTTAAACCCGGCATGGCATGATCATGCATTTGCGCCGAAACGGCGCCGATACCGAACAGAAAAAGGAGGAATGCCGTAACAATGGGCTTCATATCGTCTCCTTAGAAAGTCACTCTCAGCCCCACCTGAATCTGCCTGGGATCGGCTGCATTCGTAGGGCGCCTGAAACTGGCCAAAGGCGTCGACCCTGTTCCGAAGGTGTTGTTGGGAAACTGAAAATTAGTGCGATTGAGAACGTTAAAGCCTTCAGCGAGGAATTCAATACCAAAGCTTTCGTACGGGTGAAACTGCCGGCTCAAGCGAAGATCAAGCGTCGCGGAATGGAATCCCACACCGGTGTTTCGTCCCATTCCATCCGGCCTCGCTGCTGTAGTTTGTATCGTCTGACCGCCCGTCAAGACATTGAAGGGATAGGGGGCGCCGTAGGCGAAAATGGGACTAAATTGAAAACCACTCAGAATCCTCTTCCCAATATGGCGCGATTTCATGGCTGGCGCTGTGATTTGACCACTGATAGTCAGGCGATGTCTCTGATCGTTATCCGATAGACCACGATCGTCTCGAAGATTGAAGTTGTTTT
>CAZIPZ010000026.1:0-27016 GCA_964541075.1 uncultured Solibacteraceae bacterium | reverse complement strand
CGGCTGGTCAGAGACTGATCTTCGATTTCATGTTCGCTACCAATGACGGCACCTCGACGTTTTCAGATTGGGCCAACATGGCCCTGGTGCCTTCCGAAGGCGGTTCCGTCCTCAATCTTTTCACTGCGCGCACGGGCGACAACAACCAGGTTGTGCCTGGCTATGGCTTTTCCGACCTAGCGTCAGGACTCATCCTGACGCCGGGCGCCGCAACGCTCAGAGGTGACACGTGGTGCTTGAATGGCATTACCGGAGGAACTTCCTGCAGCGATGCAGAAGCGACGCAGTACGGACCAGGACGCTACCCAGGGGATGTAAATGGTCCTTATACCGGAGGCAGTTCGGACTGGAATCACGCGGTTTTCACTTTTGACAATCAGAGCGCCGGCACATATCGGATGGTGATGAACGTTGCAAATGTCGGAGACGAGATCTATTCCTCCGCGTTCTTCTTCAGCGGCGCTTCGTTTGAGGGTGGATCGCCAATTGAGCCCCCCGAGGATGAGGATCACGAAGAAGTGCCTGAACCCCCCACGGTTGCTTTGTTGAGTATCGGGCTCCTCATGCTCGGATCGTCCCGTTGGCGCCGTTTGATCGCCCCCGATCGCTTATGAAAATTTGACGAGGCCTCATTGTGCGATATTGGTCGGGTGAGTACTGAGATGCTGAAATGTCCTTTTCCGTTGCGACCCTAGCCGCTGGAGGCGGGGTACTCGAGCAATAAGGCGACATCGCAGTTCTTTAGATCCGATCATTTTTCCAAGCTGGACGTCGCGGGTTCGATCCCCGTCTCCCGCTTTCGACTCAATCGCTGAGCGCCTTTCGATTTCCATAGACTGCCGTTTACTGCAACTCTTTCCGGAAATCCGGACGGAAGTTGGCAGATCAATGTCGAACGCATGAACCTTCTTGTTGGGCGATGAAGTTGGCATCTGCGACGAATTGCTCGCTTAGTCAGACCGGAATAGTTACGGTCACAACGTTTATTTCTAATCGGCCGAAACACGCAGCTCGCGACAAGGAGGTTGACGATCCAAAGAGGTTCCACGAGGTCGTCACCTTCTCGACACCTATTTCAACTACGCATCGCCCATCGGCCTCAGCCAGATGACGGCAACTGGCCATCATCAACAGCCATCCGTCGCCTTCAAGGAGACTCATACAGGACAACAATTGAATGCGGATTGACTCCGTACTCCAAGTTCATGACGTCTGCATTTCCCTCAGACCAGCAGTTTCCGTGAACCTCTGCCCACGGCGCCGTATCGATTAGGCGCAGCCAGCGTCGGTCTGGGCGGGGCGGAGGGACAGCAAACCGAACGGGTTCGCGCCACATGTTTATGAACAGAATAAAATCGGCGTCGCCGATGCCGCTTCCGTCAATACGCCAGTGCAGGCAGTGATCATCCCAGTAGAAGTCGGACAGGCCATCAGGGCCCTTGAACCAGTAGGTGACGTCGCCTCCGTGATCCAGAGCGAGATCGCCGAAACGATCCTGCCGCAGGCAGGCGTGAGCCTTCCTGAGATTGAGAAGGAATTTGGCGAAGAGAAACAGTCCATTGGTCCCGGTGGGATTACCGTCATCGCCGTAGTTATCGTGGTACGCCCCCGATCCACCTGTTGGAACAGCGGTGGGAGAAGTCGTCGCGATCATGTCGAAGTTTTGCCACACGCCAATGCTGTCGATTTTGTAAGGATTGTTGTTGCCGTTCTGCGTGCGGCCAAATTCGTCCCCGCCAAGCGTCATTGGAACGCCTCGCGAGAAAAGCTGCACCGTGAGCATGTTCCGCAGACGCGCCCGCCGCAGAGCCCGATCGCCGCCCGAATCCCACGATAAATTGGAGTCGCTGCCTCCGTCGGAAGGACCAAAGGGCCAGATTACGCCGTTGTTCTTCTGGTTATAGCTCACCAGGTCCATAAGCGTGAAGCCATCATGGGCGGTGATGAAGTTCACAGATTTGTGCGGCCCGCCCTGATCGTGAAAACGATGGAAGTCGCCATTCACGGATCGTACGAACAGTTCAATGCATGCGTCACCTTTCAGAAACCGGCGCACAGCATCCCGGTACTCGCCATTCCATTCGGCCCAACCTTTTGGAAAGTCGCCCACGTGATATCCACCGATATCCCACGCTTCGGCGATGACCTCGAAGTGCTGCGCTTCAGCCATCTCTGCAATTTCACCGAGCAGCCGTGCTCCACCTTCGAAGCTGTAACCTGGACCGGTTCTTCCGAGAACGGTTGCGAGATCGAATCGGAAACCGTCCACTCCCATGTCACGCGCCCAGTATTCAAGTGAATCCTTAATCAAGCTTCGCACCGCTTCCTTTGAAGCGTCCAGATTGTTGCCACATCCGGTGCTGTCCCAGTAGTGGCGTTTGTCGCCCGTCAGCGCATAATACTCGGCGTTGTCGAAGCCGCGCATACACATGATCTCGGCCGTATCGCCCGAACCGTCCCAGAGTCCGCCTTCGCCCGTGTGGTTGTACACGACATCGAGGTAAACCTCGAGACCTTCATCGTGAAAAGTCTTCACCATGTTTTTGAATTCCCGCGTCGGCCCGCCGGGGGAACGATCGTGCGCATACCGCGAGTCGGGAGCGAAGAAACCATACGTCATATAGCCCCAATAGTTGCCATGCGGCGGCTCGTCAACAGCTCTGTCCCAGCCTGGACTACCTTCCGGATTAAGATCGTTCGCGAACTCATGAACAGGCAGGAATTCAACGGCCGTGTAGCCTAGAGCCTTCAGGTATTTGGCCATGTATGCGGCTCCGGCATACGTTCCGCGAAGAGCTTCGGGAACGTTCACGATCTCCTCGAAGCCTGGAATTCCGCGCAGGAACGACTCCAGACGCGTGGACGACGGATGCCGGGTGAGGCCGCGAACATGCGCCTCATAGATCGCCGCATCTTTCTGCAGGATCCGTGGTTTTGTCCCGGTGGACGTGTGATCTTCGACAAGCACGGACTTTGGCGCCCATGGGCCAGTATCGACAAGCCGTCGTGCAATAGGTGTATATCGGTTTCGGGGCCCCGTATAAAGGTCGGGTCCTGACCCGTACATGCCGGCGTCATGGTCATACACATCCTTCATGTCGGGAGTCTCGCGGTCATGGGAGAGTTCACGCGCGTAAGGATCGAACAAGAGCTTATTCGGATTGAAACGGTGACCGCTCGCGTCCACGTCTGCGACAAACCCTGCCCCGCTCCCGCCTCGGCGCCACTCGGCGGAAAACGGCCAGTTCGGTCCCCAGCATCGAACCCCATAAAAAATGCCGCGTGGCACGTCAGCAACCCGGGCGCGCCAGACGTGATCGGGTCCGCGCTGCATCCAGTAGTCGAATCGCGCCGCCTCACCGATAGCCCCGCCGTAGATCTCGAGAAGCACGCGGGTTGCATTCTTCGAGTAGACGGCAAATGTTGCGGCGCCACCGTCCACGCGAGCCCCGAGCGGAAACGTCGAGGCTGCCCACGTCTCCTGCCTCGCCGCGCTGTACGAACCTTGCTGAGGGTGATTGGTCCCAATTGTCATGTGATGATCCCCGGACATTATGACCGATCCCTGTCCGAGTTCACGGCCTTCTAACTACCCAACGTGCAACCGACAAGAACCTCAATGCAGCGGTGATCGCTCTGCCGTTTGGTTAATTCTCGGAGGGCCGGCTCAGTTTGCCATATTCTTAGGCTGTTAGCGTTCGTGGCCACGGGTGACGCTCTAAGCTGAAGTGCGCGCGCGTGACTAATGCGTCCATGTGATGGTGTTAGAGATACGGCGCGGTGCATCTTAGAATGGCAAGCCGTCTAACAGAAATGAAGAAATTCTTCGTGAAACGCACCTTTACGGCAATAGGCCTGTTCATAGTTCTGATGGTTGGGTCGGCGAGCGACAGCTTCACACCTTCCGCACCTCAAGGAGCACAAGGCTCAATACCAGTTCGATAAGCGCTCTCTCATGAAAAAGGAACGAAGTGGGCGAAACAAGGCTGTCTTGATGCCCTGTTACGATGTGAATAGAACACGCTGATCATGTGTCTCTCGGTGGCGAGGACGCAAATATCGCATCAAAAAAGGTGTTCAGATGAACGGACTCTCTAATGCAGAGGCCACCGCACGCTTGGCGCAAGTCGGTCCCAATGCTCTTCCCGAGCGGCTTCCCGATCCTGTTTGGCTGCGGTTTGTGCGGCAGTTCAACAGCCCTCTGATTTTTATTCTGCTGTTCGCGCTGGCGTTTGACACCGGGCTGTGGGTGTATGAAGGCGCGCACGGTTGGCCGATCGAGGCGAGCGCCATTGCCCTGATCCTGCTGTTTAATGGCGCGTTGGGTCTGTATCAGGAACAACGATCGGAAGCAGCGCTGAGTCGGCTGAAGGCGCTCGCGGGGGCGCACGCATGGGTGCTGCGTGACGGCGAACTCGTACGCCTGCCGACACATGTACTCGTGCCGGGGGATTGGGCGCGGCTCGAAGCCGGTGATCGCGTACCCACGGACGGTATCCTCTATGACGCGCACGGCGCTCTGTTCGACGAGTCGATTCTGACGGGTGAGTCCGTTCCGGTCGACAAGGGTTCCGGCGATGAGGCGTTCAGCGGGACGTTGCTGGTGCGCGGCAAGACTTTCCTAGAGGTGACCCGGACGGGTCCCTCGAGCGCCATGGGTCGGCTCGCGACAATGCTAGGCGAGATCCAGTTGGGAAAGACGCCTCTTGAGCGGAGAGTCGACGTCCTCGGTCATCAGATCGCGCGATGGGTTCTGGCCTTGGCTGGAGGGCTGTGCGCACTGGGGATCATCGCTGAGGGGCTTACCCGTGCGCCGGAGATGATCATCTTCGCCGTAGCCCTCGCCGTCGCGGCCGTGCCGGAAGGCTTGCCCGCAGTGCTAACCGTCGCACTAGCTTTGGGTGTTGAGCGAATGGCGCGACATCGCGCAGTAGTCCGCCGCCTCTCGGCTGTCGAAGCGCTTGGATCGGTAACCGTCATTGCGACCGACAAGACAGGCACGTTGACTGAGAATCGAATGGACGTGCGGTCGCTCGACGCGCCGGATCTCCCGCGCGCGCTTCGCGCCGTGGCGCTGGCCAATGATGCGGACCTCTCGACGGGCGCCGGCGATCCGCTCGATCTTGGGCTTCTCCGCTACGCCGTCGCGCATGGCGTCGACATCGCACGACTGAGGGAAGAACACCCGGTAGTTTCTGAGCGCCCTTTCGACAGCGAGTGGAAGTTCTTACGCATGAGCGTCCACGAACAGGGTCAAACAGTGAGCTATCTCAAAGGAGCGCCGGAGGTGCTCTTCGGACGTTGTGCGCTCTCCGACGACGATCGTGAATCGTGGACGGAAAAGGCGCGCGCCTATGCCCAGGAGGGATTGCGCGTGCTTGCGATCGCAAGCGCGTCCGGAGAGGTCGAGGACCATCTGTCGCTTTTGGGGCTCGCCTTGTTCTGGGATCCGCCGCGACCTGAAGTGCCGGACGCGGTCCACACCGCGCGTAATGCGGGGATACGAGTGGTCATGATCACCGGTGATCATCCCGAGACGGCGCTGGCGATCGCACATCAAGTTGGCATCCCGGGCATGCGCGTCCTCACGGGAGAGGACCTCGCACAGTATCAACGTGGGGCCCTCGATGACGCGTTGGCGGAAGTCAATGTGTTCGCGCGTGTGCGGCCAGAGCAGAAATTGCAGCTCGTGGAGTCGCTGCAGGCGCAAGGGAATATTGTGGCGATGACCGGTGATGGTGTGAACGATGCTCCGGCGTTGAAAAGGTCTGACGTTGGCGTGGCCATGGGCCAGCGCGGCTCGGATGTATCCCGCGAGGTTGCCGATCTGGTGCTGCTCGACGACAACTTCGCCACCATCGTCGGAGCCGTCGAGGAAGGGCGCGGGATTTACGAGAACATTCAGAAATTCCTCCGCTTCCTTTTCTCCACGAATTTGTCCGAGGTGCTGCTGGTCGCTGGGGGTGCGGTAGTTGCGTATGTCCTCGGCCTTCGAGATGCGGCCGGCATGTTGATGCTGCCGCTCACAGCAGCCCAGATCCTTTGGATCAACCTGCTGACGGACGGCGTGCCGGCGCTGGCGCTCGCGTTCGATCGCACCCCCGGTGTCATGCAGCAGAAGCCACGTCCCGCTGACTCTCCGCTGCTGGATCGCCCGTCCGTCCAATTCGTCGCTGGCGTCGGGACGATGAAAGCTCTACTGGCTCTCGCGATGCTCGGGCTCGTCCCGACGTTCGGGTACAGTCTTGAGGTTACGCGCGCTGTGACGTTTCACTTCATGGCGATTGGTCAACTCTTCTTGACATACCCATCGAGACACACGTGGATGCGTCCCCTTGCGAACCCCTACCTCCACGTTGCGGTCGTGGCCGGTGTGGCGATCCAGTTTGCTGCCGCCTCGCTCCCCGTTGTCTCAAACATGCTCGGCAACGCCGCCATCCCGGTGGAACTGTGGCCCGTCGTGTTGGTGAGCGCGGGCATCGTATGGGTGTTGTCTGAGGTGATCGCAAGATTCGTTTGGCGGAGCGCCGCTCCGCCTAGCCGATGATCTGCTCAACGCGTGACGGCGGCCTCGTGATCGTGTTGGCTGGCGTATTACGCCTGACCCAAGCGACGAGTACTTTATCGAGATCCTTAGGATCAACGTCTGGGGTTGCGATCTGAAGCCGAATGTCGTTATCCTTTTCCAATTTGATTGCAGTCTTCCAGACCAATTCTCTTTCAGCCTGCAGCCAGTCCTCGATATCTCTGCCGAAAACATGACCGTTGCCATCGAATAGTTCGTTTTGCTTGCTCCAGATTGTGGATTGGTCAAAATACAAATCGGAATTCGTTCCCACGTCCCACCGTCGCGCGTTCCGGCGTGTTCGATACTGGGTTGTGTTAAGCGCGGAGTCGGACCGCAAGCGCATCCGCGATTACCAAGCCGGCCTGGATCCGGCGGGCAGGGGATGGCAAAAGCAATTGCGAGGAACGTGGTCGCAGAAGGACGCGCGCCCATCAATATCGATATCGAGTCACTTTCGTGAGGAGGACCGATGGAGTATCACTTTACCAAGATTGTCCGTATGCCATTCGACGATGCGATCCGTAGAGTTTCGGATGAGTTGAAGAATGAAGGTTTCGGCATTCTGACCGAAATCGATGTCCAGCAAACGCTAAAGAAAAAGCTCAACGTCGATTTCCGAAGATATCGGATTTTAGGGGCCTGCAACCCGCATTTCGCTTATCAGGCGCTGCAAGCCGAAAACAAGATCGGGACCATGTTGCCATGTAATGTTGTCGTGCAGGAAACCACAGGAGGAGACATCGAGGTATCTGCCATTGATCCCGTTGCATCCATGCAAGCGATCGAGAATCCCACGTTAGGGAAGACCGCTGAACAGGTTCGTGCAAAATTGAGAAAAGTCATCGAAAGCCTATAGCCGCTACGCCGCTCTCGGAAGGGTTGCGAAGATGCGAGGGCTCATCATGCCTGCAACTGCTCCGTGACGGCTCTTTGATCTGGCCGCCGGCGAAAGTTCCTGGCGATAACGAGACATGTCGGGAGGGCCGAACCAACCAGCACCAACAGCCAATCATCCCAGTGCAGCGGCTCCAGGTAGAGAAGCCTTGCAAGTAACGGTGTCTGAATTAGGACCCCGGATGCCGCGATGGCCCCAATCGCAATGATCGACGCCATGTGCGACCGCAATTGGCTCAGCCCGGCGGTGCACCCGGCGCTGCCGCACGTCAGGATCGCCATGGCTGTGGCTCTGGCATGCTCGACATTTTGGCCGCTTCCCAGACTCCGAAAATATCCCCCAACTGTAAGAGCGAACAGTAGTGTTCCGCAGGCAATGATGAGTATCCAATCTTCGCGGCTGAAAAACTGAGTCGCTCGTCGGATTCGCGGTCGCCTGAGAGTGTCGTCTGTCGGACCTTCCTGGAACACCAGTAAGGCCGTCGGATGAATGATCATTTCGAGCCAGACGATGTGGATCGGCAAATACACCAGAGGATAGCCTGCCAGTGGAATCACAGCTGCCGTTAGCACTAGTGGGATATGGATGATCAAAAGATACTGGAAACTAAGTTGGAGATTTCGGAATAACTGTTGTCCTTCCTGAATGGCGCGCACGAGCGTTCGAAAATTGTCATCGAGCAGGACGATCGACGCGACCTCACGTGCGCTGCGCGTACCACGCTCACCCATGGCGACGCCGATGTCAGCGTTCTGAAGAGCCGGCACATCATTGACTCCGTCGCCGGTCACAGCGACGATCTCGCCGGCGTTTTTCAAACTTCGAACAAGAAGCAATTTCTGGGCCGGGGTGGCGCGGGCGACAACGTCGATCTTCCGAATAGCGTCGGTGTTATTGCTCTTGCCCCACGCCTCCAACTCGTCACCGGAAATGATGTACGGAGCCCCATCTCCGATTCCGATTTCGTTGGCCACGGCGCGCGCCGTAATCAGGTGATCACCGGTCACCATGATCGTGTGAATCCCGGCGTCTCGGCATGCTTTCACCGCCTGCGGAACGCCGTCCCGGACGCTGTCTTCGAAGGCGAGCAAGGCTGCAAACGTATAACCACGAACGGGCTCCTGAGAACACTCTTCAGGAGTACATACTTGAGATGCAAGGGCGATGACCTTGTGACCTTCCTCCGCAAGGCTGTCTGCATCGCGCTGCCAGGAAGCGCGATCGGTTTCGGACAGCACGCACATATCTAGAACGACTTCCACGGCGCCTTTGGATACGGCGGTCGTTTTTCCTGCGGGGCTCTGTGCGATGGTGGTTTCGCGTTTCCGATTCTCAGTAAATGGAAACGTTGCGAGGCGAGTGAAGGATGGTTCAGCCGCTTCCCGTGTCTTCGCCGCTGCCAAAATCGCTTGGTCGAGAGGATCGCCGGTTTCTTCCCGTGACGCGACGGATGCAAGCGTCAGGGCGACATCTTCTCCAGATTCATTCGCTGTTCGAACATGGGTCAGACGCAGGCGGCCCTCGGTGAGCGTGCCTGTTTTATCGCAGCAGATATAGGAAACACGACCCATATTTTCAACTGTGACTGCTCGTCGAACCAGGGCGTGCCGCCTTGCGAGACGGTAAACGCCAAGGGCCAGAAAAAAAGTGAATGCGACCGGGAATTCCTCAGGAATGGCAGCGGCGGCGAGCGTTACAGAGCTTACCAGTGCATCGAGCCAACCGTAGCCTTGCGCCAGTCGTGTTGCCGCCAGACCCAAACACAGTAAAGTCGCGGCGAGCAACAGAATTTTGACGAGCTTTCGAATAGCAAGCTGCATCGGAGTTGTTTCGTGCGTGGCGCCAGTTGCGGACTGGACGATCTCGCCATACTGCGTCTCTGCACCCGTGAAAATAACTCGCAACCGACCGGAACCGGTCAGCGCACGCGTTCCGGCGAAGCCCCAGTGTTGCTCTTCGATCAACGGATCCCTCTCTCGCATGGAAATCGGATGCAAGGGACGTTTAGAGACTGGATATGCCTCGCCGGTGAGGGCGGATTCTTCGACCTGAAGGTTGTCGGCTGCGACGAAGACTCCGTCAGCGGGCAACATGTCTGCCGGGGAAACCAGAACGATGTCTCCGGGTACGATGTCGATAGCGGGAATATTAGCGCTCACGCCGTCTCGAATCACGACCGCTTCAGTGGCCAAGCGGTTCTTGAGGCTCTGAACGGAGGCGTTCGTCCGTCTATGCAGGAACGCATCCATCAACAGCAACGGCGCGATGGCGACCACCAACGTGATTGCTTCCACGCGTTCTCCGACCAGCGCGTAGACGACGCCAGTCCCCAGGAAGAACCACAGCATCGGGTCCTTTGCCGTATCCCGAGCGAGCTCCAGCCAAGGATTGCCCGGAATCTCGACAATATCATTCGGCCCGTATAGAGCGCGCCGATCCTCGACTTCCGAAGAAGAGAGGCTTCTGTCCGGTGGTTCGAGTTGTTGAATCCGTTCTAGCGGAAGCGAGCGTGTTCGCATTCGTTTTGCACCGGAATGTACATCAACTGCGTCTCAAGAGTGCAGCATACTTCCAATCCAAGCTGCGCCAAGAACGAGCATCAGTCCAGGAATGACTGCAAAGGCGAACTGACGTCCGCCTGTCGTCGCGGCGACGACAGCTTTCGAAAAAGTATTGGTCGTGAAACCAATGAGTACGATAGGAACCGCATCAGCAACGCTAATTTTTCCGGCTCCCACCAGAGAAGCTGCGGAAATTGCGACAGCGTGGGTGTCGGCGAAGCCTGCCAGAAATGCTGTTAGGAGCAGGCCCGTTGCGCCGAACCACTCACGGACGGCTGCTGAGATGGTGAGAATTGACGAGACTGTCGCGGCAAATACAACAGCTCGTGGCACGTTAAATGCTCTGCCGCGATGTTCCACTACAACACTCTTGTGGCGAAGGCTGCGACCTATGAACACTGCTGCATAGAGGCTCGCTGTTACTCCCGCCAAGGCGAACGGCCTCCATAAGGCCGCAAACGTGGAGCGGTCCGTAATCCAGAGAACTACGATTAACTGAACCACAGTCGACACCGTTGATAGAACCGCCCCGGCTGCAGCGGACCTCATCAAGCGGCGCTCTTTTCCGACCCGCGTCCCCATTGAGCTGATAGTCGCAATGCTTGACACAAAGCCCGAAGCCAGTCCGGTTAACGGTAATCCGATGCGAGGACCGAGCGTCCGGACAGCAACATAGCCGGCGGAGCTGATGAACATGACTATCACGGCAAGCGTCCACAAGACTCGAAGATTCAGAACAGGAAATGGCCCGATTGGACGGTCCGGCGTGAGGGGTAAGATAACGAGCGCAAATGCGGCAAAGAGAAGAGCATCATGCACCTCCTGCTCGGTTAGGATTTCTCGCACGAAGCGGTGAATCCTGTTCCGGCCCGCCAACAAGATGGTTACGACAACAGCGATGCTCGCGGACGCCATAGGTTCGCGGACGGCCAGCGCGCCCAGCAGAGTCGTTGTAAGGAGCGCCACTTCGCTGGTGATTCCTGGATCGCCACTATGGCCTTTTGCATACCCGAAAATCGAGAGGGCGCCGACTACGAGTGCCGCGACAACAAGCAGCGACGGTCCACCAAGAGCGATACTGACGGCGCCTGTCAATGATGCCAGTGCAAACGTTCGGATTCCCGCGGAGCGGCGAGTTGGGCCAGAACCTTTGCGTCGTTCCCGTTCAACACCAACCAAGAGGCCAATGCCGAGAGCGACCGCCATCCTCATTAATAGTTGTCCACTCAAGTTCGGCACAGCCCTTTCAAATCATTGGGAAGTCTGCGGTGGCTCCGAAGCGACAGATGCAGGCGACCGACCATAACAGCACGCCGGAAGTTGCGCGGCAATACTCTTAAGGGCAGAGACCGCTTTGTCGAGGAAGTCAGGGGTGCTCGAGATGATCGAGCGGCGTGGGTGATCTTTCCATGCACTTAGAATTCTGTCGTTAATGGCTCCCGCTTCGAGTGCAGACTCGGCCCGAAGAGGATTCTGGGTGTTATAGCCTCCATTCGAAGAAGGTGTCTCTAGGTGAATCACTGCATCGTAGCGGGACAGTTCATGGCGCCAATCGACGCCTACATCCTGCCAGAACGACTCGGGCGATCCGGGCCAGTAAGCCAGGCCATCGATCGTCCCTCTATCGCACAAGGCGAGGGCGGCGTGACTGTCCTCAAGCGCAAGACATTCGATTTCACGCTGAACGTGAAAAATACCGCGCTGCAAGGCTCGGCGTCCGGAATCGCTGGCACGTCTCGGAAATCCGCCCTTAAACAAAAGACTCGCGGCTTCCGGAAGGATCGTCACATGTGTGCAGAAAACCCTTCGGGCCATTTCGAGAACAGCAGTTTTTCCCGCTCCAGGTCCTCCTGTCAGCACGACTAACCGTGTGGTGTGCCGGCCCTGCGTGCAGTAACAGCGATGTGATCCTACTTCTAATTCGGCCATACTCCCCCAAAGCCAGCTTTTCAGCGTTTGCCGACTCGCGGCTGAACTGCTACTCCTGCCTCGATTTCGTTGATGCATGCAGCACGACTGCCTCGTTTTCCTGGAGTCCGGTCTGATTTCGGCGTCGAGTGCATTTCCGGCGTCGGAGTTTCACATGCCGCGAGCGAACTAGTCCACCTTCCATAACAAAGACCCACCCTGCTTCTCCTGCACGGAACGTGTAGCCGTGGATTGCATCGATGCAGGACTCATAGAACCAACTCTCTGGGCACGATGACTGCCATGTGAAATCACTCCCTTGAATCGGAAGGACCATACTCAGGCGAAGATATCGAAGAATTCACACAACTTCTAGCCACTGCAGCTTGGGCATCGATGGCGCAACCTCGTTCGTGGCCCATCGAGACGAGCTTATACATACTTGGCTTCCGTCGCATTGTGTCTGTTGATTAGCATCGCGGCTGTGATGATTGACGATCTGTCTCTGTACGTAGTGTGGGTTGGACGAAAATTGCCTTCTTGTCACTAATCGGCGCCCGCTCCTCCGATCAAATGACGGACAGTACGAGCAAAGCACCAATAATGGCGGCCGCCAGGGTTGCGAGGAGAACGGCGCCGGCTGCCATGTCTTTGGCGACCTTAATTGACGGATGTTGGGAAGGGTGCAAATAGTCGGCAAGGCCTTCGATCGAGGAGTTGATGATTTCGGCCACGAGCACCAATGCGATGGCGAGGACCAGCGCACTCCACCACACCAATTGTGGTCGAAGAGCCGCCCCCATCCCTATTGCCACCGCAGCAAGGACAATCTGTGAACGGAAGCTCCGCTCGCGATGCCACGCCGCCATGAGTCCCGCGGTCGCGTGCTGCAGCCGCTGAGCAAAGGAGAGTCCTTTCATTGTCTGCCTCGTGTTCTTTCGAACCATTCGGCGGCCGCCCAACAGACGAGCGCCCATGCTGCGCCAAGACTCCAGCCCCCCAGCACATCACTGGGCCAGTGGACTCCCAGGTAGACTCTGCTGATTCCGACCAAAACCGTTACTGCCGCAGCCGTGGACATTACGTATGCTTTAAGCCAGAACTTATCGACCTGCCGGGCAATCAGGGCTCCCAACGTGAGGTATGTCACGGCTGCCATAACCGCATGGCCGCTGGGAAAACTGGACAAGTAAACTTGGATGTTTGGAGGCAGTGGATCAGGGCGCGGACGGATAAAGACGGCCTTGAAGATATATGTGGTCGCAGCACCACCACTCGTCGCCGCTAACACCGTCCAGGCAGCCGTGTGTTCCTTGGCGATTAGGAGAAAGGCGGCTGTAGCGGCTATCACAACAATCAATACTGCGGCGCTCCCGAGAGCTGTGATATCGCGCGCGGCTTCCTCAAGCCATTTCGGTCCTACGGGATTTGATGGGTCGGTGTACGAGCGCAACGCGGCCAGCACAGCCGTGTCGATCACTCTGGCTCTGCCCGCTACAAATGTTTCCTGAATTTCTTCAACCATCCAAAGAGCTCCAGCGCCCAGAAGGAGGGCGATCAGAACTTTCGCCTCCGGCATCGGTGCTCTTGGTATGCGCTGGCGCTGCGGTTGTTGTGCATCCGTGTAGCCCCACACTCTTCGAACCCCGCCATCAATGGCTAAGACGCTCGGAAGTTTCTGCGCCCAGTGTGGCTTGCAGCCCGCGGATCAGTAACGATCGCTCCGCGGGGCTCAGCCTGGCTTCCGGATGAAGCAAGGTGTACATTCGGGGAGGCATTTCTCGCTGTGCTACAGATTCCGCTGCTTCTTGCGATTCTTTCTGTGGCTGTTGCCATTCCGAGAAATTCACCTTTTGCCTGCCTTCGTCCACGTCGTGCTGTATCAGCCATGAAACTGGTGCGATCTTGGCGTATGCCGGCCACACCGTTTCGTTGCTGTGGCAGTCGAAGCAAGCACGTCGAGCCAGCTCTCGGGTTTCCGTGCGATCCCACGGTGGCTCAATTCGTCCTGGCGGGTTGGAATGGTTGCGACCATACGGAGCGAGTTGGATTGCCAGTACTAATACGGGTGCTGCCACCAAGGCCGCTTTTAAGATTGTATTCTTGAACATCTTCAAACCTCCGTTTCACGTATCCGCCCTGAGGCTTAATGCAAAACGCCTTTGTGCTTTCGTTCAGGAAACTCCGATCTGTTTGTTAGCTCCGGCTGGCGCGACGACGCTGCACCGCGTCGCAGGCCGATATTCAGGTCGAGACGCCAAGCCGGGGCAAGATCTGCCGCCGTAAGACGACATAAATCACCAAGAACAGAAGCAGCTTGAACACATCCATGCTCGCCTCCTCCGCATCTCACTTCGAGAGAAGGAATGCATTCGACGGTCCAGGCCGCCAACGTCGATTAAACAAAAGCATTGACCGCCGTCACGCACGTCAACCCGATCTTGCCGAGAGGGTCGCTTTGCCAACATGTCAGCGAACGTAGGAAATTGGGAAGCCGTGTTTGACAATCTGTTATCGCCGCCGTCGTGGCTGGAAAAGCGGGAGACTCGAAGAGTTTTCCAAGGTCACTCAGTGACCGTCTTTTCCACAGCCTGTCGCGAGCGCCAAACACCATCGCGAATCAATCGTTACACGGTTGCTACTTGATTGACAGTCGTGCAGAGATCGTCGTATTCACAGAGCACTTGTCATCATAAAGTATGGAGCTGCGGCATCCGCGTTTCCACGCCGGTTTTGGGAGTGTGAGCACATGACATCTTCTGTAACGAACCCGTTGAAGGCATTCGCCCTCATCGCCGCCGGCCTGGCCATTGCCGTTATGGGCATCTACGTCGCCAACGCCGACGACGCGCCCGGCGCGGCGGTCATTGGATTTTTGCTGATGCTTCCCGCGGTCCTGTTCGGCGTGAGGACCGCACGGAACCGGCTGCCGATCTGGGCCGGGCGCACCGCACTGGCGGTGGGTGTTCTCATCGCCGCTTTCGCCGCATTTCTCACCCATGCGATCACCGTAGCAGCGCCTCTCTTCCAACAGCCGCGGGACGTTCCGTCGGCCAGCGACTCAGCGCCCTCGCCACCATGGGCGGCAGCGGTCGATCGCGCGCGGCCGATGGTGCGCGCCGCCATCGTGGAGCAAAACCTGGCAGGAGTCTCGATCGCGGTCGGCATCGGCATCGGCATCGTCTGGGCCGAAGGGTTCGGATGGAGGGACGTTGTCACACAGACGCCCGTCACGCCGGATACTCGATTCATCATCGGCAACGCGGCGCCTGTGATCACCGCTGCGGCGGTCGCGTCTCTCGGCATGACCGACACCGGCGCTGATTCAGCGGCCGAGTGGAGCCCAGGTCATATCGGGGAACCGGAAGAGGACTTCCCACTCTTTACGCTCATCCACAACATCATCCTCAGGCCAATTGGTGTCTCCGCCCTCGCGCAACCCTTGCCGGGGGATCGCGCGACGTTCTACGTTCCCAGATCCGATGACAACAATCCCAGGCATGGACGACGACTGATGTACATGCGCGACCTGGCGTGCTGCGCGGGTGGGATGGCGTTCTATTCCACGCCGTCCGATCTCGTCCGTTTCGCCCTGGCGACGAAAGCAGAGGGCGTCAACGGCGAGCTCGCAGGTGGAAGCGTGATGTCGCTGATGACGCGACGCGAAAACGGGATCGTCGTTGCCGTCGCGTCGAACGTTGCTTACGCCAACACAACCGCTCTCGCCCTGAAAGTGGCTAACCTGTTCGCCGAACAAAAATAACCCACCGAGCCGCGACCTGCAGGGATTACTCACATTCCTCCACCAGTCCGTATTACGGCAAACCGGAAACGGATCGGTCCTCAAAAGTCCTAGGGTTTACCGATAGCAGCAATTTATGAACGATCCGGGATAGACTCCTGATCACTAAGCGCCGGGTGCTTGCAGTGACAATCCACACAGTGATGTTCGGCGCAGGCGCCGCACGTCATCCGAACTTGCTTACGCATGGCGTCGCGAGCACGATGGATACGGACAGCTGCGTTTCCTGCAGTAATACGGGCCCGTGACGCGAGGTCGGCGAGACTATGCTCGCCGAGATCGATGGTCATGAGTGCTTCTCGATATTCGGGCTTTAGATTATCCAAGAGGGGCTGAATGCATTGACACATCTCATTTTTTGGTTCAGGAGCGACTGTAGCCAATCGATCGAGATCTGCGAGTATTCCGTTCACCACCTCTTTGTTCCTTCCCGTCTGTCGGTAGTAGTCAATAACCGAATTTCGGAGCACCCGGTAGAACCAGGCGACCACGCTTTCTTCCTCCCGGATCTCCCCGCCCTTCTCAAGGCTTCTAACGAATGCATTTTGAAGCAGATCTTCGGCGGCATCAGTCGAGTCCAGCCGTTTTCTAAGGAAATTAAGGAAGCGTGTGCGGCTTTCCACCAGTTGGTTCAGCGCCTCCTGCGAAATTTCGTTTTTGGCGTCCATATTCAGCATTCTAACAGTGACAACTGTAAGGTTTCGCCGGCGCAAACGTCAGCACTTACAGACGGGTAAGCGTTGCACGATGGCTGCATGATGCAAGGGCGTGAAAAGCTTGTTTCAACAGATTAGATTGCCGTGTGGAGGCAGTGGAGAAAGGACGAATATGAAATCCCCTCTATTAAATAAAGATGGCAATGCCGCGACGCCTGAGGAAGTTCTCGATCTGGTCTGCGGCATGAAGGTTACGCCGTCGCGCTCGGCCGGGTCGACGGACTATGCCGGTCAAACCTATTATTTTTGCAGTACGCGGTGTCTGGAGAAGTTTCGGGCACAGCCCACGGCCTACGTGAAGTCTGAACCGAAATCAAATTCGGTTGGGGATGCTCCGGCCGGCGCTTATGTGTGCCCGATGCATCCTGAGATTGTACGCACCGAGCCAGGCGCATGCCCGATCTGCGGCATGAGCCTGGAGCTCCGCACGATTACTTTTGAAAGCGAAGCCGATCCTGAGCTTCAGAGCATGACCCGGCGATTTTGGATCTCATCGATGTTAAGTGCGCCTCTCGTTGTCTTCGTTATGTTCAAAGAAGCGATGGCGCCTGCTTTTTCGCCGCGCTCAAGAGTATTGCTGGAACTCATGCTTGCTTCCGTCGTGTGCCTTTGGGCGGCATGGCCCTTTTATGTGCGCGCCGTTCAATCCGTAAAAAACCGCAGCCTGAACATGTTCAGCCTGATTGGGCTGGGAGTAAGCGTGGCTTATGTCTACAGTCTGGCCGCCGCCTTGACGCCCGGCCTTTTCCCTCCTTCCTTCCGTGATGAATCCGGCGAAATCGCCGCATACTTCGAAGCGGCCGCGGTCATCGTGACGTTGGTCCTGTTAGGTCAGGTGCTTGAACTTCGGGCGCGCACTCAGACTGGAGCCGCCATTCGCCGATTGCTTGGGCTCGCAGCAAAATCCGCCCGACGCATTCTTAATGACGGCAGGGAAGAAGACGTATCGTTGGAGGGTGTCCAGGTCGGAGACCGGCTGCGCGTGCGACCCGGCGAGAAGGTTCCGGTAGACGGCGTCGTCATTGACGGGACAAGCGCAATCGACGAATCGATGGTGACAGGAGAGCCCATTCCGGTCGAAAAGACCCCAGGAGATAAAGTTGTCGGTGCGACCGTCAATGGTGCAGGAATGCTGATAATTCGCGCGGAGAAAGTCGGCGCCGAAACCCTTCTATCGCGCATCGTCACGATGGTGGGCGAGGCGCAGCGAAGCCGGGCGCCAATTCAAAAGCTCGCCGATACCGTTTCCGGATACTTTGTTCCAATCGTGATAGCCGTGGCGATCGCCACTTTTATCGCTTGGGCGCTCGTTGGACCTGACCCACGAATGTCCCATGCACTGATCAATGCGGTCGCTGTTCTGATCATTGCCTGCCCGTGCGCCCTTGGGCTCGCAACACCCATGTCGATCATGGTGGCTACCGGCAAAGGCGCGACGATGGGAGTCCTCTTTAGGAATGCCGAAGCAATCGAGACTCTACGCAAGGTCGATACGCTCGTCGTCGACAAGACGGGCACACTCACAGAAGGCAAACCAAAGCTCGTAAGCGTTTTGCCCGCATCCGGTGTGACCGAGTCGGATCTTTTGCGCATGGCGGCGAGCCTGGAGCGCGGAAGCGAACATCCGCTCGCGGCCGCAATCGTCCGTGGAGCTGAAGAGCGCCGCATACCGCTATCGGAATCGCGGGAATTTAGTTCAATAACCGGTAAAGGCGTGAAGGGCCTGATTGATGGAAAAAGCGTGGCATTGGGCAACAGAGCTCTCATGACCGATCTTGGAATCGACATCACACGCCTAGCTGAGCAAGCCGAGAAGCTCCGCGCAGAAGGGCAAACCGCAATGTTTGTGAGTATTGAGGGTGTGCCGGCGGGGCTCGTCGGTGTCGCAGATCCCATAAAACCAACCACTCCGGAAGCAATTCGTGCACTTCATCGCGAAGCTATTCGCATTGTGATGTTGACAGGCGACAGCAAGACGACTGCAAAGGCGGTTGCTGAGAAACTCGGAATCGATGATGTCATCGCCGAAGTGCTGCCCGACCAAAAGGTCGACGTCGTTAAGCAACTCCAAGCGGAAGGACGATTCGTCGCAATGGCGGGAGACGGGATCAATGATGCTCCGGCTCTCGCTCAAGCTCAGGTGGGCATTGCAATGGGAACGGGCACGGACGTCGCCATGGAAAGCGCCGGAGTGACACTCGTTAAAGGGGACTTGCGTGCGATCGCGCGCGCAAGGGATCTCAGCCGGCAAACAATGAGCAATATCCGGCAAAATCTGTTCTTCGCGTTCTTCTACAACGCTGCGGGCGTTCCGATTGCGGCGGGTGCACTCTACCCGTTCTTCGGTCTGTTGCTTTCGCCTATGATTGCCGCTGCGGCAATGAGTTTTAGTTCGGTATCAGTCATTGCAAATGCACTTCGCCTGCGCCGTGCGAGATTGGTATGATGTACAAACCCTTTATGTATTGGTTGAAACCGTTCGTATTGCTACTTGCAGTGGTCGTTATGGCACACGCGACTTGCACGGTTTCTTGCGTCCTGCCGCATAACGGCAAGGCGCCGCCGCAAAGCAACTCGCAGGCTCCAGGGAATTGCCATCACAGCAAGGCGCCGGACCCCACCGACCACAAGGAAAGTGAGAACAGCAGCACATGTTCCCTACCACAGATATCCGGAGACAGACCGACCACTACTGCCCAGGACTTTAAGCCCCTTCCGGCGGCGTTGCCTGCTTTCGTCGTAACATTTTCCGCGGAACTCGGTGGCATGGTCGGGCTGCATGAGGTCTACGGTTTTCAGTTCCACGTGTCCGCACCAGGTACAAACGTCCTCAGAATCTGATATTCACTTCGAAAATCCCGCACAGATTTCCCAAAACAAATCCGTTGTCAGGTGCTTTATGAAGTCATATCAGAATGAGTATTTTCCTAAGCTATCCACGCTGATTTCGCGACGTCAGTTTGTAAGAGGATTCGCATTAGGAGGCGCTGTTTCAAGTTTGGGATTGGTCCCGCACTCATCATGGGCGGAAAAGCGCCCGTCGCGCGAACCCGTTCAAACTCTGTCGGGAACCAATTTCGATCTCAGAATCGATGAGACCCCGGTGAATTTCACGGGTGCAACGCGTGACGCGCTTACGGTGAATCATTCATTGCCGGCGCCGATTCTGCGGTGGCGGCAGGGAGATACGGTAACACTGCGGGTCTCAAACATGACGACCGCGGAAGACACGTCGATCCACTGGCATGGAATTGTGCTGCCGGCCAACATGGACGGCGTTCCGGGGTTGAGTTTTAAGGGAATTCCTCCGGGAGGCAGTTACCTTTACCGGTTCACGGTAAGACAGGCCGGCGCCTACTGGTATCACAGTCATTCCGGCTTCCAAGAGCAGCGTGGTTTGTACGGCGCATTGATCATCGATCCCATCGAGCCTTCGCCATACAAATACGATCGCGAACATGTAATCCTTCTCGCCGATTGGACAGACGAAGATCCCAGGCGAGTATTCGCAAAACTCAAGAAACGATCCGACTACTACAACTTTCATCAGCGCACACTCGACGATTTTTTCCGTGATCTTGGACGTCAAGGCATCGGCCCTACCTTGGCAGACCGGAAAATGTGGGGCGAAATGCGAATGAAGCCAACCGATCTCGCGGATGTTTCGCGCTATACCTACACATACCTGATGAATGGAACAACGCCGGCTGGCAACTGGACCGGCCTCTTTAGTCCTGGCGAACGAGTGCTGCTGAGATTCATAAATGGCTCCTCGATGTCCTACTTCGATGTGCGCATCCCGGGTTTAAAGATGACTGTTGTCGCCGCAGACGGCCAGTACGTGCATCCGGTAACGATTGATGAGTTTCGAATCGCAGTTGCAGAGACATTTGATGTGATCGTGGAGCCTTCCGGACAGGACGCGTTCACAATCTTCGCTCAATCAATGGACCGAACAGGCTACGCCGCAGGCACACTCGCTATTCGAGCGGGCATGTCGGCGCCCATTCCGGATCTGGACGCACGCCAGCTTCTCATGATGGCGGATATGGGGCACGGGGCGCTTAATCAGGAAGCAGGTCCTCAGGCCGGGCAGGACATGCCTGACGGGACAGGCGCCGGAGCGGATCCTCATGCAGGCCATAATATGCCCGCAACGGATGCCCAGGTCGACCCACATGCCGGGCACGACATGTCCAAGATGGCTGATCCGATACAGCAGCATCCGGCTACGGAAAAAGGAAATCCACTGGTGGATTCGCAAGCAATGACGCCCATGGCACGGCTGGATGATCCGGGCGTCGGATTGCGCAGCAATGGGAGGAAGGTTCTCACATATGCGGATTTGAAAAGTTTGTTCGACGATCCGGATGGTCGCGATCCAAGCCGCACAGTGGAACTCCATCTGACAGGCCACATGGAAAAGTTTGCATGGTCCTTTGACGGCGTGAAGTTTTCGGCCGCAGAACCCCTCAAGCTCAAGTATGGCGAGCGGTTGCGAATCGTTTTAGTAAACGACACCATGATGACCCACCCGATTCACTTGCACGGAATGTGGAGTGATATCGAAGATGAACAGGGACAGTTTCACTTGCGCAAGCACACTGTCGACATGCCGCCAGGCACAAAGCGTAGCTATCGCGTGAGGGCTGACGCTTTGGGTCGTTGGGCCTACCACTGCCATCTGCTGCTGCACATGGAGGCAGGGATGATGCGGGAAGTCCAGGTGCTGGAATGAGGCGGCTTGGTTGCTTCCTACTTGCAATGGTCCTTACTGGGATTGCGACGGCAGCACACGCACAAGCACCGACACCGAGAGAACCTGTTCCTGCTCTGACAGATGAGGACCGCAAAGCCGCATTCCCAGAGATAGAGGGACACACGACGCATGATCGCAAAGTGCAGTATTTGGTTCTTTTCGATCAACTCGAATGGCAGCCTGATCGGCACGCGACGGTCGCAAATTGGGATACCAAGGGATGGGTCGGTGGAGATATTCATCGATTGTGGTTTCGTACCGAGGGCGATACGGAAGGCAGCCGCCTCGAGAAATCCCAGACTCACCTCTTATATGGTCGCTCGTTCTCCCGTTGGTGGGATGTCGTGGCTGGTGTCAGTCAGGATATTCGCCCAGGCCCTGCACAGACTTGGGCCGCCTTTGGAGTTCAGGGATTGGCGCCGCATTGGTTCGAGGTTGAAGCCACGGCGCACGTGAGCGCCGGCGGCCGCTTTCACGCCCGATTTGAGGCGGAAAATGAGGTGCTGCTTACCAATCGTTTGATTCTGCAGCCGCTCGCTGAAATCGAATTCTTTGCCAAATCTGACTCTCGCCGTGCGATTGGATCTGGCCTGAGCACGATCGAGACAGGCGCCCGGCTTCGATATGAGGTTCGCCGCGAGTATGCTCCTTATATTGGCGTCGTCTGGAATAGCAAATTTGGTAAGACCGCGGATTTCGCCCAATCGGCGGGCGTCGAAACACACGCGATCCGATTTGTTGCAGGAATCCGAATATGGTTTTGATTTACGAAAAGGGAAGCGTTCGAATGGATAAAGCGTGTGACTTCCCGGAGTCCGGTTCCGTTACAGCTATCAAGGCTGCGGCTTTCCCTAAGAAGGTGATATGAGTAGACGGACCAAGTTGGCCCTGGCGCTCACCTTCATCTTCTTGGTAAGCATCGCGGTTGGCGCCTGGCTGGTTGTGGGCCGTGGATTCAGCGCACGGCAAGAGCCGACCGCGATTGAGGCATTCGTTGCAAGGCGTCTTCGCAGTCTTGCGACGCCGAGGGATGCAAAAGACGCCGCAAATCCGCTTAAGGCATCGCAAGAGGTTCTCTCGGAGGCCATGGCTCACTTTGCGGACCATTGCGCCTCCTGTCACGCTAACGATGGCGGCGGCGAAACGTCCATAGGTCAAGGACTGTATCCGAAACCTCCCGACATGCGTCAGCCGCAGACTCAGAATCTTACCGATGGAGAATTGTTCTACATTATCGAGAACGGAATTCGCCTGACAGGAATGCCCGCATTTGGCCACGGAACAGCCGAGTCCGCTATGGACAGTTGGAAACTCGTGCACTTCATCCGGCATCTTCCCACCATCACCGACGATGAGTTGGCAACGATGAAAACGATGAATCCAAAAAGCAAGCACGAGTTGGAGGAAGATCAGGCTGTAGAAAGGTTTCTGAAGGGCGAGGACAGTCAGTCGATGCCCAGTCATAATCACGAATGAGACTATTTTAGGAGAACACCATGAAACGTTACGCGGTTTGTTTACTCGCAATCTCGATGATTTCTGTTGGATTGGCTTGGGCCCATGGGGGGAACGAACACATCATGGGAACAATCACAGCGATCAATGGAGATCATGTCACTGTCCAAAAGCAGGATGGGAAGTCCGAAATGGTTATGCTGGGCAAAACCACGAAGTACTTGGTCGACAAGAAGGCCGCTAAGGCGACAGACTTGAAGGTTGGTTCGCGGGTGGTGATCGACGCGAAGATGGATCCAAAAATGAAAATGTATTCGGCGGTGGAGGTGAAGATCGGCGTCGCGTCTGGCTCCCAAACAGACGGCAAGGCGAAGCCCGCCGGATCCGCAGACAAACACTCCGATCATAAATAGCAACGGAAGAACCGTTCCCGGATTTGTTATGCGCTTTTTACGGATTGGGTTGTTTCGTTACTTTGACGAATGACGCAATAATTCCCGCTCCCGAATTGCTGTGAAGATTACCGGTGTAACAATCAGCACGTGGAGCAGCGAACTCACCATGCCGCCCAGAACCGGAGTGGCGATGGGCTTCATGAACTCCGCTCCCGTTTGCGTAGACCACATAATCGGAAGAAGCCCAGCCACCACCGTCGCTACCGTCATCAGTTTCGGTCTGAGTCGGAGCAGAGCTCCTTCCATAACCGCTTCATGTAATGCTTCACGCGTGAAGGGTTCCGTGGCGCCCATCTTTCTACGAACGGCTTCCTCAAGGTAGATCACCATGACAACTCCGGTTTGGACGGCCGTCCCGAACAGCGCGATAAATCCGACCCACACGGCGACAGAAAAGTTGTAACCCAGGAATTTCAGGAGAAGGATTCCGCCAGTCAAAGCGAACGGAACGGCAAGCAGAACATGCAACGCTTCTTTAGCCGACTTGTAGGTCATATACAGAAGAGTGAAAATGACCAGCACCACAATGGGAATGACGATTTGCAGACGCTCTTTCGCCCGGATCTGATTTTCGTATTGGCCGCTCCATTCAATGTAATAGCCCGCAGGCATTGAAACACGTTCGCTCACAATCCTTTTTGCTTCATCCACAAAACTACCGGCGTCCCGCCCGCGAACGTTCATCAGTACGGTTCCGCGAAGTAAGCCATTCTCACTCGTGATCATGGATGGTCCCGTCACAAGCCGAATATCGGCAATCTGGCCGAGCGGAATTTGGGGACCCATCGGTGAGGCGACCAAGACGTTGCGCAAACCCTCCAAATCTTCACGAAAATCGCGTGCGTAGCGCACACGGACGGGAAAGCGTTGCCGGCCCTCGATCGTGTACGTCAGGTTTTTTCCGCCGATGGCGGTTTCAATCACATCTTGCGCGTCTCCGACGGAGATGCCGAAGCGGGCAGCCGCTGTCCGGTTTACGTCAATCTCGAGATAGGGCGCGCCAGTGATCTTCTCCGCATACAGATCAACCGCACCGGGCGTCTCGCGGAGGACCTTTTCGATTTCAGCGGATTTGTTTTCGATGATCGTGAGGTCAGTCCCAAAAACCTTTACCCCGACCTGGGTTCGAATGCCTGTTGACAGCATGTCAATCCGGTTTCGGATGGGTTGAGTCCAGATATTGGTTACTCCCGGCATCCTCAGCTTCGAATCCAGGCGCTGCATAATCTCATCTTTTGTTAAGCCCGCGGGCCATTGATCTTTGGGTTTGAAGGTCACGATTGTCTCGCTCATGTTAATGGGCGCCGGGTCCGTCGAGGTCTCCGCCCGGCCGATCTTTCCGACAACCGATTCAACCGCGGGATCCTGAGCGATGATCGCATCCTGTTTGCGCATCAATTCCGTTGCGGTCGATAACGAAATGCTTGGATCTGTCATGGGCATCCACATCGCCGTTTCTTCATCCAGTGGCGGCATGAATTCTGAACCGATCGTCGTCGCGAGATATACCGAGCAGCCGAAGAGGCCCGCAGCAAGGGCGAGCGTGAGAATTCGATGGCGAAGTGCAAATCGAAGGCTTGGAGCGTAAATAGTCCTCAACAACCGCATGATGGGATTGTCTTCTTCACGATGGAGGCGGCCGCGAACCAGGAATGTGCACAGAACAGGCACAAGGGTAACGGCGATGATCGTGGAGCCGACCATGGCGAACGTCTTCGTGAAAGCCAGCGGATGAAACAGCTTTCCTTCCATTCCGGTCAGGGCGAAGACGGGAACAAATGCCAGAATGATGATGGTCATCGCAAAAAAGATCGGCCGGCCGACCAGCCGCGCCGCGTCGAGCGTGATCTGGCCGATCTGAGACCGGTATTCACCATGCGTCCCAGAATGCTGCTCCGCATGACGAATGACGTTTTCCGTCATCACAATCCCAGCATCCACCAGCACGCCGATCGCGATCGCAATTCCTCCGAGGGACATGATGTTTGAAGAAATTCCAAAGTAATGCATGAACAGGAATGAGGTGAGGACAGCCAGAGGAAGAGGAATGGTGACAATCAGAATGCTGCGGAAGTGCCATAGAAAGACGATGTGCGCCAGCGTGACCAGGATGATTTCTTCAATCAGAGCTGAGCGTAATGTATCAACCGCATGAAGAATGAGCGAGCTCCGGTCATAGAAAGGCACAATACGCACGCCTTTGGGCAGACCCGCCTCCATCGCTCGAATCTTCGTCTTGACGGCTTCGATCACCTCCAGTGCGTTGGCGCCGTAACGTATGATGACGACCCCGCCGACTGTATCTCGTCCTCCCTTGTCGAGAACGCCTCTTCGAAATTCAGGACCCAATTGGACAGCCGCTACATTCCTAACGTAAATCGGAATTCCGTTTGTAACAGTGAGAACGATGTTCTCAATATCCTCCACAGATTCGATGAGGCCCAAGCCGCGAACGACATACTCCATGTCGTTCGCCTCGACGACCTTCGCACCCACATTGTTATTGCTGCGTTCCACTGCTTCGAAGACCGTTCGGAGTGGGATGTTGAATGCTCGCAGTTTTCCGGGATCCACATCGATCTGATACTGGCGGACAAAGCCGCCTATGCTTGCGACCTCAGCGACGCCGGGAACGGAGTTGAGCTGATATCGAATGAACCAATCTTGAATGGAGCGCAGCGTTCCGGGGTCGGACGGCCCCTCGACCGTATACCACAAAACCTGACCGGCGCCTGTGGCATCCGGACCCAAGGTCGGCGCTACACCCGGTGGCAGAAAACTCGACGCGAGGTTCAGGCGTTCCAGAACCCGAGTTCTCGCAAAGTACACATCGATGTCGTCCTCAAAGATGATGTTGATCATCGAAAACCCAAATGCGGAGGACGATCGAATGGTTTTAACGCTGGGCAACCCCTGCAAATTGACGGTCAGAGGATAGGTGATTTGGTCTTCCACTTCCTGCGGACTTCGCCCAGGACAATCGACGAACACGATCACCTGGTTTTCGCTCAGGTCGGGAATCGCATCAATGGGCGTTTTCAGAAGCGCCCAATACCCCCAACCGGCGAGAAGCAAATAGGCTAAGAGTACAAGGAACCGGTTTTTCAGCGAGAATTCAATGAGCTTGTCGATCATGGCGTTCTCCTACTTCGCGTCGAAGCGCGATCGAAAAACGCCGAGCTGTTGTCCATTCCTGCCGGCTTCGACCGTAACGTTCCACGGGCCGGCCATCGAGATCACCCCGGTTCCCGCGTACTCCGATCCATTCCATGCCAGATTCACTACGGATCGCATTTCCGGCATGCCCATCGAAGGCATTGCAGGCATCACAAGTGTGACCTTGACCTGTGCGTCACTGACAGGCCCGTCGGGACCGGTGATGGTGACGTGATAGGTTTGATCGGCATCGCCTTTCGGTTCCAACGGCTCCAATCGAAGGCTTACAACGTACTGTTGAGAGGATTGAGACGACTGCGTGTCAAACGCCTTGGATCCGCCGAACATTCCGGTGATGCTGCCGCTCAGCCGTGTTTGAGAATCGATGAGAAAGTTTCCTTTGGTGACGACGCGCTCACCTGCAGACAGTCCGCTGGCAAGGGCATAGTATTCGTCACCAACGGCTTGAACCTTGACCGGACGCTTTTCAAAAACTCCGTTCTCTTTCGCGATATATACAATCTGCTCCTTGCCGGTGTTCAGCACCGCATCGCGGGGAACGGCAATGGCGTTGGAGGCCGCGGCAACACTAAGAGAAACCTGCACGAACATTCCGGGTCGCAGGCGCATGTCCGGATTGCGCACCTGAATTCGAGCCGTCATGGTTCGCGTTTGCGGATCCACCGTGGGTTGAAGAAAGTTGATGATTCCACGGAGCGGTTCACCGGCGAGGCCTGGTGA
>CAZIPZ010000025.1:10593-27095 GCA_964541075.1 uncultured Solibacteraceae bacterium | reverse complement strand
CGCGGAAACGTATCGCGTTCACGTTGTACCCGATGAATTTCGTGTTGATGGTCACTCTCTGGGCGCTGGCTGCGATCAGCATATCCAATTTCAACGCAACCCGTGGATTGGATATGCAGTTGATTAACGGTTTGGCCGCGGCGGCTCTCATCGGGCTTGCACTGTACCTGGCCGTGGCTGCGTTGTTCAAGTTGAGGGAAGAGGGAAGGTTGCAAGGAGCGGCCGCTGTCGAGAGGGAAGCTCAGTCCACCGGATCGCTACGCTAAGAAAGCCCTGAAATACTCGGGCAGGGTTTCGCTTCAGCGGTGTTCATGCGCAAAGGAGTGCGAGATTATTTTGTAGGCCAGCTTGGCGCACAGGAAATCCGGTGCGTGGATTCCTTCCTTAGGCATGAGTTCTACGATGTCGGCGCTCACGATCTTCTTCTTCATGGCCACTTCGCGCAGAAGTCCCATTACGTCATACCAGCCAAGACCGCCAGGTTCGGGTGTGCCCGTGGTTGGAACGAGCGAGGGATCCAGGCCGTCGATGTCGACAGTAAAGTAAACGTGGTCGCTCAGGCTGTCGACGGCCTCTCTAATCCAATCCGTTCGCCCCGCTATGTCTTTCGCAAAAAAAATCTTTGTGGGCAGTGAAGGAACGGCTTCCATTTCCTCTCGCGATATGGACCGGATTCCGATTTGAACGGCTGGGCAGATTTCCATGACTCGGCGCATGATGCTTGCGTGGCTATACCGCGTCCCTTCGTATGTATCACGGAGATCCGCATGAGCGTCAATTTGGAGCACGGACAGATCGGAATATTTCGCTCTGGCAGCCCGAATGATCGGGCTTGAAAGCGTGTGTTCCCCTCCTAGTGCAAGAATGAATTTGCCTGCATTCAGGTGCTTTGTCGAAAGCTCGTATATCTTATCGATTCCTTCCTGCTCTGCGAGCCGGTCGATCTCCGACATTGGCGGGAGCGTGTGAATGCCGAGGCGATAAGGTTCATAGTTCGTTTCTTCATCGTAGAATTCGACGAATTGAGAGGCGCTGATGATGGCGCGCGGTCCACTTGATGTGCCAACGCCGTAGCTGGTGGTTTTTTCGTAGGGAATGGGCCAGACAACAATTCGACTGTTCTCGTATGAAGAGAATTCTCCGGGAATGCCCAGGAAATTGTCGATTTCCGGAACGTGTCGTTCGTGCATTTATTCCGGAACGTAGAGGGGCTCTGGAATAAAAACCGCCCCGGCCACAACGGTTGTCCACAGGCCTTTTCTATCGCTGATGGCTGATTGAGTGATGTTCGTCACTTTTACGATCTTGTTCGAGATTCGATAGATCTCCTTCTTCTCATCCCAGCTTCGGTCCGGATCGAAGTCCACGTCAAGCGTTGTCGCGAGCATCTCGGCCGCCATCTCTTCAGCGTATTCCGCGGCATCGTGATCTGTCTGTCCGAAAGAGTGATGTTCCGAAAGATATCCGAACGAATTGGAGTCTGTGGGAATAGCCACTCCGACGGTCGCGGCTAGCAGTCTGTGTGGTTCATTTGTTGAGTTTTCGCTCATAACGCAAAACACGATTTGACCGGAATGAAGGAGTTTGAGTCCGTTTGTTCGAGGAATCAATTTGCAGCGTGGAGGAAAAATGCTGGATACCCTTACCAGATTGTAGGGAGCTAGCCCCGCATCACGCAGCGCCATTTCGAAACTTGTAAGCTTTTGCCTGTGTTTTCCGACTCCCTTTGTCAGGAAAATCTTTTTTGCAACGAACACCGTTGGTTGTCCTATGTTGGCTCCGACAGAGACCGCACCGACAACAAAAAGAAAGGCGGAAATTAGCAGAAGCGTGCAGGGGTGTCAATTGACATTCTTTTTAATCGCATGGTAGCTTCACGCGTTTCGATTTATGAAATGTTGCGGACCGTAAGTTCGCGTTGATCATGAGTTCTTTTGGGGACGTAGCGTAGGAGGATCGATGAAATTCAATGGGGTGGAAGCGCCTGCCAAAGGGGAGAAGATCGCCTTTAGCGGGTCAGTCCTAAGCGTTCCCCAAAATCCGATCATTCCTTTCATTGAAGGCGACGGAACGGGCAGGGACATATGGAAGGCATCTCAGTTGGTGTTCAATTCGGCGGTGGAGAAAGCGTCGAACGGCACACGGCGAGTCGAGTGGTTCGAGGTATTCGCCGGTGAGAAATCGTTCCAGATGTTCAAGTCCTGGTTGCCAGATGACACGTTGAGCGCCATTCAGGAGTTTCGGGTTGCCATCAAGGGGCCATTGACCACGCCGGTTGGGGGAGGAATACGAAGCCTCAACGTCACGTTGCGGCAGTTGCTGAACCTGTACGCATGCGTTCGGCCTGTTCGGTATTTCCATGGTGTTCCGAGTCCGGTGAAGCATCCTGAAAAGCTGGATGTCGTCATTTACAGAGAGAACACCGAGGATGTATACGCCGGGATTGAATGGTCCGCCGGAAGCGCGGAGTGTCTAAAGCTGATCGCGTTTCTGGACAAGGAATTCGGAAAGAAGATCGCGCCGGACTCTGGCATCGGAATCAAGCCGATATCGGAGACGGCGACGAAGAACCTTGTCCGGCGTGCGATCAACTACGCACTCGAGAACAAGAGAAGGTCCGTAACCCTGGTTCACAAGGGCAACATTATGAAGTTCACCGAGGGAGCATTCCGTGATTGGGGTTATCAAGTCGCGCGAGAGGAATTCGGATCGCTGACAATGACTGAGGATGAAGCTTCCTCGCAACCCGGGGCGTCTCAAAGGCTGGTGATCAAGGATCGCATTGCCGATTCAATGCTTCAGCAAGTGCTCATGCGGCCCGACGAATACGATGTGATCGCCACGCCCAACTTGAATGGCGACTACCTGTCGGATGCGTGTGCGGCGCAAGTCGGTGGATTGGGGATCGCCCCTGGCGGCAATATCGGAGACGGCTATGCGGTGTTTGAAGCAACGCATGGGACGGCGCCAAAATACGCGGACAAGGACGTCGTTAATCCGGGAAGCGTCATTCTCTCGGGTTGCATGATGTTTGAATACATAGGCTGGAAGGATGTTGCGCAATTGATCGAGCAAGCCTTTGCCAAAACGATTCAACAAGGCAAGGTGACATACGATCTCGAACGGTTAATGGAGGGCGCAACTAAATTGAAGACTTCTGAATTTGCAAAAGCGATTGTGGAGAACATGTAATGGCAAGAAAAAAAGTCACCGTTGTCGGAGCGGGAAACGTCGGAGCGACTGCAGGCCAGCGAATCGTGGAGAGGGAGCTTGCCGATGTTGTGTTAATTGATATCGTTGAGGGCGTGCCGCAAGGGAAAGCTTTGGATCTCGCGGAGTCTGCGCCAATAGAGGGTTATGACTGCAGGATAACCGGAAGCAACAACTACATAGATACAGCGAATTCCGACATTGTGGTCATCACTGCCGGCGTTCCACGCAAACCCGGAATGAGCCGGGACGATCTTCTCAAGACGAACTACAACATCGTCAAGGGCGTGACCGAGCAGGTGATGAAGAATTCGCCCAACTGCACGATCATCGTCGTAAGCAATCCTTTGGATGCAATGGCGCAGACCGCCTTTAAAGTCAGCGGTCTTCCTCGAGAGCGGGTTTTGGGCATGGCCGGTGTTCTCGATTCTGCAAGGTTCCGCACGTTCATTGCTATGGAACTAAACGTGTCGATCGAGAACGTGCATGCTTTTGTGCTTGGCGGTCATGGCGATACGATGGTGCCGCTGCCGAGATACTCCACTGTGGCCGGCATCCCGATTACCGAGCTTCTCCCGAAGGATACGATCGATCGCTTGGTTCAGCGAGCTACCAATGGCGGCGCAGAGATCGTTTCCTATCTGAAGACCAGCGCCTGGTACGCGCCGTCCGCGTCCATCGTCGAGATGGTTGATGCCATCCTGAATGACAGGAAGAAAATCGCTCCCTGCGCGGTATACCTTCAGGGGGAATACGGCATCAATGGCTTGTTCGTTGGAGTTCCTGTGAAGCTTGGCGAACGCGGTGTGGAGCAGGTGATTCAGATCACACTCACCGCGGAAGAACGCGCCGCTCTTCAAAAATCTGCAGCCGCTGTGAAGGAACTGGTAGACGTTATCGGAGTGTAAGAGTTACAGAAAGCCGCGGGTGATTGCCCGCGGCTTGAAGATAGGCTAACTGACGGTCTGCGCCAGTTGGGTCATTACTGCTTCGTTGATCTGGATGTCCCCGTTGTCCTGCATCTTCTTGCGAACTTCTTGTATGTAGGCATTGAAATACTGCTCCCTCTTTACCGGAAGAAGCTCTGTCCGCAGCGTTTCTACGGACTTCTTCATTTCTTCCGGGTTGATCTCCTGCCGCTCCTTTACAACGAACGCCAGCGTCTTATTTGCGATGGTGAAAGGAGCGCCCGGTTTGCCAATCGGTAGAGAGAAGATTTCTTTATCCTGGTCGGTTAAGGAGCCGAATTCGGGGAGAAAAGCTCCGCGAGCGAGCAATTCGCTGGTGCGAACTTCGGCGCCTACAACTTTCGCTGCACTTGCAAGATCCTTGCCGGACTTCAACAATTCTTGAACCTGGCCGGCTTGATCCGCAGCCAATTGCCTGGCCCTTTCGGCTTTCACGTCCTTCAAGATCTCTGGCCTGGCCTCATCGAAAGAAGCTGGATGAGCTTTAACGATCTGTGTGAGCTTAGGCACTGTCCAGCCGCGTTCAACCTGGGTGGCAGTGCCGATTTCATCCTGATTCATTGAGAACATCCGGCGTTGCAGTTCGGCGGCGTTTCCCAACACTGGAATCGGCTGATTTTGTTCAACTAACGGGGTGTCCAGCACCTCGAGGCCGTGCTTCTGCGCCACCGCATTGAGGTCCTTGTTGCTTACCAGGTCGACCGCAACCTGCTGAGCAAGTTCTCCGGCGCGCTGCTCTGCCTTGCGGGTTGAGATGATTGGCCGAATCGCCTCTTTGATTTCCTCGAACGGGCGTGCGCGCGCGGGCGTTTTCTCATTCACCTTGATGATATGAATGCCGAACTGAGTCTGAACGAGATCGCTGATGGCCCCAACGCCCAAGCTGAATGCCGCGCGTTCGAATTCCGGCACCATTTGCCCACGTGTGAAGGAGCCAAGGTCGCCGCCGTTGGCAGCGGATCCATCCTCGGAGAACTGTTTCGCTAAGCCTGCGAAGTCTGCGCCGCTCTTGGCGCGCTCAAGCACCGTCCGGGCCTTTTGTCGGATCACTTCAATGTCTTCAGGACTCTTGTCTTGTGTCTTCAGCAGAATATGCTGTGCGCTTACACGCTCAGGAAGTTCATACTCGGACCTATGGTCCTCAAAGTACTTTCGTAATTCATCATCCGAAACAGTGATCTGCGATCGAAGTTTTTGGGTGTCCAGCCAGACGTACTTGGCTTGACGTTTTTCGGGAACGTTATATTTAGCCTTATTCTTTTCGTAGTAGTCCCGTTGATCCTGATCCGTGACGATCACTTTGTCTTCGAGTTTGGCGGCATCGATCACAAAGTAGTCGAGTTTTGCCTTCTCATTCCGTCGTTTGTACTCATCCTCGACTTCCTTATCGGTTATGGGCACGCCGGCGGTAATGAAGCTTCTGAGCTTGTCGGTCAGAATTTCGTTACGAACACTGGACTCAAACTCGTCAACGGTGAGATTGTTCTGGGCGAGAATGGTTTGATATCTGGTAAGGCCGATGAAATTTCCACCTTCACGGAATATCGGGTTTTCCAGAATGCGTTGTTCAATTTCTGCGGCGGAAACATTGAGCCCAAGGCGCTTTGCCTCTTCAGTAATGACGGCGCGAGTCACAAGAGCATCGAGGATCTGTCGATCGAAACGGAAGGCGCGAAGCATCTCCGGAGTAACTTGGGACCGCATCTGAGTGAGATAAGATCGGTAGGCGCTCTGAAACTGGCGAGCGGTGACCTTGTCGTCTCCTATTTCGGCAACATCGTTGGTGATACTGATGGTCGTCACGTCGCCAAACGGAATGTAAAGTGTTACGAGCGTCACGCTGAAAATGAATATGAGAAGAACCCATACCCATTTGAGTCTGGCGCGCTGACGTCTCATGAGATCCAGCATACGGTCCTCCTAAGAACTGGGGGATAAACTCAACTATGCTAGCAGAAATTTTAGGATTTCGGATTTGGGATTTCGGATATCATGTACCGATCTCGGTCTTGAGTCCCACCGTCTGCTGGTGCTGATTCGAAGTGTGAGTTCTCCGCACGAACAAGGAGCCCAAATACATATCATGAATTTTCGGCCGCTGTTTAGCTTGTTTTCCAGCGACTTGGCAATTGACTTGGGGACTGCAAACACCCTGGTCTATGCGAGAGGACGCGGCATTGTCGTCAACGAACCGTCTATCGTAGCCATTAACAAGATCACGAATCAGGTGGAAGCCGTCGGCAAAGAGGCCAAGGACATGTTAGGCCGCACTCCCGGCAACATCGTGGCGATTCGTCCAATGAAAGACGGCGTCATCGCAGACTTCACCACAACGGAGAAGATGCTGACGTATTTCATTCAGAAGGCGCACAGCCGCAAAGTCCTGGTGCATCCGCGCATTGTGATAGGCGTTCCCTCCGGCATCACACAAGTTGAAAAACGGGCGGTTCAGGATTCCGCGTACCGCGCGAAGGCAAGTGAAGCCCATCTGGTGGAGCAGGCGATGGCCGCGGCGATCGGCGCGGGGCTGCCCGTAACGGAACCCTCAGGAAACATGATCGTCGACATTGGCGGCGGCACCACGGAAATAGCCGTGATTTCGCTTTCGGGCATCGTGCATAGCCGGTCCGACAAGGTCGCCGGCAACGAGATGGACGAGGCGATCACGCAGTATATCAAGCGAAAATATAATCTTTTGATCGGAGAGCGGACTGCCGAACAGGTGAAGATCGAAATCGGATCGGCGCACCCTTTGGATCAGGCTCAAACGATCGAGATCAAAGGACGCGATCTTATGGAAGGCGTCCCGAAAAGTGTGGTCGTTTCGGATGAAGAGATTCGAGAGGCCCTGGACGAGTGCATCAACATCATTATCAATTCGATCCGAGTTGTGCTCGAGCGAACTCCTCCTGAATTATCTGCAGACATCGCAGATCGCGGCATCGTGCTGGCCGGAGGAGGCGCGCTCATCAAGAATCTCGACAAGCGCATACGTGAAGAAACCGGTCTGCCCGTAACCCTTGCTGAGAATCCGCTCAACTGCGTTGTGATGGGGACAGGGAAAATGCTAAGCGATTTCGACCTGCTTCGAAAGATCGCCATCAACTAGTGGATTGCTGGCGATGTCGCGGATAATCGCAACCTCAAAAAGACCCCTCCGGATCACGCTTGCGATCGCCCTCTTGTTTCACGCTGCGCTTCTCTCCTTGCAAACCAGCAGTCGAATAGACACCAGCTTCATTAGAAGCGCGGTCCTTGATTCTCTTGGACCGCTCGAAAGATTTACGGATCGCGGCATTTTCGGTGTTCGCTACATCTGGGAACGCTACTTTGCTCTCGTTGGTGTTTACGACGAAAACCAGGAACTTCAAAAGGAAGTCGAAAGCCTCAAGATGCAGCTTTCTCAACAGAACGAACAGATCCTTGAAGCCGAGCGTCTCCGCCATGTCTTGTCCATCCAGAACATGGGCATAGGCAAATCGATCCTTGCACGGGTGATTGGTCGCGATCCCGCTCGTGGCAACCAATCGGTGACGATTGATAAAGGTCGGGCTCACGGCGTGCGACCTGACTCCGCGGTCATTACGCCGGCTGGAGTCGTCGGAAGAGTGATTCATTCCAGCAATTTTTTTTCGATCGTTCAACTGATCCTGGACTCGCAAAGCGGGGTCGGAGTCATGCTCCGATCCACACGACGCCAGGGAATTATCAAAGGAAGTGGGACGGAACTCGAACTGGACTACATCGAAGACGACAACGACCTGAAAGAAAACGATGACTTCATTACGTCCGGCTTGGACCGCATCTATCCCAAGGGTTTGGCAGTAGGCGTAATTGAATCCGTAGGTCAGAGGCGCGGTCTCTTCAGGACGGTTCGAATCCGTCCAAGTGCAGACTTTTCACGCCTTGAAGAGGTCATTTGCATCATCGACGCGCCAGCCCAGGCCGATATTCTCGATCCTGCACAAGAATCCCATGCGCCCTAAGGCCTACGAATGTTTCGCTTGAGCAACCTTGGAGTACTTGGAAGATTCGCCGTCGTCCTGATGGCGGTAGTCGTCGTCCAAGGAATACTTTCGTATCGGGTTAAGGTATTCACTTACTTCGATTTGCCCCTAGTCTGCACGATCTACTACGGTTTTACCTTGGGCAATCCGATTGCATCCATTGTGATCGGGAGCGCCCTTGGTCTGATGCAGGACAGTCTTTCGGCGGCCGTCCTTGGTAGCAATGGTTTCAGCAAAACCCTAATAGGATTCCTTGCGGCCTCCGCCGGATCGAAGTTCAACATAGACCAACCGCTTGCACGAATTTTCGCACTATTTTTGTTTACCCTCGGAGATGGTCTTCTGGTTAGTATCTTAGGGCTCACAGTCGGTGCAGCTCCGAACGCGACCTATAGTGGCTCAGTAGGTGGATGGCTACTATCCGCTACTTTCAACACGCTGCTCGGACTGGCCCTATTCGGTTATCACGATCGGTGGCGTAATGTTGCAACGTGAAGAACTAGAACTTCTGCGCTGGCGCATCAGTTTCGTGGGTTATGTTATTGTTGCGGCCTTGCTCGTCTTGCTTTTCGGGTTCTGGAATCATCAAATAGCGCAGTCGAACTACTACCAACAGCGCGCCGAGCAAAACCGAGTTCGCGAAATCCCTCTGATCGCACCGCGGGGACGAATCTACGATCGATTCAAGCGCGTGATCGCGGACAATCGTCCTTCCTACAATATCGTTTTGATCCGCGAGAACAGTCCCCACAGTGTCGAACAGACCGCTGCAATGTTGAGTTCGGGTGTTGACGTTTCTGTCACTGACCTTTTGGAGCGGATCAATCGAAAGCGAAGAGAACCGAAGTTCAGGCCAATTGTTTTGAAGGAGGACGTTTCCGTCGCTGACATCGCTTTCGTGAAGGCTCACCGATATGAACTGCCAGAGATCAGCATCGAATTCCAGCCGAGACGGCGCTACGCCGGCGAACAAGTGGCCGCTCATGCGCTGGGTTATGTTGGTGAGGTTACCGAAGCTGAGTTGGCAAGCCCCGAATTTATTAACTTCAAATCGGGCGACCAGGTTGGAAAGTCCGGTCTGGAGCGACAATATAACAACGTCTTGCGCGGGAAGGACGGATTCAAGCGCGTTATCGTGAATAGTTTTGGCCGCGAAATGGGGAAACTCGACGAAGAGGAGCCGATCTCAGGCAACGATCTTTATACAACGATCGATCTGGATCTCCAGCACGCGGCTGAGGTCATGATTGGCGATCGAACTGGGGCGGCTGTTGCAATTGATCCGCGAACTGGAGAAGTTCTCGCGATGGTCAGCAAGCCTGCGTTTGATCCGAATCTCTTTGCAACGCGCATTTCCGTGGGAGATTGGAACAGCCTCATCAGCGACCCTCGAAAGCCCTTGCAGAACCGCGTTATTCAAAATCACTATTCGCCGGGATCGGTCTTCAAGATTTTCATGGCGGCAGCAGGCCTTGAGAGCGAGACCATTAATCCGCTGGACGCTATCTACTGTCGCGGATCGGCGAACTTCTATGGCCACAGCTTCGCATGTCATTCTTCGAAAGGCGGACATGGGGCGGTTAGCCTTCACAATGCCATCGTCAGTTCCTGCAACGTTTTCTTCTATACGATCGGCAAAGAACTCGGTATTGACAAGATATCGCAGTACACAACGAGGATGGGACTCGGACGAAAATCCGGTGTTGATCTCCCTAATGAAGATGCTGGGCTCATTCCTTCCGCCGAATGGAAGCAGCGGGTCTTCAAGACGGCATGGTATCCAGGTGAGACGATCTCCGTCTCCATTGGGCAAGGGGCCGTTAGTCTTACGCCAATTCAAGCTGCCTGGGCAATGGGCGGCCTGACAACGGGCGGCCGGCTAAAGCAGCCCCACCTAGTCGATCCATCCACCATTAAGAAACTTGGTTTCGAGTCTCCGGAGCTTCACGAGGACGAGTATTCGATTCATGAGTCGACCGTAGATGTTATCGGAAAGGCAATGTGGGGCGTTGTAAACGAAGGTGGCGGCACCGGTTCAAGCGCCCGAATTGAAGGCTTTGACGTTGCCGGCAAGACCGGAACCGCTCAGGTGGTGGGAAAACAAACGGCGGCGAAAGGTGATGAATACGAAGATCACGCCTGGTTCGTAGGCTTTGCGCCTTATCGAAATCCCGAGATCGTTGTCGCCGTCTTTATCGAGAACGGTGGATTTGGTGGAGTGGCCGCCGCACCGGTTGCGAAAGCCGTTCTGGAAACGTATTACAAGAAAAAGACAGGCCGCTTTACGAATGACATCACTACGCTGGCGCAGAAGTAGTCTATGATTGAACCCCTACGGTCGAAGCGGTTTTGGAAGGACTTCGACTGGCCCTTGTTTGGCGCCGCTGTCATCCTCTGCATTATTAGCCTCGCTGAGATCTATAGCTCGACAATGAATGAACCGTCGGAGAATTATTTTCTTCGGCAGTTGATGTGGATTTCCGTCGGGATTGTTGCTGCATTCGTGATAGCGGCTATCGACTATCACTTCATATCCGAACACGTCCCTTGGCTTTACATTCTTGCGCTAGGAATTCTTCTCTACACCCTGGCGCTGGGGCGCACGGTTTCGGGATCCAAGAGTTGGGTTGCGCTTGGATCTTTCGCATTTCAGCCTTCGGAATTAGTCAAAATGGTCGTGGTCGTTGCTTTGGCGCGATATCTGTCCGAACTGCGCGACAACCGCTATATGTCCCTCGCTCAAATTGCGAAAGCGGGTCTCATATGCGGCATTCCCATGGCCTTGGTCGCTTTACAGCCTGACACGGGAACGGCATTGACGTATTTGCCGGCGATCGCAGTTGGTTTGTTCATTCGCGGCCTCAAGCCGTCAGCCTTGATTGCTTTGGTTTTGGCGTTTGTTCTTGTGCTTCCGCTCTCCTGGTTTTTCCTGAAGGACTATCAAAAGGAGCGGATTCTTACGTTTGTTCAACCTGAAAGAGATCCGCTTGGACATGGCTACCAAGTCACGCAATCGAAGATCGCCATTGGCTCGGGCGGACTTCTCGGTAAGGGATTATTTAACGGTACGCAGAATCAATTAGGTTTTCTTCCAACGCGGCACACGGACTTCATCTTTTCCGTCGTCGGTGAAGAAATGGGCTTCGTTGGGGTGTGCATAACGCTTGGTTTGCTCGCGTTTATCATCTTCCGCTCCGTGCACAATGCTCAGACGGCGCGGGACAACTTGGGCTTGTTCATTGTGATGGGAGTTGTCGGAATCTTTTTCTTCCACCTCGTAGTTAACGTTGGAATGGTCATTGGATTCATGCCGACGACAGGTATCCCTCTCCCGTTCTTGAGCTACGGTGGATCATCGGTTTTGACCGCCTTTATCGCCCTTGGTCTCGTTATCAATGTTCGTCGCTGTCGTTACGTGAATTGAACGGGAGCATGCTATATTGCGGTCCAGGCGCAAACTGTAAGTAATGAATTACTAGCGGGCGCGGTCGCTCGCTAAGTCGCGTCAAAAGATTGTTGGTTTAACCGTATGCTACGGTCCGGAGTTGAGCGGGTTTTGCTCCTCCAGCGCAGGAGTTTCCCATGACAATGCGTGTTTTCTGCCTTAAGGCGACGTGTGTCGATGTGTTCCTGTGCGCTGTTGGCGGCGGATACAGGAGTTTCAATGCAAAAAGAATTGATCATTTCCACGACACCTCAGGAAACGAAGATTGCGATCCTGGAGAACGATGAACTCGTTGAGTATTACATTGAGCGGCACCGCACGCAGGGCATTGTCGGGACCATATACAAGGGAAAGGTCACAAAGGTTCTGCCTGGGATGCAGTCCGCCTTCGTAGATATTGGTCTCGATCGCGACGCCTTCCTTTACGTTTCAGACTTCTTTGAAGACACGGAAGAGTACGAAAAAATCGTTTCCACCGTTGAGGACGAGGTGGCCCAGCTCCAGGAAAGCGGTGCACCCCGTGTCCCGCAGCCTCCAGCGCCTCTTCCGCCGCCTCCCATCGTTGCCATTGCAGACGTGAAACCGGGCATTCCGGACATCTCCGAGGAGCCTCGATCAGTTTTGACGGAATCTCCCAGGAGCGCGCCGCCAACTACTTCTGAGGAGTCGTTTGATCGTCGTGGGCCCCGGCGTCGGGACCGGGATCGCAGAGGCAAGAAACCGAAGATCCCATCCTTTGAAGGCAAGACTTACGAAAATAGGGAGCCGGAGGGACGCCCGTTCGGCGGGCTGGAAGTGCTGCCCGGGGAATCTCTCGCCAAGTATTCGCGTCGTTCCGAAAGCACCGCCTCTGAACCCGAACCCTATGCCGTCTCACCGGCGCCGTCCACGGAGCCTTCTGATGCTGCTCCGCGCTCTGCGGGGGGCGAGGATCACCGTACCGAAGCGAGCGAGCCTTCCGCGTCTTCCGCAGCCAACGCCGGATCTTCAGAGGAGGCCGTTGAGGGAGCAGCGAGGGCAGAAGCATCATCTGCTTTGGAAGATTTGAAAGAAGAGTCCGAGGGAAAGGAAGGTAACGACTCGACATCACATGCAAGGATCTCCGATCGCTCGGACAACTATCAATTAGCGCACAGGCCATCTGGGAGAGGGCGGCAAAGACGACGCAACGGCGGGCCGCCGGTTGGAAAGCCGGACGAGCATCGCACGAACGGACACGCACCGAAAGGTGGGGCGATGATTTCTGAGCTACTCCGTGAAGGTCAGGAGATTCTTGTTCAGATTTCCAAAGAGCCGCTCGGCAAGAAGGGCGCACGCATCACGTCCCATATCGCATTGCCTGGGCGATATCTTGTCTACATGCCAACAGTGGATCACGTCGGTGTGTCCCGGAAAATCGCTTCTGATGAGGAACGCTTGCGCTTGAAGAGGATTATTAATGAGCACCGCAATGGTCTGCCCGGTGGATTTATCGTCAGGACAGCCGCTGAAGGTCGCGGGGAGGATGAGTTTGTTCAGGACATTCGCTTTCTGGGAAATCTGTGGGCCGACATTCGATCGAAGTCGGAAAAGAAGCCTGCTCCCGCGCTCATTCATCGCGACTTAAATCTTGTTCAGCGCATGCTGCGCGACCAACTTTCGCATGACTACCATGCCATTCGTCTCGACAATGAGATGGAGTTCGCCACCGTTCTCGATTTCGTGAATAAGTTTCAACCGGCTTTGGTCAATCGCGTAAAGCTTCATCTCAAGGACACTCCGATCTTCGAGGAGTACGGTCTGAACACTGAGATCGACAAGGCATTGCGATCTAAGGTCTGGTTGAAGTCGGGGGGATATATCGTCATCAATCAGACGGAGGCTCTGGTTGCCATCGATGTCAACACCGGCAAGTACGTCGGCAAATCCAATCGTCTTGAAGATACGATCGTAAAGACGAATCTCGATGCGGCGCACGAGATTGTCCGCCAGATCCGGCTTCGCAATCTCGGCGGCATCATTGTTGTCGACTTCATCGACATGGAAGAAAAGAAGAACCGGCAACGGATCATGACCGCATTGGAAGAGGCGCTGCGCGCTGATCGGTCCCCATCGAAGGTTCTTCAATTCAATGATTTTGGACTAGTCGCAATCACTCGAAAGCGGACGCAGCCCTCCCTTGAACGAACCATCTGCCATCCATGTCCGCACTGCAATGGTTCCGGTTGGGCGAAGTCCGGTGAAACGATTTGCTACGACGTCCAGCAGGAAATCAAAAAGCTGGCTCACCTGCTGGAAGGCAAAGAAATCACCGTGAGGGTGAATCCGGAAATCGCCAAGGTTCTCAAGAGCGGGGAATTCGTTTCAATTCCGGACCTTGAGGAATGGACGAAGAAGGACATCATCGTGAAATCCGACCCGCTTCTCCACGAGGAGCATTTTGACATCTTCTGATTCCGCTGGAGGACGGCCCGGATGAAAGAACAGGCGCCCTTTGATGTTGCAATCATTGGAACCGGGCCCGGCGGATATGTCGCCGCCATCCGAGCTGCGCAGCTTGGTCTGAGCGTCGCCGTCATTGAAAAGGATTCCCGCTACGGTGGAACGTGCCTGCTGCGGGGTTGCATCCCTACAAAAGTCCTTCTCCACGATTCGCGTTTCCTGAATGAAGTAAAGAAAGCCGCGACACATGGATTCAAGTTCGGTGAAGTCGGAGTGGACTTTCAGAAGATCCAGCAGCGGAAGAACGATGTCGTCAACCGACTCGCAAAAGGCGTGGACTTCCTTCTCAAGAAAAATAAAGTCAATGTATTTAAAGGCGTAGGAGCCCTTGCCAGTTCGGGAAGGATTGCAGTCCAGGGCGACGGCGCTCCTGCCGAAATCAACGCGAAGAACATCATTGTTGCGACAGGCTCGGAAGCGAAGTCTCTGCCTGGGTATGACGTCGACGAAGAACTGATTTTAAGCAACGTCGGAGCGCTGAACCTATCAGACATACCCCGCTCGATCGGAATCGTCGGAGCAGGGGCGGTCGGCGTTGAGTTCGCATCGATCTTTGCCGGTTTTGGTTCAAAGGTTACATTGCTGGAGGTCGCACCCAACATTCTTCCGCTCGAAGATGAGGAAGTTTCCAAAGAACTTCGGCGTGTCTTTACCAAGCGCGGGATCGAAGTGTATACAAAGGCGAAACTCGAAAGCGCGAAAAGCAATGGACAGAACGTCGATATTGCATTTCAGACGGAGCGAGGCGAGGTCAAGAAATACACGGTCGATCGATTGTTGATGGCGACCGGCCGTGCACCGAATACCGTGAACCTGGGCCTTGAAAACATCGGCCTCACAACAGAGCGGGGTTTCATCAGAGTAAATGACTTCATGCAGACTGAGAGGAAGGACGTATACGCCATTGGCGATGTCACACCGTCTCCTCTGTTGGCGCACGTGGCTTCGCAGGAAGGAATCGTCGCCGTTGAGCACATTGCGGGAAAACGACCGCATCCCATCAACTACGCTCATGTGCCGAACTGCACTTATTGCGACCCGCAAGTGGCCAGCGTCGGACTTACTGAAGCGAAGGCGGTCGAAGCAGGGCGCAAGGTGAAAACCGGAAAGTTTCCCTTTACGGCAGTCAGTAAGGCGGCAATCGAGGACGCGACGGAGGGCTTCATCAAAGTGGTCGCGGACGAGAAGTATGGTGAGATTCTTGGTGTACACATGATCGGAAACGCTGTAACAGAATTGATTGCCCAGGCAGTTGCTTCTATGCAGCTTGAAGCGACCGTGGATGACATTGTCAATACCATCCACGCGCATCCGACTTTGGCCGAAGGCGTCCACGAGGCCATGGAAAACGTTTACAAAGCCGCGATACACATATAATTGAGGAATGGGCGGGCGTCCTGATTGGCTCAAAGTCCGTATTCCGAGTGGTGAAGACTTCTTCGAAGTGCGCCGCATCCTTCGTTCTCACAAGCTGAACACGATTTGCGAGGACGCCATGTGCCCCAACATCGCGGAATGTTGGGGAAAACATCGAACAGCAACCTTCATGATTCTGGGCGACATTTGCACGCGCGCTTGTGCTTTCTGCGCCGTCATGAGCGGTCGACCAACCGAATACGACCTCATGGAGCCTGCCCGTGTTGCGGCAGCCATTGTGGATCTCAAGTTGAAGCATGCAGTTATTACCTCGGTGGATCGAGATGACCTGACTGACGGAGGCGCGTCGATTTTTGCGGAAACCGTTCGCCAGATCCGCCGTTTTGATCGTGACGTGAAGATTGAATTGCTGACTCCGGATTTCCAGGGTGACTTACGCTGTGTTAGGACCATCATGGATGCCGGACCGGACATCTTTTCGCACAATATCGAGACTGTGCAGCGCCTCTACCCAGCAATCCGATTCAAGTCGGACTATCAGACATCTTTTAGCCTTCTCAAGAGCGCCAAAGAGATGGATGGCAGCGTGTATATCAAGACCGGAATAATGGTGGGACTCGGAGAGGAAAAGGGCGAGATCGTTGAATTGATGCAACATGCGGTGGGGGTCGGCGTCGAGATTCTAACGATAGGACAGTATTTGCGACCCTCGAAAAAACACGCCGAAATTCAGAAGTACTATCACCCTGATGAATTCGAGGAGTTGAGCTATATCGGAAAGCAGATGGGAATTCGATGGGTGTTTGCGGGACCTCTAGTTCGAAGTTCTTACCACGCTGAGGATGTTTTCGATCAAATGATGGCGAACCGGTAGCTCTATAACTCGCGGCGGCCTTCAATCGCCTTCGCCATGGTCACTTCGTCTGCATACTCCAGATCGCCCCCCACAGGCAATCCTAATGCTAGCCGCGTGACGCGAACACCCAGAGGTTTGATCAATCGCGACAGATACAG